>PKSX01000126.1 GCA_002869435.1 Marinilabiliales bacterium | reverse complement strand
GCCCCAGATGTATGGTGTCTTCAATACTATCACGCGTGGTGCCCGGGATATCGCTTACAATGGCTCTTTCTTCGCCAAGTAGTTTATTTAGAAGTGTAGACTTTCCCACGTTGGGTTCACCGATTATGGCTACCGGAATTCCGTGTTTTAAAACATTTCCAAGGCGGAAAGATTCTGCCAGTTTATCCACTTCTGCTTTGAGTTCCAAAACAGTATTCAGCATAGATTCACGATCGGCAAATTCTACATCTTCTTCTGCAAAATCTAGTTCCAGTTCAAACAGGGTCGTAAGATCAATAAGTTGCTGCCGTAGTTCACTGAGTCTTTTGCTGAAATGACCACGCATTTGCTTCATGGCCATGGTGTGGCTGCCTTTGTTCTGGCTTTGAATAAGATCATTCACGGCTTCTGCCTGCAGGAGGTCCATTTTGCCATTCATGAATGCGCGCATGGAAAACTCACCGGCTTCTGCTGCCCGAAAACCGGCACTTACAAGGAGCTGCATAATTCTGTCAAGAATATACTGTGAGCCGTGGCAATGAATTTCTGCCATATTTTCGCCGGTATATGATTTCGGGCTATGGAAGAAAGCACAAAGAACCCGATCTACAATTTCTTCTTCAGAGAAGATTTCTCCGTAATACATTTGTGCATGAGCGGGTTTCTCATTGAGCTTGCCCGCCCGGAATATTTTTTGCACTTTGCTGTGACAATCAGAACCGGAAAGCCTCAAAATGGCAACAGCGCCAGTTCCCTGCGCCGTGGACAATGCAAATATGTCTTCTCTGATATCCGGAATCATGCTGCAAAGGTCGGAATTTTTTGGGATTACATAAAAAAGGCCATCCATGTGGACAGCCTCTTCAAAATATTCAAATAATTATATTATCCAGCCATCAATATGTGCTGCAGATAATATACAGCGGCACCGGCAACATATCCAAGTAATGCCAGAAGTGAGATGCGTTTAAGATACCATATAAAATCAATTTTTTCGAGACCCATAGCTGCTACACCTGCAGCTGAACCAATGATAAGCATACTGCCACCTGTCCCCGCTGTATAAGCTAAGAATTCCCAGAATACACCATCCTGAACAAAATTGGCGAGATATCCTGTTGCAGCAGGATCAGCAATAGGATACATACCCATGGCTCCGGCTACAAGCGGAACGTTATCAACAATAGATGAGAGAACCCCAATGGCCAGATCGATGGCAAAAACACTGCCTAATTGTTCATCGAGGAACTGAGCCAGAATATGTAATTGTCCGGCACTCTGAAGAGCTGCCACAGCAGACAGAATTCCAAGGAAGAATAGTACTGTGGGTACATCTACTTTCTGTAGTATATTGGTAACAGTGAGTTTATTGCTTTCTTCTTTTTTCTTGTGGATAATTTCAGTAGTAATCCAGAGGATTGCCAGCGAAAGTAACATTCCCATATATGGAGGTAGATGGGTAACAGTTTTGAATACAGGTACAAAAAGAAGACCCAATACACCCATAACAAGCAAGAGATTTCTTTCACCCTGTGAAGTATTTACACCTTCATCTTCTTCAATTTGAGGTCTCTTAACATTACCTTTCATTGTGAAACTCAACAGCGCTAATGGTACAATCATACACACAAGACTTGGGAGAATTACCTGAGTGATAATAGATACTGTAGTGACCTGGCCTCCAATCCACAACATAATGGTTGTTACGTCACCAATGGGCGACCATGCACCACCGGCATTGGCTGCAAGCACCACCATACTGGCAAAGAACCATCTCGTTTGTTTATCTTCAATCAGTTTCCTTAGTAACGCAACCATAACAATAGTAGTGGTAAGGTTGTCTAATGCAGCTGACATGAAGAAAGTAATAAAAGAAAGTATCCAGAGCAGCTTAACCTTCTTTGTTGTTTTTATTTTGTCAGTAATGGCTTTAAATCCTTCATGCTGATCCACAATCTCAACAATGGTCATAGCACCAAGAAGGAAAAACAGAATTTCACCAATCTCACCTAAATGATGAATAACCTGATTGTGGCCAATAAAGTGAATCATGCCTTCATGAGTGTTTTCATGTGGGTTGGAGGCCACAAACTCGTTCCAGGCCGGACTAAATCCTTGAGTGAAAATGTCAAAAGCTCCGAAAATATAAGCCACCCAGGTTGCTGTTCCGATAAATAGAGCAGAGGCAGCTTTGTCAATTTTCAGAGGATGCTCCAGCGCGATAGCTGTATATCCGAGCACAAAAATGACGACCATTAAGATAAACATAGTGCTTTGTTTTTTTTAATTATCCGGCAAAAATAGAAGAAAATTGTAAAAGAAGAGAATAATTAAGGTAAAATAATACAAGTATTATACAGTAAATCATTTATAATTCAATGCTGTAATACGAATTGAGAAATTTAAATATTTTAAAATATTACTAGAACGGATATCCGATTCCAAAATTAAGATTGGTATGGTTTGCTAAACTGTAGAAGCCAACCCATCTATGCCCTTCCGGCTTGGCCGGGTCGTGTAGGGCAAAAGAAGCATCAAGGCGTAGGATGAAGAAGTCGAAATCGAGGCGCAATCCAAACCCGGTTCCCAGAGCCAGTTGTTTATAGAATGTATCGAAATTGAACTGCCCGCCAGAGAACTCTTCATTATCATTAAGCAACCATACATTACCCCCGTCAAGGAAAAATGCACCTTTAAACCAGCTCACTATCGGAAAACGATATTCAAGGTTCATAACCAGTGCAATGTCACCTGTTTTATCGTATAAAAGGGTATCGTCATAAACTCCGGGGCCAAGTGATCTGTATTTCCAGGCACGTATCTCATTGCTCCCGCCGGCAGAGTAGCTTTTCTCAAATGGTAATATTACACTGTTTCCAAAAGGTAAGCCCAAACCAAGGAATGTTCTGAAGGCAAATATGTTTTGATCATTTAGTCTGAAGTAATATCTCCAGTCAAAGTCGAATTTTGCATACTGTGCATAATTTATCCCCAGAACTTTATATATTCTTCCATTGAGCGAATCATTGGCGTTATTAAATCCGTTTCCAACCCATAATGATAAGCCAGCCAGTTCAATCCGGGTGGTTCTGAAGGAGTAGTTTTTCTTATTGGTATTGCTTTGATTATTGAATTGCATGAGCATTCCAATACCGGGAATGAAGTGATCTTCGTAACTGTATCTGATGGTTCTGGAAAACTCTTGTATGCGTTCTGAGAAAGCCGAATCGGGGTTGATTCGTACAAGATTCATGGGTAGATAAACTTCAATGTTTCTGTATGTGGATTCGCGCCATTGCCAGGCAAGCTTAAAATGTGAAATATAGCGTTCGTAATCTGGTCGTTGCTGATAGCTGAAACCGGCTGAAAAGCGGGTCATTGGGCGCGAGTTCTGCGAAAATCTGTTTTGGTTAATAGGTAATAAAAATGCCGGAACTGTCAGCTTAATTTCACTTGCCAATTCAAAAGAGTTAAACCCCCAAACATTTAATTCATTATCATCATCATCATTAAATACAGATTTCTGTAATTCGAGACCTCCGCTGATATTAAAATCGAATATCTCGGCACCATTAAACAGGTTTCTGTTTTTAAATACCCAGTTACCTGCAGTACCAAGATTGCCACTCGAGTTGGTGCCTTCAACCTCGAAACTGGTAGAGTTGACAGGTAATCTGCTTAACTCTATATGTGCATCCATATACTCCAGTATCGTTGAAAAATCCTTGATGGAGTCAGTTTGAAATCTAACATTAATGTATTTGAAATTATTAAGATTGCTAAGCTCATTCTGGGTTTTTCTGGCATTATCTACATTGAAGAATTTACCTCTTTTAATGAATATTTTTCTGGAAATGGTTTTTGGCTTTATTTTAAGTGGGTATCGATGTACAAAAAATATGGTGTCGTTAATGTTGTCTCGTCTTTGCTTTACATAAATTGTTGTATCAAAATCAGAGAACGTTTTATTATTGATTTCGAAATCGGTATAAACATATATGTTTCTAACCATGTATCGTTTGTGATTATAGAAGATCAGCGAGTCGTTCTTGCCATTTTTAACAGAATATGATGGTCTGTTGATAATGAGTTTCATATTCATCATATGATTGCCGATAGTGGTATCTGCTTCATATCGGATAAATGCTTTTGAAAAGTGATAGTATCCGGTTTTTTTCAAAACATCATTGATCCGAGTTCGTTCATCATCGAGTATTTCTTCATTATAAACCATGCCTTCATACAGGTATGAATCCTTTCTTTCATCCAGTACAATTCTGAGCAGACCCGCATCTGAGCTTACATAATCTATCTTATTTATTCGGTATGAAACACCGCTTTCTATGGTATATTCAACTTGTGCTTTGGTTTTGTTTTTGCCTTTGTAAATTGTAGTGTCGCTCACCTTTGCATCAAAATACCCGTTGGCAAAGCAGTATTTAAGCATTTGTTCAGATGAAATGCTTGTTTTAGTAGTGTCGAGATAGACCGGAGCCTCGCCAACAGTATACATAAGCCAGTTTCTGAGGCCTCCGTTTATTTTTCTGTTTCTTTTTTCCATATCCTCTCTGTAGGAAGGATCTTTCCGTTTCTTCCGGTCTACTTTTTTCTCCCATTTTTTGGTGCGTTTCTCGGTTCGATCTTTCATTATATAACCGAGGTTATGCATGCCAGTATGAAATCGAACTGTATATAGCAGGCGCCGATTGGGTTGCTGACGGATAAGGTCATCAAAATCCCAATAATATAGCGAATCATTATCTACATTTAGTTTAACTTTAGTAAGAAAGACTTTGTCGGGATACGATCGTTCGGTGCGGCACGAACTTATAGCCAGCCACATCATTGCAATGAATACCGTATACAGAAAAGTTTTATTCATACCTTAACGATTCAATCGGATCCAGGCGGGATGCTCTGACAGCAGGTAGTAGTCCACTGACAATTCCCACAATAAGTGTGAGCACAATTCCCAGCAATACCCAGCCCCAGGGAATTACAAAGCCTGAGCCGAGTACAATACCGACAATATTGCCTGCCAGTATGCCTAATAAGATTCCAAGCACACCACCAAGCTGTCCGATTAAAATACTCTCTATTAAAAACTGATTTCTAATGGCAATATTGTTTGCTCCAATTGCTTTTCTAACTCCAATTTCTCTTGTGCGTTCACTTACACTAACCAGCATTATATTCATCAAGCCTATAGATGCTCCAACCAATGTTATTAACCCTATTAAAGTGGCTGCCAGTGTTACATATCTTAGATTTTCCAACAGAGCTGTTACCATGGAGTTGCTTTGACGTATGTCAAAATTGTCTTCCTGGTCCAGCGCCAGTTTCCGTATGCTACGCATTAGTCCGGTTGCTTCTCCAATACCAGCGTCCAGCAGTTTGGCATCGGAGGGCATAACGTTGATGCTGAAGGATGCTTCAGACTGACCAAAGAATCGCCGAATACAAGTTACCGGAACTATACATGAATTATCGCCTGAGAAGCCAAAACTGGAGCCTTTGCTTTCGAGGACACCTACAATAAGAAATTTTTGTGGGCCAATTGATATCTGTTCTCCAACCGGATTTTTCCCAGAAGGGAATAGTTTCTCTTTAACTCCATCGCCAATGATACATACTGAACGTCCCAGTGAAACATCCTGAATGGAAAAATTTCGACCCATACTGATATTCTGACCTGAAGTAAGCAGGTAGTTTTCATCAGCTCCCTGGACAGAAATATTTGGATTTGTTTTCTCGAGCTTGTATTTTAATGTTGCAGTTCCACTTGCATATACTGAAATGGAAACAATGGCAGGGAAATTAAATCGATTCTTAAAATCACGGGCATCGTCCCATGTAATGGGTTCGAATTCAACTTTTCTCCCGGGGCTGTGACCACGCCTTTGCATGCGAACTTCTGTAATGGTAAATGTATTACTCCCCATCCTGGTGAAATTGGAGCTTAGAGAGTTTTTAAGTGACTCAATGGAAGTTAGAATGGTGATTAAGGCCATAATACCAAATGCGATAATAAGTATCGTGATTACAGTCCGCAAAAGACTGCTGCGTATTGATCTCCATGCAATACTAAGACTTTCAAATATGATCTTATAATTCATCTCGGGGATGTACTATTCATTGTCTTTACTTCCGTAAGCCAGATCGCCGGCATCACCAAGACCGGGAACGATATATGCTTGAGCAGTTAGTTCTTCATCAATGGCAGCAGCCCAGATGTCGACCTTGGAGCCATGAAGATTCTGGCGAACATATTCAACTCCCTGTGTGCTGGCAATAATAGTTCCAACCATAATTTTTTCAGGTTTTCCATATTCCATTAAAGCTTTGGCTGAAAGAACCAATGAAGATCCGGTTGCAAGCATAGGGTCGACAATTATCAGGGTTTTGCCATCGAGTGGCGGGCAACTGACGTATTCTACTTTTATGGAAAATCTACCGTCTTTATGATGCTTACGGTATGCTGAAATAAATGCAGAATCGGCATGATCGAAATAATTGAGAAAGCCCTGATGAAAAGGAAGTCCGGCACGCAATATTGTTGCAATTATCGGCTGGTCTTTGATTTCAGGGACCGAAATAGAGCCCAGCGGTGTAGTAACTTCACGCTCAGCAAAATCAATCTTACGACTCATCTCATAAGCGATAATCTCACCCAGACGTTCCATGTTTCTTCTGAAACGAAGCCGATCGCCCTGAACGTTAACATCACGGACTTCGCTAACAAATTGATTTACAATAGATTGTTGTTTCCCTAAATGATAAACCATGGTATTTGCATTTAATGGATAAATGTACATAAAATTTAAGAAACATATGAATGGTAGTTTTTCAGGAGGTCGAAACCAGAAATCTATTTTTTCAACCAGCGGAATATGTAGGGCAATCTGTTGATCTTTAATTCCGGGTAGTTTTGTTCTGTTGAACCAAAGCCTTTGTAAAATCTTGCCAGACCTTCATTATTACTTCCTTCAAAATCGAAGAAATACATTTTTGAAGCATGTTTTTCAATCAATGTATGAATAAGAAGGTGCATGGCACCTGAGGATTTGGCTTGCTGGCCTGAACCGGAAAACAGAAAATATATTCTGTCTTCAAATACTACATAGAATGCTCCGGCGATACATTGGTTATTATTGCTGTATAGCGATATTGTGTGGCCTATTCCTTTATGATGAAGAGCAGAAGTAATGGCAATAACTCTTTTCTTCCATAGCTCACTGATTCTTATTTCAGCCCCTTTGTTTTCGCTGAATAATTGCATAATATTCTTTAAATCAAAGGAATGACTGACTGTAAAATTTTCCTTTTCAGCCTTTTTTATGTTTCGACGTGTGTTTTCAGAATAGTTTTTGCGCAATATTTCGGAACTATGCGCTAATGAAAGCAGCAGATTTTTCTTCTCAGTAAGTCCGGGTAATTTAAAATTATTACCAAAGTTTAGATTTATTTCTACCAGTTTAAATACCTCTGGAATGGCATTAATGAAATTTTGAACCAAATCCGGACTTAGGCTCACTCTGCTGAAAACACCTCCCTGTTGCATCATTTCGGGTTGATATAAATACTGAATGCCCCATTTTTTTCGCCATGGTAATGGCATTACAGCATCATAATTACCATAAACCAATGCATCCCACTGATCGGCCGCCATATCCAAAAACCATGAATAAGCATACAAAAGTGCATTGGGAGATTGTTTTACACAGGCATCCCAGGCAGCATAATTAATTTCTGTATGTTTCAGGTATTTAATCATAATAATTCTTTGTTGGCATAATCAATGACATCTTCTATAAGACCCTGCCAGCCAAGCCATCGGTGACTTTCTGACATGGTTTCATTATGAAGAAGCATACAAAACCGACCATTGTATTTTTTAAGATAATCGATTTCTGAGATTAGTTTCTCGCGAACTTCTTTTATCGGTAAATCATTATAGTCTTTGTATGAGCCGTCCATTACAGAAAACGGATGTATAGTAAATTGCGTTTCCGAATTCTCTTTAAGATTGAAAAACCTAAAAGGCCTTGACGTCCCCGCACGGTAGCCGGGAATGGAGGCAAAACCCATGGTGTAATCATCGGTGAAGCCTGCTGATATCAGGTTTTCATAAGTTTCAGGCAGGTTCATTTTTAAATAATGCTGACGACTTATATTCACAGGTTTCTTGCAAACTTGTTCCAACGCATGTTTTTCTTCAACAGGATCACCGGAATATGATGGATGCAATCCAAGCTGGTTCTTTTGAGCCAGAGATTTAATCTTCTGCTGAGTTTCTCTGTGACTGCGTTTAGTATTTTTATCAAACTGGCTGCGCTCCTTCGCAAACAAAACAAAATAGATAAATGGTGTCTTTGATTTCTTCTCAAGCTTTTTCAGATATTTAAATGTATCAAAAGGGTCTTTTTTCAGCCCCATTAATACGATTGGTCTCCACATTGCATCGAGTCGAAATGAGAGTGAATCTCTCACATAACCGGCAGCATTCCTTGCAAAGCCTTTTCCACGATAGGAAAACACCATATCCACGTCGATGGTTAATTCATAATCGAAACGCTCATTTCTAAACTCGAGGTCAGGAAAGTGCTTCAGCAAGTTTTCTTTAAATTCGAGCAGCCATTCATCAATAATTGCTCTGCTATGAAACCCATGTCGAAATGCAAAAGATTGCTCAGTATCAAAGCGACCGTGAATGTCTTTTTTATATGGCAAATACTCTTCGTATCGGCTAAGGAGATAAAACACCGCCGAGAAGAAATCAAAATCCAGGCTAAATTCTTCCGATCTGGACGGAAACAAGTAGGTTTTATCCTCTGTGCTTTGTATACGGGGTTCAAATTCTTTAATCTCTGTTTCTTTCAGTAAACCGGAATCGTAAATGCAAAAACCTGATGCGGCGTTTTCTGAATACTGCAGAACCGGAGCCTGAAGTCCAGAATCATCAGAATAATATTTCCAATCAATACCCAGTCTGTATGTGAAAACATAATCGAGCACATAGCTGAGTCTGGAGCTTCTATATTTTGATTGAATGTAGATCATCTCTGTGCTAAACGCTTAATTATGAAAGATAGTATCAGAAAAACAACCAGAGGGAAAAGTACATATTCGAAGTAGAAGGTCATCTCAGATAGTTTGCATTTCGGAATCAACCAGAGATATAAAACGCAATCGGCAATCAACAAAAAAAACAGCAATGCACTTCTTGCAAAAAAGGATCTCCATTTCGATGATTTCCTGCCCAACCATGGTGCGGCAACACTGTACAGTGAAAGTCCGGCAGCAGCAATTTTCCATTCAATGCATTCATGTCCAAAGAATCTGTTTATAAGCATTGCGGCCAGCAAGAGAACAGAAATAATAACAGAGAGCACAAAAACATTTGTGTTTTCAAATCTCTCTTTATGTGATGGACCCAACATTAATTTTTCGACCGATGATTTTCAAGCATGGTTTTACAAATGAACACAGATGCTTTTCCATCGCCAAATATCTCAGGAAAATCTGTTGGGGGATTATTCAGATATTCTGAAGCCTGATTAATCAGTTCTGACTCAGTTTCTGCAGCCAATGCAGCTGTTCCATGTTCCACAATTTCGATCCATTCGGTTTCAGGACGCAGAATAATTGCCGGTTTTTCAAAATAGAAGGCTTCTTTTTGCACGCCCCCCGAGTCCGTCATGACCAATGAGCTGTGTTTTTCAAGCATGATCATATCTAGGAAAGAAACCGGTGGTACAATCTGGAGCATATTTTTCGCTTCTTCCTTAATGGTAATATTGTTTTGCTCCAGCATTTTTTGCGTTCTCGGATGGAGAGGCAGCACAATATTAATCTTCTCCCTTACTGCCGTGGCAGCAAGAGCATTAAACAAAAACTGAAGTCTGGCTGCATTGTCAGTATTCTGGTTTCTGTGAATGGTGGCTAGCACAAATCTTTTATTTCTCAGATTTAATCTTTCAAGGATCTTTGACTGTTCTTCAGCCAGTCCCGCAAAATGCAAACTGTTGTCATACATTACATCACCACAGTGAAATACTCCGGGATTATCAGAATTATGAGGCATTTTTCCCTTAGTCGGGAATCCCTCTTTTTCAAGGTTTCTAATTCCGGCAGGGGTAGGGCTAAACAACAAAGCAGAACAATGATCACATACTATCCTGTTGATCTCTTCGGGCATGGTTTTATTGAAAGACCGAAGTCCGGCTTCAATATGAACTATCGGAATCAATAGTTTAGAGGCGGCAACTGCACCGGCAAGTGTTGAATTTGTGTCTCCGTATAATACCAGATAATCTGGTTTAATATCGACAAGAACTTTTTCAATCCCCTCTGTCATGGCAGCTGTTTGTTTACCATGCATTCCGCTTCCTACATTGAGGTTGATATCGGGTTCCGGTATGCCCAGTTCGCTAAAAAATACATCCGACATATTATCATCGTAATGTTGTCCTGTGTGCACAATATGCTCCTCAATCTCTTCGGAGAAATGGTTAGAAATAGCCCTGCTGATGGCAGCTGCTTTAATGATTTGCGGTCTTGCTCCTATTATGGTTACAATTTTCATTCGTTATCGTTTATTTGTCCGTTGTCGGTGAAACTATAATACGATTTTTCACCAATTATTATATGGTCGAGTACTTTAATGTCGAATATTTCACCGGCCCTCTTGATTTTCATAGTCAGTAAAATATCGTTTTCACTTGGGCTTAGGTTTCCGGAAGGATGATTATGGGCAAGAATGATTCCTACTGCCATATCCTGCAGGGCAATTCGGTACAGCTTTCGCACATCGACCAATGTGCTGGCGAAGCCACCTTCGCCTATTTTGTTTATGCTTAGAGGTTTGTTGGCTTGATTAAGGCAGATCATATAAAACTCCTCATGGGTTTTATCCCTCAGATATGGTGCAATGATTTTGACAGCGTCGTCAGACCTTCTTATGCTTATTTCTTCATGCTCTGATTCGCCCTCTTTTCTTCTCGCAAGCTCAAAAGCTGCTACTATTGATACAGCCTTCGCAATGCCAACACCGGGTATTTTCATGAGTTCTTTAGGACTTGCTTTTGAAAGTTTTGCAAACTGTTCATCAAAATGCGCCAGAAGTTCTCTGGCAAGTTCAAGTGCAGACAGCTCTTTTGTGCCTGAACCAATCAAAACTGCAATAAGTTCAGCATTGCTCAATGACTCGCGCCCTTTGAGAAGCATTTTCTCCCTTGGCCTGTCATCAGCTGCCCAGTTGCGAATCGATTTTTTCTTTTTATCCGGCATTGCACATGAATTGAACTGTAAAGGTAAGAATTCCGAGAAAATTTAAAACTTATTTATTATCGACGGTCTCAATCATTTTTGCTACATTAGAACCCTCAATATAATTGTGAAATGGCTAAGAAAACGGAAAAGAACTTCGAGGAGTTGATGTTTGAGAATCGTGAGCGGTTGAAAGAACTTGCTGCTATTAATAAAACCACGAGTATTATTAAGGAAAATAAGCCTGTTAACGACACCATTCAACATATATGTCTGATATTACCAAATGCCATGCAATATCCGGAAAACACAGAAGCAAGAATAGACTTCGGTGAATTCCATTCCCAAACGCAGGGTTACGATAAAAAACACAAGGAAAAACTCGAGAAGGAATTTTCAAGTATTGATAATATTAGTGGCAAAATCAGCATTCATTATACACAAAAATATCCCGAAAGATTCCAGGGGCCGTTTTTGGTTGAAGAAATCAATATGCTTGACAATGTTGTAAGTCTGCTAACCGGATATATCAACAGCTATAAAGCAAAACAGGTTTTTAACACGTATCAATCCAATAAATTTGATATCGGAACGGATAAGCCAATTAGTGGAAGCACCGGTATGCAGCTTTTTGAAAAGTATCTGTATCGACAAAATTATGACCGGGATATATTCCATGATCTGATGCCGTTTAAAGTTAAGGAAATCCTATTGATTGCTACTTTGTACGATGCATATTCTATTGAAAAGGAAGGACGTTTTGCAGAACATGTTTTAGGTGAATATCAGCAGTTAAATCTATCTAGTTTTCCAAGAATTACAGGGGTTAGTACCGAGGAGGAAGCATTATTGCAATTGCAGCAAAAGCATTTCGATCTGGTTATTTATATGGTGGGAGCTGATTTGAAAACTCCTTTTGAAATATGCCGTAAAATCAAACAGGAATATCCATATATCCCGGTATATTTCCTGGTCAATAATAAGTCTTTTAATCATGAACTTGAATCCAGAGGAACAAATAATTGCTTTTTCGATAAGATTTTCTACTGGAATGGAGAGCCCTCCGTATTTTTTGCCATGGTGAAACACCTTGAAGATAAGGTGAATGTTGATAATGATACCAGATTAGCTTTGGTTCGTGTGATACTTGTAGTTGAGGATAGTCCGCGATATTACAGTCGATATCTACCATTGCTTTATTCAATTGTAATGGAGCAGACCAAACGTATTATTGATGATGTAACTACTGATGAACTTTACAAAGTACTGAAACTTCGCGGACGCCCTAAAATCCTGTTGGCCAGTAATTATGAAGAGGCAATGGATTTGGTAAACAAGTACAGCGAATATATGTTGTGCATGATCAGCGATGTGAAATTTGAGAAAAAAGGCAAGACTTGCGCAAAAGCCGGTTTTCATCTTGTAAAATCTGTGCGCAATCAACTTAAAGATTTACCAATAATCATACAATCGTCTGATATTGAGAATGCTGCTAAAGCATACGAGCTGAAAAGTACTTTTATTGATAAAAACTCTGAGACACTTACAGCCGATATACGTAGTTTTATTAGTCATTATCTTGGATTTGGAAATTTTATCTACCGCAACCCTGATGGTCGGGAAATTGCCATAGCACGTACACTGAAAGAGTTTGAAACGCATTTGCGAAACATCCCTGATGAGTCCCTGATTTATCATAGCAGGAGAAATCACTTTTCTTTATGGCTTATGGCTCGTGGTGAAATTCAGGTAGCTAAAATTCTAGGAAACAAAAAGGTGTCTGATTTTGAAACTCCTGCTGAAATACGTGAGTTTCTGCTGCGTATTATTCAACAGCACAGAAATGAAAAAAATCGCGGACGGGTTGTTCAATTTGAAGATGTTGATTATTTTGAAGAGGGAAATATTATAAGCTTATCGCCCGGTTCCATTGGGGGCAAAGGTCGGGGGATTTCTTTTATCAATAGTCTGATTTATAGTTTTGATTTTAATACAATATTTAAGGATATTAAAATAAAAGCACCGAGAACTGCCATAATAGGTGTTGAAGAGTTTGAACTTTTTATGAGTAGAAATGAGCTTTGGGACATTGCACTGAATGAGCCCTTTAAAGTTCTGGCCAAGCATTTTCTTGAAGCAAATCTTAGCAATGGGCTAATTAAGAAACTAAAAAAAATCCTTAAAATGATAAACAAGCCCATTGCTGTAAGGTCATCAGGGCTTTTTGAAGATTCTATGCGGCAACCTTTTGCCGGTATTTTTGAGACTTATTTGCTGCCAAACTCTCATCCGGACTATGATACAAGGCTCCAGCAACTAGCTGATGCCATTAAAATGGTATATGCGTCTGTTTTTAGTGATATAGCAAAGGGTTATATTGAGTCTGTTGCGTATAAAATAGAAGAAGAAAAAATGGCCATTGTGCTTCAGGAAGTTGTAGGTAATCAGTATGAGAAGTATTTTTATCCGCATATTAGTGGTACCGCTCAATCTTATAATTACTATCCCATAGCTAATATGAAGCCTGAAGAGGGTGTTGCCGTTATGGCGGTTGGTTTGGGGAAATATGTTGTTGAAGGCGACAGGGCTTATCGCTTTTCACCGGTGTATCCAAAAGTTGAGATCAACAGCATGAAGGATATTATAAAGAACTCGCAGGTGGAATTTCTTGCAGTTGATTTAGGAAAACATGATATTAATTTGCTGGAAGGCGATATGGCAGGTTTGAAGCAACTCGATATCTGGGATTCTGAAAAACATGGAACATTGAAGCATTGTGCTTCGGTTTTTGATCCTGATTCAAATAGTATTACTGCCGGCATAGATAAGAACGGCCCGCGCATTATAAATTTTGCAAACATCCTTAAGTATAATTATATCCCTCTGGCTTCTACCATTACTACAATTTTACAAATGGTGAAAGAAAGCATGGGGAGCCCTGTGGAAATTGAGTTTGCCATTGATCTGAATAAGGATGAGGATGGTCATGCTTCATTTTATCTCCTGCAAATTAAACCATTGATTGGTGATGTTCAGGATTATGAAATTGATATGAAAGATATTAATGAAAACCAGATTTTGCTTTTTGCAGAGAAAAGTATGGGAAATGGACGGATTGAAGGAGTGAGTGATCTTGTTTTTGTTAAAAATGATGTTTTCGACAAAACCAAGACCATGGAAATTGCCAAGGAAATTGAGGAACATAATAAGCGTCTTGGTGATAAAAATAAAAAGTACATGCTTATTGGTCCGGGCAGGTGGGGGACACGGGATCGTTTTATCGGCATACCTGTGGTATGGCATCAAATAAGTCATGCAAAAGCAATTGTAGAAACAGATCTGGAAGATTTTCCACTCGATGCATCCATGGGAAGTCATTTCTTTCATAATGTAACTTCATTGAGTATCGGATATTTTTCAATCAACAGTACAAGTAAGAGTTATATTAAGTGGGATAAAATTCACACACAGAAGGTAGTAAAAGATATGAAGTATACCCGCCATGTGAGATTTGAAAACCCAATTGACATAAGAATGGACGGGAAAAAACGTATCGCTGTAATACAGGAGAATAATGAGCAGGATAACTAAGAAATTTGATCTGGAGCATTATTTCTTTCGCGATACGTCGTTTGACCATCTCATGCAGCGACGTATTCAGCATGTTTTACTTATTTGCAGTACATACGATGCATTTATTCTGGAGGAAGACGGGCGTATTAACGAAACTATTTTTCAGGAATATGTTTCTTTGAATCTTCGTTATCCTCCGGTATTTTTTAAAGCCCACAGTACTGAAGAAGCTTTCATGTATCTGGATCGCGGAAATATCGATCTGGTTATTAATATGCTTAGTATTACCGACAGCAATTCTTTCGAGCTTTCACGAGAAATAAAAAAGCGTTTTAGCCAAATTCCAATTGTAATTCTTACACCTTTTTCAAAAGAAGTGTCCAGTAAACTTGCGCATGAAGATTTGGGTGTGATAGATTATGTATTTAGTTGGCTCGGGAACCCTCGAATACTGGTAGGTGTAATCAAGTTGATTGAAGATAAGATGAATACGCACTTTGATGTGCGTCAGGTAGGTGTGCAGTGTATTTTGCTGGTCGAGGATTCTATAAGATATTATTCATCGTATTTGCCCAATATTTATTCCATTATTTTTGAGCAGTCGAGAGAGTTTATGACTGAAGGGTTGAATGAGCATCAAATGATGCTTCGCATGAGAGGCAGACCCAAAATTTTGTTGGCAACAAATTTTGAGCAGGCCATTTCATTATACGAAATGTATAAAACGCAGATGCTCGGAATAATATCTGATGTTACATTTAAAAAAGGTGGTGTTAAAGATCAATATGCCGGAATTAAATTGGCTCAAATTGTAAAATCTAACGATCCTTATCTGCCGTTTTTATTACAGTCTTCAGATTTGTCTAATGAGCGTTTTGCAAAGGAGGTAAAAGTTAAGTTCTTACATAAGTACTCATCTTCCTTACTTCATGAGATGCGTGGTTTTATTCGCGATTATCTTGCATTCGGTGATTTTAAAGTGATAGATCCGGATACACAGACAGAGATTAATTCTGCTCATAATCTGCAGTCTTTACAGGAAATTATATATGATATTCCTGATAGTTCATTGCGTTATCATATTCAGCGTAATCATTTTTCAAAATGGCTCCGAGCCAGAGCATTGTTCTCGCTGGCAAACTTATTTAGAAAGGCTGATTCACGTGATTTCAAGAACATGGATGAAGCCAGAGAGTTTTTATATAATGCCATTGCCAGATATCGTTCCGATAAAGGTCGGGGAGTAATTGCACAGTTCAATAAGGAAAAGTATAATAAATACATTATTTTTAGCAGGCTTGGCGATGGAAATCTTGGTGGGAAAGGTCGTGGGCTTGCATTTATAGACAATATTATTAAGCGGCATAATCTCCTTAATAAGTTTAACGGGGTTAGTATTAGTATTCCCAAGACAGTAGTGCTTTCAACAGATCTTTTTGATGAGTTTATGTTGCTGAATGATCTTTATATGATCGGTTTGAGTGAAATGAACGATGAAGAGATTCTTCAGAAATTTCTTGATGCTCAATTGCCTGATTTTGTTTTCGAAGATTTGAAAGCTATTATCAGTGTAATGGAAAAACCTATAGCAGTGAGGTCGAGTAGTCTGCTTGAAGATAGTCATTATCAGCCTTTTGCAGGGATTTACTCCACATATATGATTCCCAATACAGGTAATGCTAAGCAGAAGATTACAGCTTTGGCGCAGGCTATAAAGTCGGTATATGCATCAGTATATTTCAGAGACAGTAAGGCTTATATGAAGGCCACGTCAAATGTTATTGATGAAGAAAAAATGGCTGTAGTTCTGCAGGAAATCTGTGGAAATACTGAAAATGACTTGTATTTCCCCACAATTAGCGGTGTGGCCCGATCCATAAACTTTTATCCGATTGCACCTGAAACAGCAGAGGATGGTATTGTTAATGTTGCATATGGTCTTGGTAAGTATATTGTTGACGGGGGCGTTTCGCTAAGATTTTCACCTGAATACCCCGAAAAAATAATACAGCTTAGTAATCCTGAAATGGTGATGAAGGATACACAAAAGGAGTTTTATGCAATTGACCTGAAAGATTCGTCTTTTACTCCGACGGTAGACGATGGAGCTAATATTAAAAAGGTACGGGTTAGAGAAGCATCTCAATACAAATCATTTAAGAATGTTGCATCAACATATGTTTACAACGACGACCGTATTGTAGATGGTATTCAGGAAGGGGGCCTAAAGGTGGTTACCTTTAACAGAATACTGAAGCATAAGAGTTTTCCACTGGCTGAGATTGTGTCTGATATTCTGAAAATAGGGGCACAGGAAATGGGTAAGCCCGTTGAAATAGAATTTGCGGCAAATATTTGTGCGAAAAGTCAGGAATCAAAGTTTAATCTGTTGCAGATTCGGCCAATTGTTGATAATAAGGAGAATATTCAGATTCTTGAAGATGAAATCTCTGAAGAAGATTGTTTGATAATCAGCAGGTCGGCATTGGGCAATGGGCTTACTGAAAATATTCGCGATATAGTGTATGTAAACCCCGAAAATTTTGATGCTTCAAAAACACAGGAAATAGCACAGGAAGTAGACAGGCTCAATGCGCAATTTGTTGAGAAAAACATACCCTATTTAATAATTGGTCCGGGCCGGTGGGGTTCAAGCGATCCATGGCTTGGTATTCCGGTAAAATGGTCGCAGATAAGCGGTGCCAAAGTTATAGTAGAGGCAGGTCTTGAGCATTTCAATATCGAACCAAGTCAAGGCACTCACTTTTTCCAGAATCTGACTTCATTCAGAGTAGGGTATCTAACCATTAATCCGCACATAAAGGAAGGGCATTATGATTATGACTATCTAAATGCACAGGAAGCGATTTTCGATAATGGTTTAATCAGGCATGTTCAACTGAAAAAACCTGTTAGCGTTATTATTGACGGTAAGAAAAGTCTTGGTGTAATTTGCAAAGACGGTATTCAGGTCAAATCAATGCTAGATTTAGGATAGATATTAGTTAGTGGAATTGCCCTGGTTGTCTTTCTTTTTTCCTTTGTTTTCCAGTAGTTTTCCATATTCATTGGTATGATAGCTTCTACCATGATTCCCGCCATCATCGACATGCAGTTGCATATCCTCCCCAATATAATATCTGGTAGGTCCGCCTGGAGCGGGAGGGTCTCCTCCACGGGTTCCTTCAGATTCCATTTTTGCCTCCTGGAAAGGAATAATATTTACACCATCGAGGACATAAATGCCATTGCCATCTACTTTACGAATGTGACCTGCATTATCAAGGTAATATGAATTGGCAGGTGGATCACCAAATACTTCGATAACCTGTCCATGCTGATTTATATAAACTTTTGCATCCTGAGCCTGGGCATTGTTTCCGATAGCGAAAACAAGCGCTGTGAAGATTGCTAATACTAATAATCTCATAACAAAACGTTTTTTTCTTTGGGCTCAATTATTATGCCAAATAAACATAATCACTGTACCCTCCAATTTGAGTTTTGCAAAGATCAAACATTTTTTTGATATGCCCAAACACACCTTACATATTAAGATAATCATATGTTTATTGGTTTGATGAAATAGCTTTGACAATAAAAGTGTAATTTTGCAAATAAAAATATGTCTTCCAACATTTTAATGGATCCGATTGGCCGCATTATGGGTTTGAGATATAAATCTCATCCCTGGCATGGGATTGAAATCGGAGATAACGCCCCGGATCTGGTAACCGCATTTATTGAAGTAGTACCAACTGATACAGTGAAATATGAGGTGGATAAACGGAGTGGCTATTTAACAATAGACCGCCCCCAGAAGTATTCAAATGTAATTCCGGCACTTTATGGTTTTTTGCCGCAAACCTTTTGTGGTGATTCAATCGGGAATTATTGTGGTGAAAAGTGTGAGAGGGAGAATATAAAAGGCGACGGCGATCCTCTTGATATTTGTGTGCTTACTGAGAAAAACATATTTCATGGCAATGTGCTGGCACGTGCTATCCCCATTGGGGGTTTTAGAATGATCGACAAAAATGAAGCTGATGATAAAATTATTGCGGTGCTAAATGATGATGCTACTTATGGTGATTTTAATGACATAAGCGAATTGCCTAAACTCATTATCGATCGTTTGCGTCACTATTTCCTTACTTACAAAGACATGCCTGGTGAACCCAGAAATGCAGAGATTTCGCATATATACGGAAGCGACGAAGCCAAAGAAATAATTAAGCTATCCATTCAGGATTACAAGGCGAAGTTCAATCAGTTGAATGACATGATCGACGTTGTATAGGTTCTATTCATACACAATAAGAAAGATATCCTCATTGTCGCGTTTCATTAGATATTTCTCTCGTCCAAATTTTTCTAGATCCTCTATATTATCCTGTATGTCGATATAGGTGCGCGAGTCTTTTTCAATTTCATCCAGATAAAACTGTCTTTCTTTTTTAACTTTATTAAGTTCTGCTCGGAGTTGACTTTGGTGAATAAGATTATTTCCATCAAAAAAAGTAATCCACACCAAAAAGAATGTAGTGGATAAAAAGTATTTGTTTTTTACTATGGTCCAGACCTTTTTTGTCATCTTTTTTATTCAACGTAAAAGTATATCAATAGATTCTTTATTTGAAAAAAAAAGCCGGATTTTTTCAAACCCGGCCTGTTGATAGTAAAAAAATATCTATCCAATCACAGTAATCCACCCATGAGTATCGGGCTCGTCACCGTATTGTATTCCAAGCAGCATATTATAGAGCTTGGTGCTCCATGCACCGGCTTTGCCATCGGGACAGAACTCGTATTTACGGTCATTGTCAAGGTCAACAATCTGGCCAATCGGGGCAATGATGGCAGCTGTTCCGCAAGCACCCACTTCTTCGAAGCTATCGAGTTCGGCAATATCAATTGGACGAACATCTACGTCAAGTCCAATGTCTTTTGCCAGAACCTGAAGGCTCTTATTGGTAATTGATGGTAAAACGGATGAACTGGATGGTGTTATATAGGTATTGTTTTTTATACCAAAGAAATTGGCAGCACCAATCTCATCAATGTATCTTTTCTCAATGGCATCGAGATACATCGGTGAACCGAATCCGTGATCGTGGGCTTTCATAACACCACGAAGGCTGGCTGCATAGTTTCCGCCTACTTTAATTGCACCGGTTCCCAGAGGTGCAGCACGGTCACTATCGCGCACAACAGCTATTTTCACAGGGTTAAAGCCTTCCTTAAAGTATGGGCCAACCGGTGTTACAAAGACTATAAAGGTATATTCTTTGGCTGGTTTTACCCCAACTTCAGCGCCACTTCCGAAAAGTAACGGACGAATATATAATGATGCACCAGTTCCGTAGGGAGGCAAGAACTCCATATTTTCTTGTACAGCCATTTTTACAGCTTCCAGAAATAATTCTTCAGGAACTTCAGCCATGTATATTCCCCTAGCACTGGCTTGTAATCGTTTTGCATTTTCATCCCAGCGGAATAGGCGTACATCACCATCTTTTCCGCGATATGCTTTCATGCCCTCAAATGCTTGCTGCCCATAATGCAGTCCTGTCGCGGCCATATGTACATTAATATACTCTGATTCGCTCAGCTCGGGCTGACTCCATTTGCCATCTTTAAAATAGCAACGTACGTTTTTCAGGGTTTTTTGATAGCCAAAAGGCAATTTTCCCCAGTCTGTATTTTCCATCTCTGTTATAACGTTTGATTCAGGTCGCTAAGGTAACCAACAGCTTTGTATTTTACAAATATTGATACAAGATTTATATGAAAAAAACTGAAATATAGAGAACTATTGTTATTTACTCTGATTGAGCAATAGCAATCATCAGCTCTTCAAGCTTCTTTTTTAGTGCATATGCATTGCCTTTATAGTTATTAACGATTACAGAAAAGGCTATGGGTTCTTGGTTTAAATTTTCAACATAACCGCTGTATGCCCGTACAGTTTTCATATATCCGCTTTTTGCCCTGAGCTTTCCATAAGCAACTGAGCCTTGAAACATTGATTTCAGAGTACCAGTTTTTCCGGCAATTGGTAATGAAGCATAATAATTCTCAAACCAGGTTTTGCTTCTGATTTGCTGAAGAAACTTTACAACAAAAGCCGGAGATATTCTGTTGTCTTTTGAAAGGCCGCAACCATCATGAAACTCATAGTTTAGTGTATCGCCAACTGTTTTCACGATAAATGAATCGAGTGCTATGAGTGCATGTTGGTATGAGGTAACAGAGAATAGTTTTTTAGCCGACATTTTAAACAGAGTCTCTGCTGTAACATTATGGCTGTATGTGTTTACATGGTTTACTATTTCTAGCAGGGAAGGGGATTCCCAAGTCAATATTTCTATAGCATCATCAGGAACAGAATAAGAATATGTTGATTTACACTCGCCCAGAAAAACAAGGCCTTTTTCTTCCAGGTAATACTGAGCAGCAAGAACAAAACCCAATGCAGGATCCGGTGAAGAAGCATAAACTTTAAAGCTTGATTTTCCGGGACTTAATGTTCCGTCAATCATCCGGTCATAATCGAATGGCCCTCCCCAGACAATGCTCCGGTCTCCGGTGCCACTTCTTCCGGAGGTGGTTTTATTGTCGATTTTAAGTAAAGGAAATGGCGGAAAAAAGGATTTTAGGGTAGTGGCCTGACCAACAGACCATGATGTACTAAAGTCTAATTCCACACGATTCCCATCCCAGATTAGTGCGGAAGTGCCTGCTCCGTAATAGTTTCCGTAATCATCTTCTGGATACGTTGATGGAATTAGTAAGGAGTCGAAGAATGCAGCCTGCCCAATCATATCACCACGAATAGTATCAATTCCAAGACTTTTGATTTCTGTATACAGTGCATCAATGAATTTGAGTTTTCCCCAATAGTCCATTCCTATAGTCGGATCAGCTCCGCCCTTAAACCAGATATCTCCATTAAGCGTATTATTGTTAATTGACCCCGAATAAAAAACTCCGGTTCTGAAGTGAAATGTGTCACCGAGTGTTTCCAATGCAAGAGCTGTACTGAATAATTTGGTAACTGAAGCCGGAATAAGCATGGAATCAGGATTGTGTTCGGCAATAACTTCACCGGTTTCACAGTTCATTACCATTAGAGCCCATGAATCTTGTCGCAGGAGCGGATCTGATTTGAGCTCTTGTACGGCTTCATTAAGATTTGTGTTTTGTGAAAAAGCCAGAACAGGCCATAGCAAAACAAGCAATAGTAGTGATTTCTTCATTAATCTTTTTGTTTTGATTTGATGAAGTCGATCACATATTTCAACTGTGTATCGAAGTCTTCAACAAAGTCCTCAATATTTTGCTTCACCTCAATATCAGGCAGAATGGGTTGCATAGATGGAGTGCCAAGAATCTGATTAAACCTGAGAATACTAATCTGTCCGGTTATTCCGCTATTTGGCAATTGGAATTCCACAGGTTGGCCAAATGTACCATCAACGGTACAAGCAGCAGGCTCTCCAAGGAAAATTGTATTCGGTCTTTTGCGAAGTGTATTTATTACCAGACCGGATGTGGAAGCACTAAGCCCGTTCATCATGACAATGACCAAATTCTCATCAAATCTAAGTCTTGCCGGCATGGGTTTAACAACTTTCTGGTCTGTGGTATCAATGTATCCACCAGGCATGCTCCAAATTGTTCTCAAAGGTTTGTTGCTGAATGTACGAAACATAAACTTCATGATTTCAACCTGAAATGCCGATTGTCTGATCATTTCATTTCGAACAATATCAGATGATTTAGATACAATATTATACACATAAGTGTATTTTTCCGGCATTAAATATCTGGTTAATAGTTTGCCCCGGTTTGAATATCCGCCTGGATTATCTCTGAGGTCAATGATAAGACACTCAGGATTATAATTATGAATATATGCAAACGAATGACGAAGAAATCTGTGATATTCACCAAAAGAACCTCCCATAAAAGAACCGATTCTCATGTATGCTGCATTCAGCTCTTCTGAATAACCAAATCTGAATAGTTCATCTTCATCAGGAAACTGACTTAAAAACCATGAATTTACTGATAGGTTTCTTCTGTTTAATCCGTCAATTTGTTTTTCAATGGTGTCGGATTCAAAAACGTATTCAATGTTATTGACTGTATCTACGTGAAAGAATAACGGAAAAAAATTGGGAAAGAACAGAGATGCAAGTTTTTCACGGGTATAATCATTGTTTCCGTCAGACGCTGATGCTTTTTTCAGCACAGTCATGATACTGTCTGCCGGATAATTATTTATTGATAAAATGCGGGCTCCTGCAGGCAACTCTTCATAATAATCATTGGAAATATACATGGCAGTATCCTGCATGATAACAGCCAGTGGTAAATATATTGACCCGCTTAAATAATAATCATTACTGCTCAGTGGCAGATTCAGCGCACAATGCACATCCTGAATCTGATAAAAAACCGGGGCCAGCATTGTGTATAATTCTGAAGCTTGCATGGAATCACCAAGATTTTCTTTCAACTCAGAAAAGTCATTTCTTAGATCATTGGTGTCGCAAACATAATGTAAAGCAAGGTGAGCATCAAATATTATGTCTTCTAAAAACTGAACATCTTCTTCCAGTTGCTTGTGAGTCAGATAATAGGTTTCTGTTTCCTGACCTTGCAGGAATGAAAAAACAAAAACAAGAAAAACTGCTATTACTACCTGTTTCATCACAGCAAATATAAAGAGAAACGCTTATCAATCAATAAATATTTCATTTTGATTTGTCTTGGTGGGATTATCAGAGTTACAATATATGAATAATATTAACAAAATTTTATTATTTTTGAATGCGATAATAAATGAAGAAAATAGTCATGAGAAAAAATAAGGTGTTATATAGTATAATTATAAGTTTCATTTGTTTCTCAAATTCTGCAGTTTCTCAGAATATTGAAAAATTAAAAACAGATAATGGCTTTTCCATTTTTCATTTCGGTGATTCGCTAGACGTTTATGACAGCGATATGACTTTGATAATGGATATGAAAACCAAAACGATGTTTAATTATTCAGGTCATGATTCCATTGTGTATTTTCTCGCAGATCTATATGTTGACGGAATATTTCTGTTGTTTGATCAATCCGAAAAGTTGGTTGAGTTTACATATTACAAATACTATTCTTCAGAACATGATGGTTACATTGAATGGAGTGAAGATGAGTTTGATGCCATGTTGAAATACTTTGAGTTTCTTTATGGTAACGCAACAGAACATAAGTATAAGTTCTCGTACAAATGGCAAATTGATGAATATCAGCTTGATTTGCATATTGTTTCTGGAGCCGAGGATGATTGGCGTAGGGTTGAAGCTGTTTTTTCGAAGGGAGATTAGTCGCCCATTAAATCTACTAACCTTTCAAGCTTATCTTCCAGTTCCTGAAAAGAAATATTTCTTCCGTAACGCATCACTTCTTTGCCATCGGCAAATAACACCAATGTTGGTGCACTAAATAGGCTGTGTTCAGCTGCCCACCTTGGATAGCGTTCGCTACGCATCATGATGAGGTTTACCTGTGGGAATTTAGCTTTGAAAAATTCTTCCACTTTTACCCGTAAAGGGACACAAACATTACAATTCTCAGTGCTGACATAGAATGCCGACAATATATTCTTGTCTTTAGCCTGAACTAATTCATCAGGACTACCGCTAAACCATTCCATTAGTGATCAGATTTAGGAGCTACATATCGATTGCCGGTGTTTAGCATCATAAGTCTTAGCCAGTCAGGTCCGTATCCCGGGTGCATGACTTTTTTCGGAACACCTTTACCATTCCCGTTGTCGGGAAGGGTATGACCTTCACTTAATTTCATATTCCCATCCACGTACTTCATAAAAAGGTATTGGAAAAAGATTTGCCAATCGGCAACCAGCTTATTACCTGTGTTTACACTGAATTCGGTAAGATAGTCGATTGCTTTCTGACGATCTGTTTTCAGTAATTCCTGAGCTTCTTTGTCAATATCTATAATCTGAGCTATGAACCCGTTTTCAAGTTCTGTCTGATAAGCTTCCACTTCCGGATGCATCAAATCGTAGCGGGTATATACCCAGTTGCTTACAAGGTTGAATACCCAGAAAGCAGATTTATCATTCCACTCAATCATAGATCCGGTTTCAAAAGCATATGATTCGGGAATGGCCGCAATAGAACTGTACATCGGAGCATAAACAGTGGCATCGGCATCATCGACACCAAACCAGAATATCCCACCAATTTCATCGGGTAACCAGCTGCGGCTTTGGGCTACAAAGCTATAACCGGTTTGCTGGGTGGCAATGGCTCGTTCGTGTACGTATCCCACGCTGTCAATCTCAAAGGTCATCGGACGCCAGCGGTAAGGGCAATGCCATGGGCCTGCTCCAATTCCGTCGCGCATATCGAGTGGAGTGCCTTCGAAATGATCTCTCATGCCGGCCATCACATCAGTAATGTCTACTTTATGATCAGGCTTCACCCAAAGCGGCATGCGATTGCTTGCAAATTTATTGGGGTTGGCTTCACCGTTCAGGAAAACAGAATTATGCTCAATATTTCCACATGCATAATCTGTGTAGTACAAATTATTCCTGATTTCACTGCTCACTGTTCTGAAAAAACTCCAAACACGTGCATCGCAGAAACGTGCACCACCAAAGTTTACAGGGTTGTATACATCAGAAAAGCTGAAAGTTTCGTCAGAACCTTTATAATAGCCATGTTCTTTGGCAAAGCTTATTACATCAGGGCTGTGAAATACTTCCTGTTTCGAATTGAACCAGTCGTTTTTCTTCTGAAAAGGAAATGTAGTAATGCGTGCCTGATTGGCATGTCCTGAAATATATCCGTCAGGAATGCGCATGGCCACCCAAACAGCTCCTTTTTCATGATTTCCTTTGCCTATCACTTCCATGATCCAGGCTTCATCTTTATCGCTGATGGAAAAGGATTCGCCTAAGCTGCCATATCCGTATTCTTCCATGAGTTCGGCCATAACTTTAATGGCTTCACGGGCTGTTTTGGCTCTTTGCAGGGCCAGCTTCATTAATGATCCGTAATCGATAAATGACCCATCCTGTTTCTGAAGATCGGGAAGTCCGCCCCAGGTGGTTTCGCCAATCGCTACCTGATGCTCGTTCATAAAACCCACAACATTATAGGTGTGTGCAACTTCAGGAATTTGTCCCATATAGGCGCCGTTTTCATAATGGATGATATCTACCATATCGCCGGGTTTATGATCGGCTGCAGGATAATAGAAGAGATATCCGTATCGCCTGTGTGAGTCAGCGGCATAGGTTATCATGGTTGAGCCGTCTTTCGATGCACCTTTTGTGATGATGAGGTTCGTGCATGAAAAAACCGGTAGAAATAATGTGCTGAGGAAAACAAAGAAAAGAATACGCATAGTTGTGTTTTTTTTCAAAATTACAAATAATCACATAATTGAATATTAGTTTTAATATTTATCACATTCCATCTATTCATTCAATCTTTTCATTATTTTTGTTACATGTACAATTATGAATTTGTTAAAGGTTTTCTAAGAGATAGACTCAGCAGTGCAAAGCTACCACTTTATGTTTATGAGAATGAGCGTATTCGGTTTCAGTGCAGAAAGATTTCGGAGATTCCCTACGATAATAAATCCATCCATTTTGCCTCCATGGCCAATTCAAATTCTGAGTTCTTGAAAGTCATAAAGGAAGAGGGGCTGAATATCTTCGTAAACTCAAAAAAGCATCTTGAACTGGCTCTCTCCGTTGGATTTGATGCATCTCAGGTGGTATACACTGCGTCCTCCTTACCTCTTGAAACTCTGGATGATTTGCAGGCAAAAGAAATCACGGTTAATCTGGACTCTGTAAATCAACTCGAGTATTGGGTCGCCAATTATCCGGAAACCAGGGTAGGCATTCGCTTCAATATCAACTCAGAAAAAGCAGCGAAAAGTCGTGCAGGATATTTTATTGGCGATAAAAGCAGGTTGGGTGTTGATTCGGAAGAAATTCCTGTAGAGTTGAAAAAGCATGTTAATGGATTGCATATCTATGTGGGTACCGATATTATGGATGTAGAGTATTTCATGCATTTCTATGAATTGCTGAGTGAAAAAGCACTCGAATTTCCAAATCTGGAATACCTTGATCTGGGTGGTGGATTTGGTGTATCGGATAACGAAGAATTCAATTTTGCAGCTTTCGGGTCCAGACTTACTGAACTCATGAACGGTTTGTCGGAAAAACTTGGTAAGAATATCAGATTAATACTAGAACCCGGACGCATAGTTGGTGCCGATTCAGCTTATTTTTTAGCCCGGGTGCTCGATACAAAAAAACGCGGTGATAAAACCATTGTTATTCTCGATGCATCAACGGCTCAGTTTCCCCGTCCGCTTATTTATCCGAATGAGAGTCATCATCCTCTCAGAATATTCAGCCCGGAAGGGGAGCTTAAAACCGGAAATACTGAAAAAAGCATGGTGGTGGCTTCTTCGACCTATTCGCGCGATATTTTTACTGCAGAGATTGATCTTCCTGTTGTGAATCCTGGTGATATTGCAGCATTTGGAAATGCCGGGTCGTATTGTTCCTCCATGTTTACCGAGTTTCTCGGATTCGAAAAAGCCAAAGAAATTCTGATTTGAAACTGCTGAAAGCCGATACCCGTGTTTTGCGCCGTCAATTCTTTGCGATTGGAAACGAAATCTATAGGGATAATCCATATTACAGAAGTACAGAAGACGATTTGGTTCGCATGCTGATTAACGGACCAACACTTTTTCATGAGCATGCCCGCGTTTTACCCTATCTGATGCTCGAAAATGATTCTGTTTGCGGAAGATTTGCCTTTGTTCATGATGAACACATGTCTGATTATGTGCAGGTGGCGTTTTTTGAATTTAAACCAGATACAGGGAACCCTGTTTCTATCATAGAAAATGAGGCACAAACACTATTTCCAAATGCAGATAAGATTGTTTTCGGTTTGCAGGGCCATCTGAATTACGGAGCAGGATTTCTGCTCAATCGTTTTGATCAGGTGCCGGTTTTTGGTCTTCCGTACTCACTTCCGCATTATCCGGGTCTGTTCGAAGGATACACTGAACGCAAGATGCACTCGTTCCGTTTTTCAATGCAGGTGGACATTCCACTTTTTGAGCGCCTTTCGGAAAGAATGGCCGGGAATGAGATTACCGTTCGAAAACTGGACATGAAAAACCTTAAAAAGGACATACATTTATATACGGAACTCAATAATCGGTGTTTTACCGAACATCCATACTGGACCGATCGTGAAGGCAAGGAGGATTTTGAGCTTTTTGAATCGTTTCGGCATTTACTCAGGCCCGAAAACTTCCTCTTCGCCATGCACCAGGGCAGGGAAGTGGGTTTTTTAATGTGGTTCCCTGATTTCAATCAAATGATAAAGAATGATCGCGAACTCAAATGCTCGACTGCTTTCAGTTTAGATGTTTTGCGATTCCGTTATGCCAATCCGATTAAGCAGTTCAGGCTCACAGAGATTGCTGTTCTGCCGGAATACCGGTCAAAAGGTGCCGAGCTGGCCATGATGTTCCAAATGACCAAAGATGTTTTGGCGGCCGGATACAAGGAAGGTGTGGGTGGATTTATTTTTGAGGAAAATCGCGACAGTATTAACCTTGCCCTGCGATATGTGGAACGTTTTACCGGGAAAAAGGCTCAGAATGATGCTGAGTTTGCGGCGTATGAGAAGAAATTACAATGAAAAAAGCTCGCTACATATCAGGTTTTGAAAAGAAATGGCTTGAGTTTCGGCTTTCGGTATTGCTTTTGGGCAGAGTAATGTGGATTTTGGGTTTTAAAGGATTGAGAATGCTGAGAAAGTATATGAAAGACGATCGTGCCCTGCTCAATACTGTTCCAAATCGTTTTATTAAGGTTGGAAAAGAAGTCATTGCGGTGTCTGATATGCCGCCCATGAACAGCAGAGCTTTTCGGGATGCGGTAATCAGAGATATGCAATGGATTCTTTATGATGAACAACCCGGATTACTCTTTGCCATTTTCTGTGTATCGAGTCGCTGTCCTTATACCTGCTCCTATTGTTATAATTCGGCATTACACAGCAAAGAAGAACGAATGGAGCTGCCATTGCTAATAGAAAGTATTGAAAAGTTAAGAAAAGCCGGTGTACAGAGTATTTATTTGTCGGGCGGAGAGCCCATGATGAGGTTTACTGAGGTTTTAAAAATACTTCATCATTTTAAGAATTCAGGTATCCGCTTCTGGTTGCTGAGCACGGGCTGGAAACTGAATTCAGAAACTTTGCAAAAACTTAAAAATGCCGGACTCAAAGGGGTTATGATTTCACTGGATACATTTGATTCGGAGCAAATAAATGCAGTAAAAGGCAGTCCAAAAGCTTTTGACCAGGCCATTTCTGCCATGAGGGACGCTTCAGAATCTGGTCTGATTGTTACTGTTGATGCTGTTTTGTCTAAAAAGCTGCTGGATAAAGAACCGTTTGAGAAATATATCAGGATGGCCGGAGAAGCTGGAGCGGTTTTCATCAATGCATATGCTCCCAAAAACACAGGTTCTGTTAACCCGGAAGCTTATTCATCGTACGATCTTGCTGATTTTCAAAAATTGCAGCATAGAATCAACGAAAACCACCAAAAACCCGAAAATTTGCCCATAGTATACTCCCCGGATCTCTGGGAATCGAATCGCGGTTGCGTTGGAGGCAAACTTTTCATCTATATCGACCCGGATGGAAATGTAAAGATCTGTCCGTTTGTTGCAAAAAGCTATGGAAATATTAAAACAGAAGAATTTTCAAATATTCTTGATAAGATAAACAATTTAAAAGATAAGCACAGGTGTGAGGTCAATGAGATGCTGAGTAAAGAATTTCATTAAGAAAAATTCACATTTTCTTCTTTTGAAAACCACTTATAAATGCGTATCTTTGGTGGCTTTTTACAAATAAATTAATTGTTATTATGAAGAAAATTCTTTTACTCTTTGCATTTCTTGGTGTTATGGGAAATGCATTTTCTCAGGATCTTATTTGTGCCTGGCATTACGATACTTTGCTGGCCAGTCCCAATACGCAGGTAGTTCATCCTGCCGACAGCGGTATACTTGATGGAATTGCCATGGTATATATGGATGGAACAGCCGGTTCATCCGTATGGGTGGTAGGCGGCACTACCGAAGTGAACAGTTTTGCTGGTACAACATTGAATGATGAACGCCTTACGCCTAATTCCAGCCAGGCACTGGCAGTAGTTGGGTCAAATGCAAACGGAAAATCAATTGTAATTGGCTTTTCTATGTTCGGATATGAAGATCCGGTATTGAGTTTTGCCACGCGAGGAACAGGAACTGGTTTTGATACGCATATTTATGCATATAGCACGGATGGTATTGTATTTACAAATTTTGATACCATTCCGGCAACTCAAACAAGTACATGGGCTGTTGAAACTGTTGACCTGACTTCAATAAATACTGTTGATGATTCCCCGATTGTATATATTAGAATTACTTTTGATGGAGCGACCTCGGCATCGGGGAATAACAGAATGGATAATATTTCTGTATATGCCAGCTCTATTTCGGGTGGAGATATAGTACCTCCTGTTGTGAATAGTGCTGAAGCTACTTCATTAAGTAATGTTTGGGTTGTTTTCAATGAGGCCGTGGGTGTATCTGCTGAAAATACTGCGAATTACACAGGTCTAGGAACTATCTCTTCTGCTGTTCGAACTGCAAGTTTAGATAGTGTGCAACTTACTCTGGCCACTCCGCTCACATTTGGTATTCCTGATACTGTATGTATTGATAATGTTGCAGATACAGCCGGAAATGTTATGCTGATGTCACAATGCTTTGAGGTTCAGTATGGTGTAATTGATTTTACCCCGCCAACGGCACTTGATGCCTGGGCAGAGGATATTAATACGGTTAAAGTAGTATTTGATGAGGCTGTCAGAGATACATCGGCAGAAAACGCATCGCATTATACCGGATTAACTCCGGTCTCAACTGCTGTACTGAATGCCGGTCTGGATACCGTAACCTTAAATCTGAGTTCATCCTTAACGAGCGGCATTATGGACACCCTTTATGTGGAAGGTGTTCGCGATACCAGTAATAATGCTATGGCTGCAATGCAAATGTTTCCGATTTTTATTGACACCAGTACAACAGTTGCTGATCTGGTAATAACAGAAATCATGTATAACCCACCGGAAAGCGGAACCGATAGTCTTGAGTTTATTGAGATTTATAATAATGGTTCAACTTCAGTAAATATCTTTAATTATGAACTGGCATATGGTTCGACAAGTTATACATTTGACACTGCCATTTTAATTGCACCAGCCACATATTTTCTGGTTGGTATTAAGGCCGATAAATCCACAGCATTCTATGGTGTTCCTTTTTATCATGGTCCAAGTGTTGGGCTTTCAAATAGCGGTACATTTATTACAATTAAAAACAGCTCAGGTGCTATGGTTGATACTGTATTTTATGATGATGTGAGTCCATGGCCAACCGAACCTGATGCTGACGGATATTCTCTTAGTTTCTGTGATCCTAATCTGGATAATAATGATGGTGCTCTCTGGGGTATAGGTAACAATGCATTCTCGATAGTAAACGGAAACATGGTGTATGCAGATCCCGGTCAGGGATGTACACCGGCAGTTGACACTTTGCCGCCAATTGCTACAACCGCATGGGCAACTGACTTCAGCACTGTGAAAGTACGTTTTAATGAGCCTGTGGAAACCAGTTCAGGTCAGAATACAGCAAATTATACCGGTCTTGGAACTCTTGGTTCAGCAGTGCTTAATGCAGGTTCAGATACAGTTACACTATCATTGTCAACTCCGCTTATAAGTGGTGTACCTGATACACTTTATGTAACCGGAATTGCAGATATGAACACAAATTCAATGTGGCAGGTTTATGAGTTTATTATATTGCTCGATACTTCTACAACTGCTGCTAATCTTGTAATTACAGAGATTATGTATAATCCACCTGAGAGTGGGACAGACAGCCTTGAGTTTATTGAAATTTATAATAATGATATGATCGCAGTGAATTTACTGGATTATAAAATCTCCTACGGCAGCACATTTAAAGTGATTGATGTTGCGCAAACTATGAATCCTGGTGATTATGCCGTTATCTCGATAAACCCAACTGCAGCTGATGCTTTTTATGGTATTTCATCTATACCCGGTCCGGGAGTTGGAATCAGTAATGGAGGTACAAGTATTACTTTGCACAATCCTAATGGAATCCTTGTAGATTCCGTTGCATATTTGCCAACTGCACCATGGCCAACAGAAGCCAATGGTGGCGGATATTCACTTACACTTTGTAATCCTTCTCTGGATAATAATGACGCATTAAACTGGTCGTATTCTACCAATTTCATTGGCTTTGTTGATACGATGAGTGTATTTGCTGATCCGGGTGCAGCTTGTATTGTAACTGCAGTTGAAGAAAACACAAACTCTGCCTTCAATTTATTTCCAAATCCGGCCAACGATATTCTGAATATCACCGGCCTTGAAAATGCAGAATCAGTTTCACTTTATAGTGCGATGGGATCATTGATTAACAAAGAAGAGATCTCGGGTGTATCTTCATTTGAAATGAATCTGTCGAATCTACCCGAAGCGCTTTACATTGTTCGTGTTCGTTTTAACGACGGAACCATTGAAAGTCGTATGGTTATGATCGCAAGATAATATCTATTATCATATTTTCAGAAATGCCTGCCTTCCGGCGGGCATTTTTTATATCACAATCTCACTTAACTCTAACCATCTAAATTCTTTGTCGTCCAGAAGGCCGGAAATTTCCTGATAACGCTTTGATGCTTTGGTAAGATTCTCTGGGCTTTGACCAGCATCGTTCATAATGGAAAGCATTTCCGCCTTTTCATTTTCCAGTTCCGCAATTTCCTTTTGCAATGCTTCAAATTCAAGTTTTTCCTTGTAAGTTGCTTTTCTGACAGTACTTTTTGGCTTTTCCGATTTTGGTTTTTCTGCCTTTTGCTGTTGCTTTTCCTGACTTATTTCCTTGAGTCTTTTTAAGCGGTAGGCACTATAATTGGAATAGTAATCTCTGATTTTTCCATCACCCTCAAAGATGAAAATATGATCGGCTATTTTATCCAGAAATGCACGGTCGTGTGTGGCAATCATCAAACAGCCTTTGAACTTAAGAAGGAATTCTTCCAGCACATTCAACGTATCGATATCAAGATCGTTGGTAGGCTCATCAAGAATAAGAAAATTCGGATTGGTGATGAGAGTCATGCACAAGTGCAAACGCCTTTTTTCTCCACCGCTTAGATTTGTGTAGTGATTGTATTGTGTATTATGATCAAAACCAAAATAGTGTAAAAACTGAGATGCCGAAACACTGGGTGCATCCCCCATTTTAATTTCTTCGGCCACGTCTTTTACAATCTCAATAACGCGTTTGTCTTTCTTTATTTCAGGGTTGATTTGAGAAAAATATCCAAAATGAATGGTTTGTCCACGTTTTACGCTGCCTTCATCAGCTTGTATTTCATCCATGATGATGCGAAAAAGCGTGCTTTTCCCTGATCCATTAGGCCCAACAACACCCACACGCTCACCATGCTTGAAAATATGACTGAAATCCTTTATGACAAAACCGGGGTCTTTGAAACTCTTGTGAATATTATTCAGTTCCAGAATATTTTTACCCATTCGACGATCTTTAATCTGAAATTCCGGTCTGTTATCATCAAAACGACGTGTGGCTTTCATCTCCAGTTCGTAGAAAGCATCAATTCTGGCTTTTGATTTAGTAGTTCTGGCTTTGGGCATGCGGCGCATCCATTCCAGTTCGGTTCGGTATATATTTCGGGCTTTTTCCACCTCAAGACGCTCTGCCGCTTCACGCTCGGCTTTCTTTTCTACAAAATATGAGTAATTACCGTTGTACTGATACAAGTTCTGTTGGTCGAGCTCAATAATATCATCGCAAACGGCATCTAAAAAATATCGATCGTGCGAAACCAGCAGAAGTGCTAGCTTTTGTTTGTTCAGAAATTCCTCTAACCACTCAATCATATCGATATCCAGATGGTTGGTGGGCTCATCAAGAATGATGAATTGGCTTTCATCAATCAGTACTCGGGCAAGAGACGCTTTTCTAAGCTGACCACCAGACAAAGTACCGGCTTTCTGATTTAAGTTGTTGATTTTCAATCTTCCCAGAACCTCTTTCACTTTAGATTCATAATCCCATGCGGAAATGGCATCCATGGCTGATGTAGCATCGCTTAGCGTTTGCTGATTTGCTGCAGTATCATTCTCTTCCAGGGCCTGAGCCGCGAGTTCATATTTCTTTGTGGTCTGCACATAAAGGTTGTCGGAAGCCATGACCAGATCTAAAACACTTAGATCAGGATCAATTTCGGGATTTTGTGGCAGATACGCCACACGAATATCATTTCTGAGCGTTACTTTTCCACCATCAGGAATATCTTTTCCCATGATGATATTAAGTAAACTGCTTTTTCCGGTGCCGTTGGCTGCAATGAGTGCTGTTTTCTGACCTTCCTGTATTCCAAAAGAAATATCTTCGAAAAGCAGCTTTTCGCCATAGGATTTAGTCAGATTTTCAACCGAAAGAAGGTTCACTTTTTTTTGCAAAGCTATTCAAAATTTGTGTCACTCGAGTTCTATATTCTAAGAACAGCTATTTACTATATAAGGCGGTTTTAGATGAAATGCTACACTTATTTTATGAATTGTTCAATTAGACTGTGATAGCTTGTTTGAAATTTATATATTTACAAAAAGTTTTAGTTATGAGGTTTATTGTATTTCTGTTCACTCTGTTTTTATCTGTAGCAATTTCAGCACAGACTTCAAAAACCATTCAGCATGGCGGTCTTACCCGTCAGTATAAAGAATATGTACCAACTTCATATACCGGATCACAGCAAGTTCCGTTGGTTATTTGTCTTCATGGACTTGGAGATAATATGACCAATTTCAGTGGAATAGGAATGCATTTGCTAGCCGATTCAGCACAGTTTATTACTCTGTATCCTCAGGCAGTTGAGTCACCTTTTGGTACTGCATGGAATAGTGGAGCAGGTTATTATGGTGTAGTGCTTAACGATGGAATAGATGATGTAGGTTTTATCGATGCGCTTATTGATTCTGTTTCTGCCGAATATAATATTGACCCCACAAGAGTTTATGTTTGTGGTTTCAGTATGGGAGGTTTTATGAGTCAGCGCCTGGCTTGCCAGCTACAGCAGAGGATTGCAGCAGTGGCGTCAGTGGCCGGTACTTTTGGCGCATATTTAAATGTGAATCCTTATCGCCCGATACCGGTTTGTCATTTTCACGGAACCTCAGATACTCAGGTAAATTATACCGGAAACATGTATGGAAATGATGCAGAGGTTCTCGTAGATTGGTGGGTGGATTTCAACAATTGCGATACTCCTGCTGTAATAACTGCTTTGCCAGATATCGCCGCTGATGGATACACCGTTGAAAAATATGATTACGAAAATGGTGATGCCAATACAATGGTACGTTTTTATAAGGTAAATAATGCCGATCATATATGGATGATGCCCGGTACAAATGATATTTCGTATACGCTTGAGATCTGGAAGTTCTTCAGAATGTTTCAGAATACAACACAATCCATTGAGGATTCTGAGCTGCTTAAAGTTAGTGTTTTTCCTAACCCTGCATCAGATAAGATCCAGGTGAATTGCTTCGGAGTTGTTGATGGTGAATATGAAATACTTGATATGAACGGGCAAAAACTTGTAGGTGAGTATTTTTCGGGTTCATATATTAATGCAAATGTATCTGAGTTACCGTCTGGTATTTATGTGATTCGCGTTTTCAACGAAACAAATTGCTCAAGTACAAAGTTTGTTATCGAATAAGAATTTGGAATTGTTGAATAACTTCAGAAGTTTTAGAAACTTCGGAAGTCTTAGGACTGAATAAACATTACAATCCGCGTAGATCCGTTTTTTTCGTTATACTGCGTTAATCTGCGTCCTTAAAGAAAATCCTCCATCTCCTTTAGCTTCCTAATTCTGAAAGTAGGAGCCAGCTCATGTTTTCCTTCTTCTAAGGCCGGATTAAAATAGATCTGATCAATACCAGCATTGGCAGCACCCTCAATATCCACTGCAAAATCATCGCCCACCATCAGACAGTACTCAGCCGAAGTATTCATGGTTTCTACAGCATGGTTGAATATTTTTATATCCGGTTTATTTACTCCTATTTCTTCTGAAATGAAGATGTATTTAAAATAGTCTCGAATACCGCTTCTGTCTAGTTTTGGATACTGAACTTCTTTAAACCCATTGGTCATAATGGCCAGCTCATATTTTGATTTCAGATACTCTAAAATTTCTAATGTATACGGAAACAAATATGCTTTTTCTGCTGTAATTCTGACATACATATCACCCATTTGTACAGCAATATCAGGTTTATGAATATTAAGTTCTTCAAGTGTCATGGCAAAGCGTTTGCTTCGCAAAATCTCTTTTTGAATTAATCCACGTCTGTATTCATCCCAGAGACCGTTATTAATGACTTTGTATAAAGTATGGAACTCTTCAAAGCTTTTTTCAGAGTGTGGTGCTACATATATGCTGTGTAAATCTTTTAATGCTTCTTTTGCGCCGCGTTCAAAATCAAATAAAGTTCGGTCGAGATCAAAAATGATGTGGGTGTAATTTTTCATGCCGCAAATTTAGCATTCTTTTGTTTGATAGATATACCCTTTTAAACTAATACAAGCCATATCAAACTTGACAGTGTTGAAAAAAATGACTATATTTATCAAAAATCAGTACATGGGAAAAAAACATATATGTATTCTTAGCGGTGCAGGTATGAGTGCAGATAGTGGCCTGCGAACGTTCCGCGACTCCAATGGTCTTTGGAAACAATACCGTTTTGAAGAAATAGCCTCGCCCAGAGCCTGGGAAGCTACTCCGGATCTGGTTCATGAGTTTTACAATATGCGCAGAACCCAGCTTGGAAAAGTTGAGCCAAATGCCGGCCATAAAGCATTGGCTTGTCTTGAAGATAAATATGAAGTGAGCATTGTTACTCAGAATGTGGATGATTTGCATGAAAGAGCAGGATCCAGCAATATTTTGCATTTGCATGGTGAATTGCGGAAAGCCAGAAGTGATAAAAACCCGGATTATGTTGTTGATGTTGAATATGGTAAATTGTCGGTAGATGATAAATGCCCTGATGGCCACATGCTTCGCCCCCATATTGTATGGTTTGGTGAATCAGTTGATGCTTTTGACGATGCCATTGAGATTGTTAGTTCATGTGATATCCTCATTATAATTGGAACATCCCTTCAGGTTTATCCAGCAGCCTCATTAATGAATTATACCTCTCCTGAGGCAGAGATTTATTATATTGATCCTAAAGCCGAGCAAAACCTCAATTTGCCAAATGTTAAATGCATTGTTGGCAAAGCAAGTGATAAAGTCCCTGAGCTTGTCCGGGAACTTGTCAGAAAAGACTGTTGATATTTCTGTCTGTCTGTTATTTTCTTCATTTTTATACAGCTTTTACAATATATTAGTGTTGAATGTGCTTTTATTCGTTCAATGATATTATCTTTGCAAAAAAATTTACCTTGATCAAGATACGAAGAACGAAGACGGAAAGATATAAGAATCCCAGGGTTTGGTCAGATTTCAATAGTTTTATCAGGCGTAATCGCAGGCGATTCCTTATCCGCCAAAAACCCAGGATTATCTGGTTTACGGGCCTTTCAGGCTCAGGCAAAACTACTTTGGTTGAGGCACTGAATAAAGTAATTCTGTCCAAAGGATATTTTACAAAAGTTTTTGATGGTGATGTTATTCGAACCGGATTGAACCGAGATCTGGGGTTTAGCATGGAAGAGCGGACAGAGAATATTCGAAGAATTGCTGAAGTGGGACGTATGTTTCTTGATTCAGGTTTGATAGTACTCTGTGGATTTATCACGCCTACCAAAGAAATGAGGGAATTGGCCAAAGAGATAGTTGGCCCTGACCGATTTGTAGAAGTACATGTAAACTGTCCTATCGAGATTTGCGAATTACGCGATGTGAAAGGACTGTATAAAAAATACAGAGAGGGGAAAATTAAAAACTTCACAGGTTTCGATTCTGTGTACGAGCCCCCTGAAGATCCCGACATTGAAGTCAGAACAGACTTATGGGATATTGAAAAATGCACCCGTTATCTTACCAGACGGGTATTGAAAAAGATAAAATTCAGCTGGACATGAGAAACAACTTGAATCATTTGCAGGAACTTGAGTCGGAATCGATTCATGTGATGCGCGAAATTGCATCGCAGTTCGAGAGACCCGGCTTGTTATTTTCAGGTGGAAAAGATTCCATCTTAATGGCACATCTTGCAAAAAAGGCTTTCTGGCCTGCAAAGATTCCAATTCCATTTGTGCATATCGATACCGGGCACAATTTTGATGAAACCATTAAATTTCGTGATGACCTTGTTGAAGAACTTGGTGTTAAGTTGGTCGTTGGATCAGTACAGGAATCTATCGACAAAGGTAAAGCCGTTGAAGAAAAAGGCGTTGGTGCGTCACGTAATATTTTGCAAACCATTACCTTGCTCGATACAGTGGAAGAGCATAAATTTGATGCATTACTTGGCGGTGCGCGCCGTGATGAGGAAAAAGCACGTGCAAAAGAGCGTTTTTTCAGTCACCGCGATGATTTTGGTCAATGGGATCCTAAAAATCAGCGCCCTGAATTGTGGAACCTATACAATGCCAAGAAATTTCCGGGGGAGCATTTTCGTGTTTTCCCTATTTCAAATTGGACAGAATTGGACGTGTGGATGTATATCCGCCGCGAAAATATAAAGCTTCCTTCTCTGTATTTCAGTCACGAACGTGATGTATTTAAGCGTGACGGAATGTGGCTGGCTCATTACCCGTTCATGCAAATGAAGGATGATGAAAAGGTTGAACGTCGCATAGTTCGTTGCCGTACCATTGGTGATGTGACCTGTACAGGTGTAGTGCTTTCTGAAGCCAATAGTCTTGACGATATTGTTGCTGAGATTGCTGCAACTCGTGAAACTGAACGTGGTAACCGCGCAGACGACAAGCGTAGCGAAACTGCAATGGAAGACAGGAAAAAAGAAGGATATTTCTAAATAGTACTGAATTATGGACAATACATTCAATCAAGATGACTATATCAACATGGAGCTGCTGCGTTTTACCACCGCTGGTAGTGTTGATGACGGAAAAAGTACCTTAATTGGCCGCTTGCTGTATGATACAAAGTCAATTTTTCAGGATCAGTACGATTCAGTAAAAGAAGCCAGTGAAAAAAGAGGCGAGGATTATGTGAATCTGGCCCTCCTTACCGATGGTTTACGTGCTGAGCGTGAGCAGGGTATCACTATTGATGTGGCATATCGCTATTTCAGTACTCCCCGTAGAAAATTCATTATTGCCGATACTCCGGGACATATTCAGTATACCAGAAATATGGTTACAGGCGCCTCAACTGCAAATCTTGCCCTAATTTTGGTAGATGCCCGTAAAGGTATTCTGGAGCAAACCCGACGTCATGCATTCATTGCTTCTTTGCTAAAAATTCCACATGTGGTGTTTTGTATCAACAAAATGGATCTCGTTGACTATAGCAAAGAGGTTTACGACAATATCCTCAGTGATTTTAAAGAATTCAGTTCCAAACTGGAGGTTCAGGACATCCGCTTTGTTCCTGTTTCTGCCCTGAAAGGTGACAATATTGTGAACCGTTCTGAAAACATGACATGGTATGAAGGACCTACATTGCTGTATTTACTTGAAACCATTCATATTGCATCTGATCACGATTTGGTTAACTGCCGTTTCCCGGTTCAATATGTAATTAGACCTTTCTCTGACGAATACCACGATTACAGAGGTTATGCAGGAAAAATTGCGGGGGGTATTTTCAAACCGGGCGATAAAGTAATGGCATTGCCTTCGGGTTTTACCTCAAAGATTAAGAAAATTGATACTTATGATGGTGAACTTAACGAGGCATTTCCTCCTCAGTCTGTTACCATTCTGTTGGAGGATGAAATTGACATCAGTCGTGGTGATATGATCGTACGCGAAAACAATGTTCCTCAAATTGGCCAGGATATTGAGATTATGCTTGTATGGATGCACGACAGACCACTTCAAATTGGTGGCAAATATGCCATAAGGCATACATCCAAGGATCTGCGATGCATGGTTAAGGAGGTGAAATACAAAGTTGATATCAATACACTTCACAGAAACCTCGAGGATAAGAATATTGGCCTGAATGAAATTGCAAGAATTTCTATTCGCACTACGCAACCGTTGTTTTTCGATCGTTATAAGCACAACCGAAATACCGGATCTGTGATCCTGATTGATGAATCGAATAATGTAACTGTGGGTGCAGGAATGATTATGTAATTATTCCTCGTATATGAGACTTTCGTAAATGAATATCTCAGTATTCTTACTTTTCCAGCCGTCTTTTCCAATACCGGCCTTATACTGGCTGCAGTGACTAACAAATTCTTCTGCATTCCAGCCCTGTTCAACAGCAACTTGTGGTAGATATGTGCCGCTTAAAATACCCTGTTTGAGATAGATTCCATGAGTGCCTATTTCAATATCCTGTATATCCTCAATCTTTTGCATGGGTGTAAGAATTGAGATTTCTATTTTGATTTCAGAAAATTCTTCCTGAGTCAGTGGCTCAAAACGACGATCGTTGAATGCTGCTGCATAGGCCATTTCTCTGATATTGTCATACAGTTCTTTGTCTTGTCTGAATGTGCCAATGCAACCACGAAGTTTTCCGTTGAGGTAAAGGGTGACAAAAACGCCACATTTTGTTTTCAATTTCTTTTCAATAGTACCTACACTATCGGGAGGTATGTTGAATTGTTCTTTTATGGCATTTCGGGCGATGGTAAACATTTGCTTCTGCTCATATTCATTGAATGATAATGAATCTGATTTCTCATCTGCATCAGGAATATGCTTCATAGAAATTGCAGTATATCCGACAACTTTGTCGTAATCTCCGCTTATGTCTCCACTGTTAATATATTTAAGTTTCTGAAAACTATGTTTTTCGCCACTAAGCTCACCCAGCTTTAATAATGTGTAAACAGCACTGTATCCGCAAATGGCAGTTCTGTAGTTCTCAATCTCACTTCCCTCATTCTCAGTTACAACACGGGTAAATTCAGTGCTCGAACCTGTTAAAATGCTGCTGATTACTTTCGTGTCTGTCTTTATTGCATTGGCATAGCTGGGATAATGTGAGAGATCGGTGCTGATAACAAATAGGTTTTCATCATTAAAATATGGAAGAAGAGCATCACTTATTTCATCAAGAAGATGGGTGCTTTTTGTGCCGATTACAATAGGAATGATGTTAAACTCACCTTCAAGCACGTGTTGCAGAAATGGCAATTCCACTTCCAGAACATGATCTTCGAGGTGATGGGCTGCAGGAAAATCAAAAACTTTGTTTTTCCTCAGCTCTTTCGCAATTTCATCGTTTACAGGTACATTTCCCAGCGGAGTTTCAAAATGACCTCCGGGATAAACAGATGCACCATTAAAGGCAGCTACATGACTGGATCCTATCAGGAAGACATTTTTGTACTCAGGATTATCCCGCAATGAAGCAAATGCAAATGCAGCCACTTCTCCACTGTATGAATAGCCTGCATGAGGTGCAATTACAGCCCGTACCCGGTTTGAGTCCGGTGCCAGAATGATCTGATTCATTTGAATCTCCAAATATCTTTTCAGAGCTGCCGAATCACCGGGATAAAACTTTCCGGCCATAACCGCTTTACGGTTTGGATAATCATTTTGTGCTGATAAGGATGAAAATGCTGACATGAGGAGGATGGTGGCTAATATTTTGATTTTCATCGAGTTTAAATATACGATATTGAGAAAGTGAAAGCAAATTTATGACATAATTATCAAAGGAACAAATGAATAAAATAGAGGAAACGTGAAAATTGTGCTTTATATCCTTTTATTAAATCGATATAATTTCTACTTTTGTGTGGACTGAAACAATGAATAAACGCGAATTTCTTAAACGATTTGCTCTTTTGGGTATCGGAAGCCTCGCCACTGCAAAAAATGCAAAAGCGTCGGGGAAGTCTACATATAATTTTGATATAAGAACCATGAAAGAAGCTATGTATTATCAAGCCGTGAAGAATAAAATGATGTGTGAACTTTGTCCGCATGAATGTTCACTTATAGAAGGCCAAACAGGTATTTGTCGTACGCGCACAGCAATAGGAGGGAAGCTGATTACAGAATCGTATGGCAAAACTGTGGCAGTACACCTCGATCCGATTGAGAAAAAACCATTTTACCATTTTCTGCCAGAGGCAAAAGTGTATTCTATGGGTACTGCAGGGTGTAATTTTCATTGTCTGAATTGCCAGAATTGGGAAATATCGCAAAATGCTCCCAAAGACCTTCCAGCACACGAATATTCTCCAAATGATCTGGTACGCGGTGCGCTCAGTTATGATTCAAAGTGCATTGCATATACGTATACAGAGCCCACTGTTTTTTACGAATATATGTTCGATACAGCAGTTTTGGCAGATCAGTCGGGACTCAAAAATTTAATGGTTTCCAATGGTTTTATTAATCCGGAGCCATTGAAACAACTCATTCCATACCTCGATGCGGCCAATATCGATTTGAAAGCTTTTGATGCAGATACATATAGAAAACTCACCGGCGGAACACTCAGTGCTGTGAAAAACACTTTGCTTACTTTGAAAGACAGCGATGTGTGGCTCGAAATTACACATCTAATGGTTCCCGGGTATTCAGACAACCTTGAAATGTTTCGCAAAATGGTTCAATGGTTGGTTGAAAAAGAGATGCAAGACGTGCCTTTGCATATTTCCAGATTCTTTCCGGCGTACAAGCTGCAAGATACCAATAGAACTGAAATTTCCACTATGGAAAAAGCTTTGGATATTGCTAAAGAAGTGGGAATTCAATATGTATATACCGGAAATGTTCGCGATACCAAATGGGATTCCACTTATTGTCATAAGTGCGGCGAATTGCTGATTAAACGAAACGGATATACCACAGAAATAAAATCTCTGAAGGATGGAAAATGTGGGAAATGTGGGGTTGAGATTCCGGGGATGTTGAAATAATTAATTTTCATGCTGAGCAGCTTGTCCTGAGCTTGACGAAGGAAAGTGCGACAATTAATTATTTAGTGTGTGTGCATCCGGATGGGTAGAAAACCCTGTCATCGTTCCGACGGCAGGAGGATCATGGCAGGGTGTGCGGAGGCTCGATTGCACCTGTTCCATGACCCACATGCTTCGGGACGAAGGAACAGAGAGTCGTCTTCTGGATTGTTTTGCTAGCTTGCTTTTTGCGCGAATTTTTCGTAATTTCGATCTCGCAAATTTGATTAGTTTTTCATCGGCGAGACTAATCCCACTTTTAACTTTTCTACTTCTAGCTTTTTCAATTTGACTTGTCTAAGTTCTCGACTACGCTCGAACTGACAGCCTTTTTTATAGTTCAGCCAAATTCTGCTAAGTAAGCGTTTTTCAGCATTCCAGAACTCCGCGCCCTCCGCGTATCCTTTGCGTTCTCAGCGGTTAAATAAAAACATCAGCGAGATCCCCGAGATCTGCGGGAGTTCTTCGTGCCCTTAATTCTTAGTGTTCTTCGTGGCCTTTGTGGGAGCCTTCTCCTTCATCCTCTTAGTCAAATGCACCTCCATGTCCAGTAATCGCCTTATCACCACGCTGGCAATAAACGCCCCGTACACATTCGGCATATAGCTTATCGTGCCCACAAT
>PKSX01000202.1 GCA_002869435.1 Marinilabiliales bacterium | reverse complement strand
GTTATCCAGTTCGGGTTTGGCAGGGTATGAAAAGAAAACAGGTTCCATATTTGCGTCGGTGATGCGAACCATTTTCATTCGGTCTTCTTCTTTTTCGTGGCGGGTAAGCTCATGTTTTTTAATTACGCCATTCAGGTAATCATCAACACCGGCACCACCCACAATTCCGTACTGTGTTTTACCATTCATGGTTTGCGCATAAATGTACAGGCATTCTTCTTCATCCTGAACCAGCCAGCCATTTTCACGAAAAGCAGCAAAATTATCTTTCGCTTTCTGATATACCTCAGGAGCGTGCTCATCAATTCCCTCAGGAAGGTCTATTTCCGGCTTAATAATATGCAGCAATGAATATGGATTGCCTTCTGCTTCAATTCTTGCTTCTTTTGAATTCAGTACATCGTAGGGCCTTGAGGCCAATTGTTTTGCAATCTCTTTTGGAGGCCTTAATCCTCTGAAAGCTTTTAAAATTGCCATAGTTTTATGTGTTTAGTTTAGAAATTTAGTCGGTATTATAATCATCTCCATATGACATGGAGTTGTCATTATCATCGTCTGACTCATCGTGTGAGTCATTTCGGCGATTTCTTTGTAGGCTGGAAATCAATGCTCCAACCATTTTTGAAATTTCTATAAGAAATTCGCGGGATTCATCGTGAGTTTCCTGTGAAAAGAATCCATGATCGAGAGCAACAGTTGTAAGTACAACACATTCGCGAATTGAGCTCTTGGCCATTTTAAGATAATAGATAAACTGACTCTTATTACGGCCGCTCCCTTCGGCAATATTCATTGCAATTTCAAGCGATGCTTTCACAAAATTCTGACGAAAGTGATTTCCCGGAATGGCTTCTTCAAAAGTGTTTGTTTGATCACTAACCCATTTTGAGTAATCGAGAGCTTTGCGATAGATTCTTAAGTCTTCGAAGCGAAAAAAATTGTACTTCTTTTCAATGTTTTCCATAGTGAGAGAAGTTATAGGTTAAACGGCTATTTGTTCACCTGAAATGTCCTGTCCCCCTCTTTTATAAATGCCACAATCTGGTTTGCAGCAGCTATCCCTGCATTAATATTTGCTTCTGATGTTTGAGCCCCCATTTTCTTTGGTGTAAAGAAAAAGCGTCCTTCAAATTTATTTGCAATGATCTCCTTATTATCAGGAGCGATATCGCTTGCATAACGGAAATCTTCACGTTCAGACAATACACGAAGCATGTCATCTTCATGAATTACTTCCTTTCTGGCTGTATTTACCAGCGTAGCGCCCTTAGGCATTGACATCAAAAGATTATAGTTTATTGATTCTTTAGTATGCTCGTTGGCCGGAATATGTAGCGAAATGTAACGACATTTTGAGTACAGTTCCTCTACAGAGTCTACCACCTCAACACCGTCATTGATCATGATGCTCTTATCGATAAACGGATCATAAGCATACACCTTCATACCAAATCCTTTGGCAATAGTAGCCACACCTTTACCAACATAACCATAGGCATGAATTCCTAGGGATTTGCCCTTGAGTTCGCTGCCACTTGTACCGGCATAATTATTACGTGCAATCGAAACCATCATACCCAAAGCCAATTCTGCAACAGCATTACTGTTTTGCCCGGGCGTATTCATGGCTACAACACCTTTTGCCGTTAACGCTTCAAGATCCAGATTATCGTATCCTGCACCTGCACGCACAACAATTTTAAGGTTTTGTGTTTGCTCAACTACTTCTGCAGTAATCTTATCACTGCGCACAATTAATGCATCTGCATCTTTAACAGCTTCAAACAATTGAGCCTTATCAGTGTATTTTTCTAACAAAGCCAGTTCAAAACCGGCGTTTTCCACAATCTCTCTGATGGATTGAACCGCTGCAGGAGCGAAAGGTTTCTCAGTTGCAATAAGTACTTTTGCCATTGGTATAGTTCTTTAGGTATTTAATAGTTTATTTGCTGAAATCAACTGCGTTGATCTTCCATGCAAAGATTAAAAATTTTCATGAGAAAAAGAAGTCTCGAATACTTAAATTTTGACCTGCAACAATATTTTTTACAAAGCACACGCTGATTTTAACAAAAAATCCCGCAAAAAGCGGGATTTCCAGAAACTATATTAAAGATTCTTAGAGATTTTCCTTTTCAAACTGATGCATTACATCAACCAGATACTGAATGCTTTCTTTACTCATTGCATTGTAGGTTGAAGCACGGAAACCGCCAACTGAACGGTGTCCTTTAATGCCGGAGATATTTCTGTCTTTTGCATATTCAATAAATGCAGCTTCTTTATCTTTATACTGCTCCTTCATTACAAAACAGATATTCATAAGTGAGCGTGAGTCTTTTTCAGCTGTACCAACAAACATCTGGCTGTTGTCGATGGCATCGTATAAAACCTGAGCCTTATCAATATTGATTTTTTCAATAGCAGCAACACCGCCCAATTCTTTCAACCAGCGCATGGTTTCCATGATGGTATAGATTGGAAGCACAGGAGGAGTATTGAACATAGAACCACCTTCAACGTGGGTTTTATAGTTAAACATGGTAGGTATATGACGATCTTCGGTAATCTTTGCAAGCATTTCATCTTTAATAATCACAAAAGTGGCACCGGCAGGACCAATGTTTTTCTGCGCACCACCGTAGATCATGGCATATTTGCTAACATCCACCGGGCGGCTGAGCATATCTGATGACATATCGGCAATCAACGGAACAGGACTGTCGATATCGGTTCTGATTTCAGTACCATATATAGTATTATTGGTTGTGATATGGAAATAATCAGCATCGGTTGGGATGGTGTAGCCTTTTGGAATATAATTGAAAGTAGTTTCTGCAGAGCTGGCAACTACTTCAGTTGTACCAAATCCTTTGGCTTCTTTAATGGCTTTTTTTGCCCACACACCGGTTTCCAGGTATGCGGCTTTGGTTTTCAGGAAGTTCATAGGAATAGTAGCAAACTGAGTAGATGCACCACCACCGAGGAAAAGAACATGATAATTTTCAGGAATACCCATATTTTCTTTCATCAGGGCAACGGTTTCATCCATTACCGCCTGAAAGTCTTTACTTCTGTGACTGATTTCAAGAAGAGATAATCCAATTCCGTTAAGATCGAGAATTGCTTTAGCAGAATTCTCAATTGCAATACGCGGAAGAATTGCAGGACCGGCACTAAAATTATGCTTTTTCATATTTGAATGTTTTAAGGTTCTTTAATTATGGCAAAGATATAAATTGATTTTATATCCTGCGAGGAAAGAAATAAAAAAACAGCAATTAAAAACTCAGCCGGAATCCAAGCTCTTCGATAATTTTCCGTCCACAGATTAAACAGATGTCTCAGATTAAGATTTTACACTGTTACATCTTCAATTTTCACAGAAAGAATCATAATTCAAACAGCTCAAGAACAATTAAAAACTCAGCCGGAATCCGAACCCATTTGCGGTAAAACCCAGATCAAGGTGCGCAGACTCGCGTTTTTCCTTTTCGATATAATACAGGTCAATTCCATCGTATATTCTGTTATTACACATTTTATACATTGGGGCTGATAAAGCTACAAGTCCAAGTCCAATACCACTCCATGTCCAATTAGGCGTGCGGCCATTTAAAAAAGCATCTGTCAACTGATAAGCTAGAATAAAACCACCGGTATATGCAAAAGCAGTACCCAGAGCATTGTATGTGCCGGCCTGTTTGATGAGTTTATGTGCATTGGGATAATCTTTAGTCACTTCTTTAAGGGCTTTTATTGACCATAACCCATTAACTTCTCTCAACGTATCCTTATCATTGTTCTGGGCAAACAAAAAAGAAGTAAGAAGAGTTAAAACAAAAAAACCAATAATTCTGCGCATCATATCAGCAAGGTGAATAATTGAGCATAAAGATAATTCTTTGGAATTCATTGAGCAAAATAAATACATAATTTTGTAGTTGAATAAGTAAAGAATTCGTCATGGTGATCACTTTAAATAACCGCGAGGAAATAATCGAAAACAAATCTGAACTTACAATACAGGAATTGCTGGATTATAAAGCATTCTCCTTTAAAATGCTAGTTATTAAAGTTAACGGAACATTAATACCCAGAGACAAATATGAAAACGCCACTGTAAAAGAGGGAGATAATGTAACGATATTGCATTTGATGAGTGGGGGGTAACGTACAACGTAGAACGGGGAACGTATAACGTAGAAAAAAACCAACTAAATATTCAGTAAAAGGTACTAAGTACACTACAATTCCCGTTCTACGTTCTGCGTTTTACGTTCTACTAAATTGCTTTATCTTTGCAAAAATCTTAAAATCTAAACGAATGAATCTTCTTCAGGGAAAAACAGCTATTATTACCGGTGCTGCCCGTGGTATCGGGAAAGCCATTGCTGCCGAATTTGCACAAAACGGCGCCAATGTGATCATCACCGACCTTAATATCGACGATTCTGTTCAGGAGTTCGTTACTGAACTTGAGAAAAGCGGAATCAAAGCCAAAGCTTATGCTTCAAATGCGGCTTCTTTCGAAGAATCAGAGAAGCTGGTTGAAGATATCCTAAAAGATTTCGAACGCATTGACATACTGGTAAACAATGCCGGTATTACCCGCGACAACCTGCTTATGCGCATGACTGAAGCTGACTGGGATGCAGTAATTACTGTTAACCTGAAATCTGTTTTCAATATGACCAAAGCTGTTCAGCGCATCATGCTGAAACAACGCGAAGGTTCTATCATCAACATGAGTTCTGTTGTGGGTATAGAAGGAAATGCAGGACAGTCGAACTATTCTGCTTCAAAGGCGGGTATGATTGGCTTCACAAAGTCAATTGCTCAGGAACTGGGCTCGCGCAGCATTCGCTGTAATGCCATTGCTCCGGGATTTATCGAAACCGAGATGACCGCCAAATTACCCGACGAAGTACGCGAAGCATGGATCAAAGATATTCCGCTTAAACGTGCAGGATCGCCAAAAGATGTTGCCGACATTTGTATTTTCCTTGCTTCCGATCTGAGCAGTTATGTCACCGGGCAGGTGATCAGTGTTTGCGGCGGAATGCAATTGTAAATAAAACATGGGGCTGATTACGTCTTATCCGGCCTGGTTTATTCTGCTGTGCATCATTTCAGGACTCTTGTACAGCGGGATATTGTATTACCGAAACCGGAAAAAGAACTTTAACCGTCCCTATAATATTCTGTTGCCTGTATTCAGGTTTATCAGTATTTTTCTCATTACTTTTTTATTACTGGAACCACTGATTCGTATAAAGAAAAGAATATACGACGTACCTGTAATTGCAGTAGTGCAGGATAATTCCTCATCGATAATTACGGGTACAGACTCCGCTTATCTGTATAATGATGTTTTACCCGCGATAAATGACTGGATAACAAAACACGACGGTGATGCAGAAATTGTACGCTATACTTTTGGCGAGAATTTTAATGAAGGTGACAGCATCAATTTCAAGGAAGGTACCACCGACATGAGTCGTGTATTTTCTGAATTGAAAAACAGATATTACAGGCGCAATCTTCAGGGAGTAGTACTTATAAGCGATGGTATATACAATGCAGGAATAAATCCACTTAATGCGCTGGCAAAAATTCAGGCACCTGTATACACTGTTGCATTGGGAGACACTACAGATAAAACGGATCTGGCGGTAAACTCGCTAATTGGAAACCGCGAAGTATTGCTCAATAATTATTTCCCGATAGAATTATCTATACGTGCAGTACAGGCAGGCAACGAAAGAAGCCGGCTGGTGGTAAAACACAACGGTGAAACCATTTACAATCAGGAAGTGAATATTCTTTCAAACGATTTTTCACGACTGATTAACCTGAAATCTCTGGCCAACAAGAAGGGACTCAATAAAATTACGGTGTCATTTGAGCCTATTGATGCAGAAAAAAACATTTCCAATAATTACCGCACGTTTTACTTCAATGTTATTGAAGACCGTAAAAAGATTGTCATTTTTGCACAGGCACCCCACCCTGATCTGAGAGCTATTTCTACAGCATTGAGAACAAATAAGAATTTCGATGTTTCGGTATTCAGTAAAACCTTCCCGGTGGATGAAATGCAGTCGGCCGACCTGCTTATTCTGCATCAGCTGCCGTCGAATATGAATCGTGCACCCGCAGTGATGCAATACATTAAAGACAGCGGAATTCCGGTATGGTTCATCATAGGTCAAACAACAAATCTTGGCTTGATGAATTCTCAAAACGCAGGATTCAGGATTGAATCCCGTGGTGGTTTTACGGAAGCGCAAGCTGTAGTAAATGAGAATTTTCCATTGTTTACCATTCCCCGAAATGAAAGTGATATGGTACAAGCCATGCCACCACTTAATGTACCTTTTGGCAAGTATACCACCAGTTCAGGGTCAAATATTCTATGCTATCAGAAAATAGGCTCGGTAAGCACCACCCAACCATTACTTATCTTCAGCGAAACACAGCGAAGTCATAATGCAATTTTAATGGGCGAAGGGTTATGGAGGTGGAGGATTTATGAATATATCCGCTCGAACTCGCATGCCAATTTCGATAGTTTCATCAGCCGAATCGTGCAGTTTCTTGCTCAAAACACAGATCGCAGTCGTTTCAGGGTGATTTACAAAACCACCCATACTGAAAATGAAAACATACAGCTGTTTGCAGAACTTTATAATGCCAATTTTGAGCTTATTAATGATCCTGATGTCAGCCTGAACATTACTGACCAGAACGGAAGAAACTACCCTTATGTTTTCCGAAAAAATGCATCGGGTTATGTATTGAGTATCGGGCGAATGAATCCGGGAACCTACCGTTTTACCGCATCTGTAAAAAGCGAAAAGTATCCGTACGCTCAATCCGGAGAATTTACGGTTGATGCTTATAATGCTGAGTTATTAAATTTAAGCGCTGACCACAATCTCCTGAAAATGATGGCTGAAAACAGTGGTGGAATTATGGTTTATCCAGAGGAAATGAATAAGATTTCTGATGCACTTGAAGAAAGAAACGCCTTTCAGAAAACCTATTCCACACAAATGCAATATCAGGATTTGCTTGAATGGAAGTGGCTTTTCTTTATTATTCTGGCTTTTCTGACTGCCGAATGGGTCATCCGCAAACGCGAAGGTTTTTACTAGATGAAATCGCATAGTATTATTCCAATTTTCTTACCGGAACTTGCTTGTCCGCATCAGTGCGTATTCTGTAATCAAAAGAACATTACAGCCACTGAAAAACTGCCATCGGAAAAAGAAGTTTCAGAAATAATTGAGAGTCATCTAAAGACCATTAAAGCAGAAAACAGGACCTGCGAAATTGCCTTTTTCGGAGGATCATTCACTGGATTACCACTACATGAGCAGGAAAAATATCTGAAACTTGCAGCACCCTATGTAGAAAACGCAGAAATTGAAGGTATCCGTATCAGCACAAGGCCCGATTATATTAATGATGAGATATTAAGTTTGCTTAAACAGTATCATGTAAAGATTATTGAAATAGGTGCCCAATCGATGGATGAAGATGTGCTAAGGCTTTCCGGTCGGGGGCATAGTGCTGAAGATGTTCGAAATGCGGCAAAACTAATTAAAGAAGGTGGATTTATACTGGGCATTCAAATGATGGTAGGGCTACCCGGCGATACGCCTGAAAAAACTTATACAACCGCAAAAGAAATTATTAATCTTGGTGCAGACGGCACCAGAATTTATCCGGTGCTGGTTATTGATGATACGGAACTGGCCGAAATGTATAAAGCCGGAGATTACGAACCCTTATCCATTGAAGAAGCCGTTTTGCAAACTGCACCCATTTACAGGTTGTTTGAAGAAAACGGCGTGATGATCTATAAATGCGGATTGCATCCGTCTGAATTTCTCTATAATGGTAAATTAATGGCCGGACCGTGGCATCCTGCATTCAGGCAGCTGGTTCAGTCGAAAAATTTTCTGGATAAAGCAGAGAAACTGCTTGAAGATGACCCTGAAATTAAGGGTTTTGAGGTCAACCCATCGGATATTAATGCGGCATTGGGATTTGAGAAAGGGAATTTGAAGGTGTTTCAGATGAAAAACACTGAATTTCGTATCTTGCAGAATGCGAATGTAAAAAAAGGAGAAATTCATGCCCTTCATACTTGATTACCGCTGTCCGACCGAGGCTATTGAGAAACTACAAAAGCTGGATGATGTGCATTATTTCAATGCAGGAAAGATAGTTTATCCTGCCATAAGCGGACATCCTGATATTTTCATGGTAAAAATCGGAAGTAAAACAGTAATTGCACCCAATATTCCACCCGACACGTTTGAATATTTGAAAAGCCTGAATCTTGAATTGACTGAAGGTAAAGTTTCTGTTGGTTTCCGCTATCCGCAAACAGCACAATATAATGTTTTTACTGATGATAATATTGCTGTACTGAGCTCGCACACTGATGTAGTAATTAGAGATTTATGCAGCGACCTTGATATTATTGAAGTTAAACAAGGCTATATTGCCTGCAACCTTACCAAAATTGGCAAAAGCTATATCTGCAGCGATCGCGGAATTGAGAAAGCCATGCTTGAGCGTAGCCTCCCCTGCTTTTACACCGACCCCAAAAGCATCATCTTACCCGGTGCCGGAAACGGATTTATAGGCGGCACTTTGGGCCATTTCGGAGAAAAAGTGCTTTTCTGCGGAAATAAGAATAACCCGATTGCCAATTTACT
>PKSX01000038.1 GCA_002869435.1 Marinilabiliales bacterium | reverse complement strand
TGCCGACAAATTATTCAGAATACTTGCCGTTTCATTCATTTCCACCATAAAAGTAGACTCGCCCAATGATAAATTATCAGAAGCACCGACACGGGTAAAAATCTTGTCTACAATTCCAATCCGGGCAGATTCGGCGGGCACAAAGCTCCCGCATTGAGCCAGCAATGTAATAAGTGCTGTTTGCCTCAGCAGAGCCGATTTCCCGGCCATATTGGGTCCGGTCAGAATTATGATTTGCTGGGTTTCATTATCCATATAGGTATCGTTTTCAATATATTTCTCACCCGGAGGCAGCTGTTGCTCTATCACAGGGTGGCGGCCACTTTTAATGTCTATAAGAAAAGAATCATCAAGAATCGGGCGACAATAATTATTCTCAGCGGCAAATAATGCAAATGAAAGTAGCACATCTGTTTTGGCAGCAATTTCAGCATTGTGTTGTACTTGCTTTACATAAGGCAGAATGCTGATTAATAATTCAGTATATATCTGCTGTTCCAGAGCCAGAATTTTATCTTCTGCACCCAGGATTTTTTCTTCATATTCCTTCAGCTCCGGTGTGATATAACGCTCTGCATTAGTTAGCGTTTGCTTTCGGGTCCATTCCTCCGGAACTTTATTCTTATGAGCATTGGTAACTTCGAGATAATACCCAAAAACATTATTGAATCCGATTTTCAGAGAAGATATTCCTGTTCGTTCTGCCTCATTATGCTGAAGACTGGCAAGGTAATCCTTGCTTTCTCCGCTGATTTTACGCAGTTCATCCAATTCTTTATGTACACCATCTGCAATAACTCCTCCTTTGTTCAGGGCAACAGAACAGTCTTCCTTTATATGATTTCGGATTGAAGATATAAGCTTTTTGCAATCTGAGAGATTTGCCCACAATTTTGAGAGCGGAGTCTTTTTTCCTATTGTATCCTTAATGGAGTTCATTTTTTCAAGAGAAAATGCCAGTTGATTAAGTTCTCTTGGATTTACTCTGGCCACAGCTGTTTTACCAATCAATCTTTCAGTGTCACCTAGTTCGGAGAGAGCCTCAAAAAGTGAATTAGAAAAATTGTTGTCTTCCACCAGATATTGTACAATATCATGCCTGCCTTCAATCTCTTTGCGGTTAATCAGAGGCATGAGCAAATAACGTCTCAACAGGCGTGCGCCCATTGGAGTCGCTGTTCGATCAATTGTTTCGAGTAGCGTTTTACCCTGAATATTGTATGATTGTACGAGCTCCAGATTACGGATTGTAAAATGATCGAGCCACAGCGTTTGTTCATCGTCGAGGCGTGATATGCTATTGATATGTGGGAGCTGGTCTCTGCGTGTTTCCTGTATATAGTGCAGTACAGCCCCGGCACAAATCACAGCCGCAGGCATTTTATCAATGCCAAATCCTTTAAGATTATGGGTCTCGAACTGCCGTGTCAGCAAATCATTTCCATATTGTTCGCTAAACACCCAATCATCGAATGCAAATGTATTGAACGGTCCAAATTGATTGAAAAACTGCTGCTGTTGTTGTTTTTGAACGATGACTTCTGCAGGATCCATATTATGAAGCAATCGTTCAACATATTCAAAATTTCCCTCAGCCACCATGAATTCGCCGGTAGAAACATCAACAAAGGCAACTCCATTAGATGACTTATCCAAGTAAATCGCGGCCAGAAAATTATTATTTTCCCGTTCCAGTACATTATCGGAAAAAGCCACACCCGGAGTTACCAATTCGGTAATACCGCGCTTAACAATTTTTTTGGTCATTTTCGGGTCTTCAAGTTGCTCACATATAGCTACTCTTTGCCCTGCTTTTACCAGTTTCGGGAGGTATGTTTCGAGACTGTGGTGCGGAAATCCTGCAAGTTCGATATGAGAGGCAGAGCCGTTGGCACGCTTGGTTAGGGTAATACCCAGTATTGAGGACGCTCTTACTGCATCTTCACCAAATGTTTCATAGAAATCCCCCACCCTGAACAAAAGAATTGCGTCAGGGTATTTTGCCTTAATTTCATTGTATTGCCGCATCAGCGGCGTCTCTTTCACATTTGCAGATTTCGCCACAATATCGTTTTCAACAAAATTAAGAAAATCCTTTTAAATAACCTGTCAGGATTTGTCGTACAGAATAGTACCGCATAACCTGACAGGTTTTTAATCTGGCATGCGGCTTCGACAGGCCACAATCGAGGGTCATTGAGCTTGTCGAAATGACCTAAGCGTTAATTGTCATGTGGCTTCGACTCCGCTCAGCCACCGTCAAGGGTCATTGAGCGGAGCCGAAATGACCTATCAGCAGTTTCTTAACCACGAATTCACAAATTAAGGCGAATTAAATGCTCATAAATTACAACGAATGTTTTGGATTTCCGGCAAGCCATAAACCCAAAACCACGAATTGAGTGTGTTGAAGTACTGTTCGTGCCACTAAATACGGTCATTGAGCTTGTCGAAATGACCAAAGTTTTGTTATGTGGTTTCGACTACGCTCAACCACCGTTGTTTTATGTTTCGTGTCATGTGGCTTCGACAGGTCCTTCTGCTCCGCTCAGGACAGGCTCAACCACCGTTGTGTATTTAGGATAAATAGAGACGTATGCAATACGTCTCTACACCATGTTTGAATAATCATGGACAAATACATTATATTTGTCTTTGCAAATTGCAAAATATGAAAAAACGCCTTGAAGAGCTGAACAGAATTAGCAAAGAAGAGTATAAATCGTCATCAAAATTACCTTTGGTAGTTGTACTGGATAATATCAGAAGCCGGCATAATACGGGGTCTGTTTTTAGAACATGTGATGCTTTCAGGATTTCAGCAGTATATTTATGCGGTATTACTGATTGTCCTCCCAATAAAGAAATTGAAAAAACCGCTTTAGGGGCAACCGATAGTGTGGAATGGAAATATTACGAAAATACTGTTAATGCGATAAAAGAATTAAAAAATAAAAACTACCTCATTGCAGGCATTGAACAAAGTCATAACAGTATTGATATTTCTGATTTTGACATTGAAAATTTAGCACAACCTGTTGCCATAATTCTGGGCAATGAAGTCTTTGGAATGAGTGATGAGGTGCTGCCTCTGTGTGATTTCATGATTGAACTTCCCCAGCACGGAACGAAACATTCTTTAAATGTTTCTGTTTGTGCAGGAATTGTCATTTGGGACATGTATCGCCGCATGATTTCGACGTATCAATATTTTTAATTCTGATAAATATTCACAATCAGCGTATTTTTTTTTATATATTTGTACAAATTTCATAGTTTTGCACTTGAACCAAAAAACTTAATCAATAAAATAACCGGACCTATGAAAAAATTCAATCTTCAACTTGTTGCTGCATTATTTCTGTCAGTAGCATTAATGACTGGTTGTGGTCTCAAAAAAATGCAGAAGAAATACGACACTGTAAAGTATGAGACTACACCTGAAGTGTTAGAAACACATGGAGGCAATATTAACTTTAGCATTAAAGGCTTTTTCCCGGAAAAGTATTTTGACAAAAAAGTTACTGTTGAATTTACTCCTGTTCTGAAATGGGAAGGTGGATCTCACACATGTAAAACCGTTAAAATTCAGGGTGAAAAAGTTACCGGAGACGGTACTGTCATCAAGAAAAAAGAAGGCGGCTCTTTTGAGTACAGTGATGTGATTCCTTACTCACCGGACATGAATGCCTCTGATCTTGTTGTTAACGCAACTGCAACCAAAGGAAAGAAAACTGTTGAGCTGGGTGAAGTTAAACTCGCCGACGGAGTTATTTACACTTCGGAAAGAGTTGCACGTGACGAGGATCTTTCTCTTGCTGAGCATGGTTACAAAAAAGAAGTACTGATTACTGAAACAGCTAATCTTTATTTCGATTACAACAGTTCCAACCTTACAATGATGCAAAAGCTGAACAAAGAAGAAGCTTCTAAGGAAGCAGTTCAGATGGTAAAAGACTTCATTGAGCAGGGATGGAAAATCAAAACCATCGACATCAATGCCTGGGCATCTCCTGAAGGAGAAGAAGCATACAATGCTGAGCTGACCCAGAAGCGTTCAGAAGCTGGTGAAAAATACATTGTTGATTTCATCACTAAACTGGATAAAGCTATTGCAAGAGAGCAGAAGAAAGATTATGATGAAATTAAACGCGAGTACACTGTTAACCCACAGGCTAACGGTGAAGACTTTGATGGATTCATGGCTGCTATTAATAAGTCAAGTCTTCCTGAAAAGCAAGCTATTATCAACGTGATTAAATCACAACCAGATAAAGCTCAGCGTGAGCAGGAAATCAAAAACATGACTGTTATTTATGCAGAAGTAGAAGAAATTCTTGAGCCTCTGCGTCGTGCCGAGATCTCAGTTGTTTGTTACGAGCCAAAGCGTACTGATGAGAATATTGCTATGCTTTCAACCACTTCTCCAGACAGCCTTAAAGCAGAAGAACTTCTGTTTGCTGCTACACTGACTGAAGATTTGGGTACCCAACTGAAAATTTACAAGTCAGGTACTGAAGTTTACTCTGACAATTGGAAATTCTGGAACAATGCCGGTTATACTCTTCTTGAGCAAGGTAACCTGGAAGAAGCTACTTCTTTTATTGAAAAAGCAAATGCCCTTTCACCTAACAACCCTGTTGTTATGGCCAACATGGGTGTAATTGCTTCCTGGAATAAAGATTACGAAACTGCCAAATCACATTACGAAGCTGCTCAAAATGGTGGCCTCAGTATGAATTATAACCTTGGAATCCTGAAAATTCGCGAAGGTGACTATGATGGTGCACTTTCACTCTTTGGTGGAAAAACCTGTACATACAATGTTGCTCTGGCTAACCTGCTTAAAGGTGACTATACTGCAGCTACAAATAACCTGAAGTGTGTTGAAGAACAAGACGCTGCTGTTTATTATCTCATGGCTGTTGTTGGTGCCCGTTCAGGAAACACCACTATGATGTATGACAACCTGAAACTGGCTGTTGCAGAAGATGCCAGCCTAAAAGCTGTTGCCAAAGAAGACCGCGAATTCCTGAAATATTTCGACAATACCGACTTCCAGAATATCGTGAAGTAAGAGTATAGACCAAAAACCTATTAAAAGGAGGCTTCGGCCTCCTTTTTTTATTCATCTATGTCCGGAGGAATTTACCTTTACGATGCAAAGAAAAACTGTCAGACAACTTCAAGGCTATCTGACAGTTTATATTATGAAAAATTAATAACGCTACATGAGCTTCAGCATTGCCTGCACAGCAGCAACTGCTCCTGCATATATATCGCTGATCTTTCCATCGAGCATATAACAAGGATTGGTTACGAGTTTATTTTTCTCATCCACCACCACACCTGAATGGGTTTCAACATTAATATGCTCTGAACCCACTTCTTTAATATGGGTGGCTGTTCCTTCATCAGTTCCAATAGTGAGTTTAGATCCCGGAAGGATTTTGGCAATCATAACCGGTGAAATACAAAGTGCACCAATGGGTTTTCCTGCTGCATGCATGTCTTTCACCACTTTTTCCACTTCTGCATTTACACTAAAACCGGGACCATCAAATGCGTAAGAACATAAATTCTTGGCTACACCAAATCCACCCGGAAAAATAATCGCATCATAGTTTGCAGCAATAAATGCAGATAAAGGATAAATATTTCCTCTGGCAATGCGTGCCGATTCTACGAGCACATTACGCTTTTCATTCATTTCCCCACCATTCAGGTGGTTTATTACATGCGCCTGATCAATATCGGGTGCAAACAGATCATATTCGGCGCCGGCCTGATCAACGGCAAGCATGGTCATTGTAGCTTCGTGAATTTCGGCTCCGTCGTAAACGCCGCAACCTGATAATACTATAGCAAACTTTTTCATCGCAGTTTCTTTTTTACGCTAATATACAAATTTCAGGGTACAAAAAAAGGGCTCTTATGAGCCCCTATAACAATATTTTTCCAGACTTTAATTATCGAACTTTATAGTGTTCTTCGTAAACAGCATTATTTACAGTTTTTTCCACCCATAGTTCTTTAGAAGTCAGTCGTAGAATCGTATGCTCTGTATTGATATTCAATCCGCCAAAAGTAGTGGTAATTACCAGTGTTTCTTTTGAATTTGTCAGTTCCCATGTTCCTTCAGAAGTTACTGCAGAAACACTTCCTGTAACGGTAGTATATTTATATCCGCCACCACTTTCCAATTCAAAATAACTGTCTTTCTGTACATCGTTAAGAGTTTGTTCTGTTCCATCGATATACAGTTTTTCCATTTGCCATTGCTTTTGCAAGCGCATTGTCTTTGGCAGCAGACTAATAGCAGGGCCGTCTTCGTATTTTCCGCAAGAACTTAACACCAAAGCAGATAATACAGCCAGAACTAAAACTTTCCTAATTGCTTTCATAAGATTTCAGATTTGTTTGTAGCAAATTTAAACAATTTTATCGTAGAAAACTCAACAAAATCAACTATTTGTGAACTTTTCTTACAAAATCGTCCACTTCTTTAACACCGCCCTGATAAATCAGATAACCATTATATGGTTCTCTTTCCGTAATTTCATCATTAATCGGGGTGAGCATAATTTTCTTCACTTCGTCCGGATCATTGGTTTGCCCCAGAGCCCATCCCAATTTGATATAGGCTGTTTCAGGCAACATGTTGGCAGCCGGAATAATACCTTTTGCCATCAGGTCACGACCGGTATCGTACACAAACATATGAGTGTATCCCCATAGAGTTTGAACAGTCATATACATATGCACACCTGCTTTGTGCGCTCTTTCAATAGCCGGATATAGTGGTTTATTTATATGTCCGAGACCGGTTCCGGCAATAATAATCCCTTTATATCCTGCATCCACCAATGCATCAATAACATCAGGCTGCATATTTGGATAATAATACTGAATGGTTACCTTTTCCTCAAAATAAGGCATAATCTTCACATTCTTGTCCTTTCGGCGGGGATTATAATCTTGTTTTATGGGTTCCACCCCTTTTCTTGTTACTGTTGCAAGAGGAATATCGCCAACGGTGCGGAATGTTGAACGGTAAGATGAATGCATTTTTCTTACTCTGGTTCCACGATGTAAAAATCCATACTCATCAGAAGTCGGACCAAACATACAAACCATGGTTTCGGCAATATCTCCGTGGCCGGCAGCTGTCATGGCATGCATAAGGTTAAGTGCCGCATCTGAACTTGGCCGGTCGGATGAACGTTGCGACCCAACCAGTACAATTGGAACCGGAGAGTTTTGAACCATAAAGGTAAGTGCTGCCGCAGTATGTGATAGAGTGTCGGTTCCGTGTCCGATTACAATTCCATCTACTCCTTTTTCAATCTCTTCCCCGATTGAAACAGCCAGTTTTTTATATTGCTCGGGCCCCATGTTTTCGCTGAAAACCGCAAAGAGCTTTTCTGTAGTCAGGTTACAAATATCGGCCAGTTCGGGTACTGCTCCGTAAAGTTCTCCCGGAGTAAAAGCCGGAATTACTGCTCCGGTACGATAATCAAGTCGGGAGGCAATGGTACCGCCTGTACCAAACAGCTTTAACTGAGGAAGACCGGGTGTAACCGGAAACTCTTTCTCAGGTATCTGGTAATTTGCTTTCTTGTATCCGGTCTCTTTCATTGAAGTAACGGTACGGGTATCAATACCGACATTGTATCCTGTTATAATCTTCAATACAATATGCTTGTCATCATCATTTTCTGCCCGGGGCAATACTGTTCCCTTGAAATTTCCACGGGTAGTTTCAATTTCTGCCTGGCCCCAAACACGAACCTGATATTTCTTGAGCAATTCTAATGCTTCGCCTTTATATCCCTGAAAAAAATCTTCGCTCATTATTATGCAATTTTCTGTTTAACAACCTGATATAATTCCTCCAGAGCCATATTACCATAAGCCATTTTTGACAATTGCCCCATGATCCAGTTTATTCTTCTTTCCATTGTGTCTGTATAACAAATGGATGTAAATTTTTCATTGAGGAAAGAAATTTTCTCTATTATCTCATCCTGTTTGCGTTCTTTAAACTTAATACTGGTAAGTATAGATTCCATTTCCATTTTAGGGTAATGATATAATACAGGAATCATTTTGTAAGCCAAACGGAAATCTAAGTTCTTGTTTTTAAGAAATACAAGAAGGTCTTCAATAATATCGTATGAAAATCCTTCTCCTTTCTCAAAATGCCCTTCAACCCATTTCAGCCTGTGGCCAATGAAATTACCAAGCCATTTGGAAGAAATACCATGCTTTGATGATATTTTATCAATAATGGGGAAAAGGTTACGCTTGAAAATATATTTATATGTGCTTTCGGCCACACCCCAATCCCTGAGTTGATTATACCTTTCAACTACTTCAGTGGGTAAGCCCTTGCTCAAGTTTTCAATTTCCTCATCACCAAGAGGAATTGGAGCTGAATCAGTATCCGGATACATGCGGTCGGCACCTGGCAGAACACGCTCAAAAATGGTGCTACCATCTTCAAAACTCTTTCTTGTTTCCTGAGGCACACCCTCGAATGCCATTTTGCAACGCTCTTCAATGGTTTCAAGCGCAGTCTCCATATCCTCTTCCGGTCCCCAAACAATAATCTGAGCATCTTCCGGCCCTGCATTGAGCATAGGAGCTATAATTTCAAGATCCAGATCGGTAATCACCGGATCAAACTGCTCAGTGTGCAACATATTTGGTTTTTCCAAACAGGCTACAACTTTAAGTCGGT
>PKSX01000219.1 GCA_002869435.1 Marinilabiliales bacterium | reverse complement strand
CGTGTGGGTGAAGGTATTGTAACCTCAATTGGCTCTTCTGTTAATCACAAAGAAGTACTCGAAAACCCTGATAAAATTTCTAAAGTAGTACTGGGTCGTGGTCTCGATGCCGGAACCGCTTTCGAGATTCTTTCCATTGATATTGCCGATATCGATATCGGTAAAAACATCGGTGCTGTGCTGCAAATGGATCAGGCACAAGCTGATAAAAATATTGCTCAGGCGAAAGCCGAGGAAAGACGTGCTATGGCTGTTGCTCAGGAACAGGAAATGAAAGCTAAGGCGCAGGAAGCCCGTGCGAAAGTAATTGAAGCAGAGGCCGAAATTCCGATGGCCATTGCCGAAGCCTTCCGTAGCGGAAACCTCGGTATTATGGATTATTACAAACTCAGAAATATTCAGGCCGATACCGATATGAGAGATTCAATATCAAAACCCGGTAGTAAAAATGAGCCTAAAGATAATAAGTAATATCCTTATATCTACTGAAAAGCCACGTGATTGCGTGGCTTTTTTTATGCTTTCTCAGTGTAGACTTTCCACATTCTGAGTCAATCCATAAGATATCCTTGAGATCACTGTGATCTGCGTGGAGATAACAGAGCGAGTGTGAAGAATCAGGCTCCAACTGTTCTCACCGCCACCTTAAATTGATCCCCACGATCCTCAAAATTCTTAAACTGATCGTAACTGCTGGCTGCCGGAGAAAGTAAGCATGCTTTGCCTTTTCGGGTATGTTTATATGCCATTTCAACAGCCATTCCAATATTATATGCATCATACACTTTCATATGATGATTGTATTTCCGCAGCTCATTCTTTAAAATCTGACCTACTTCACCCAGCATAATCAGATTATTAACATTACTGGAAATAAGATACTGAATAAGTGATTCATAGCGGATTCCACGATTATATCCTCCTAAAATGATGGTATCACTCTCAGGAATAGATTCCAGGGCAGCAATACTGGCCTCAGGAATGGTGGCTATGCTGTCATTATAAAAATCAATCTCTTTATATGTGCCTACAAACTCCAATCTGTGCGGAAGTGCTTCAAAACTATACATGGCTCCCATAATTTCATCATCGCTTAGTCCGAAACATGCTGCAGACAGATAAGCAGCTCCCATGTTCAAACGATTATGTTTACCGCGCAGTTTAAATTTGCTACAATTACATCGAATAATATTCTCACCCATTGAATCACGGTAAAAAATTGAGTTTTCGCCAAAAGCAAGACTGTCAATGCCATCAAGTTTTAGTCTTTCCGTATCAAATACCTGAATATTGGCCTTCAGTTTCATTTTTTCTGATGAGCATTGATAAAGCTCATTTGGTAGAATTAGCTTGTCATCTTCATCCTGATGAAGTGCAATCTGCCACTTTGCCTCAGCGTAGGCTTCATATGATTTATAGTGGTCGAGGTGCTCGGGAAAGATATTCAGTAAAACCGAAATATGAGGAGAGTAATGGCAATTTTGCAGTTGGTGCGAACTTAACTCAACAATATAAGTTCCTTTATGAGTGTCCAGATAATCAAAAATAGGCGATCCGATATTTCCGGCTAGAATGGAATCCTGATTATTTTCTTTCAATATATGATGTATCAGACTACTGGTAGTGCTTTTGCCTTTTGTTCCGGTAATTCCTATAACCCGAGAACGGAAGAACTTCAGAAATAACTCTGTTTGTGAGCTGATGATGTCATTGTTATTGACATGGCTGAAAGCACTCATAGGAATACCGGGAGTTTTTAATATCAGGTCAAACTGGCTGGCTTCTTTCAGATATTCATCTCCATGAAAAAGATTTGATATAGGAAAGTACTGAGGTAACTCCTCAAAGACCTTTGCATTTCGATCTGCAATAAAGATTTGCCTTTCCGGCAAGTGCTTTTTCAGAAAAGCATACGAGCTTTTACCTTCACGGCCAAAACCGGCAATCAGGATTTTTTTGTTTTGAAGAAATCTAACAATATCATTTAATTCCAAGGGCATCTTTCAGTATTATTTCAGGTTTTGCAGGCAAATTGTGTTGGGTATTCCATTCCTGCAGGGCGCTTTGAAATGCTTCTGCAGAAACAGACTTAATATCTTTAAGTAATTGAGGCAGGTCTTTTTCCTGTTTGATAAAAACATCTTTAGTGGCCGAAAGTGCAAGATTTACTTCGTCAGTTGTTCCAACGCACTCAAAAGGCTTTACTTCTTTTTTGCCACTGAGTTCATCAAGATAGCTCCGCATGTTCTCATCATTTAGTATATCGCGTCCGATGATTTGCTGAACTTCGTCAGGTCTCAAAAACGGACTGATAATAATAGCTGCAAACAGGCATTTCGGGCAGTATCCGCACCACTTATCTTCCTTGCTGCCTACATTGCAACTTCTGAAAATCGGGTGGTAGGCTTTCATTTTGGCAAATAATGAAGCGATCTGCAATTCACTGATCGGTCGCAGAAAACTGAAGTATTCGGTTTCGGTCTCAATATATTTTTGATAGTATTGTCTGAAATCCTGCTCAAATTCAAAAGATTTGGAGTACTGATGGTTAACATCACTTCCTTTCACCGTGCTTTCGTTGGCACTGCTTTCATTGCTCAGTGCAATATATTTGCTATTGGTAATGATGGCTGAAATCAATGTGTAAAAAGCCAGCATCGCGCTAAAAGGAGTGTGCCCGTTCAGAAATCCTTCATTGTTCATTTTTAGCAATTGCGGATCAATTTTCCGTTCGATTTTGATAAAGTAATCTTCCGGTAAACCGGCCGCAATAAGAGTATTAACTGTTGCTCCCCGCGGATTGATAATCAAAGGCAAAACATCGTATCCTGCATTTTTCAAAAGTTCAAGTGTTACCGGACTGTCTTTCCCACCGCCAATTGGAACAATAAAGCGATTACTGTCGGGCTTATGGTTTTCAATTTTGCCAGCGGCTATTCCTTCCGGAATGATTTGCATGAAATCATTTGGTGTTGTTTCAATACCATTGATATAGAAAAACTCGCCCAGTCCCTGGAAATACAGTTTTTTCCACCATTGAATCTGCTGATCATCAAGATGATGGGTTTTTACAATGACCCGAGGTGTGCATGAACTCTTCCAATAGCTGATCAGCTCTACCATTCCGCAATGAAAGAACAGATCGTACAATTCTTCATCGGAAAGCAATATTTCGTCACCAATTTTGTTAAATAATAAAGAGATCTGTGGACGAAAGTGAAAACGATCATCAATATGGAAGTGGAAGGTTGCCGACACTTTGTCAGTTTCTCTTTGAATTTCGATCGATTCAAAGTAAAACTTATGATAATCTTCCCTTAAAGTCAGGTATTTAGCCTGATGTTGATAAATTTTCACAATAATGGAACAACTTTTGAACTGTTTCTCTTGTCAAATATATAAAGAATCTTTAACGAAAAACCATAAAGCGATGTTTGAAATAAAATCCAACGAAGTTACGCCGGCAGCAGGAAGGCTCCTGTTGTCTGAGCCGCTTTTGCGCGATTTTTATTTTCGTCGCTCGGTTGTATTGCTAATCGACCATGGCGAGGATGGCTCCTTCGGGGTCATCATCAATAAGCCACTTAAAATGAGTTTGAATGACGTAGTTAATGGAATTCCTGAATTCGATGCACCCGTATATATCGGTGGTCCCGTGGCCTCCGACAAAGTTTTTTTCTTACACAGTCTTGGCGATGAAATTCCGGATAGCGTTCCCGTAAATGATGAATTGTACTGGGGGGGTAATCTGGAAGCGCTGACTGAGAAAATCAAGGAGGGTACTGTTGACCCCGATTCCATACGTTTTTTTCTTGGCTACAGTGGTTGGACCGGCAATCAGCTCGACGATGAAATAAAATCCAACTCATGGGCAGTGGCCATACCCAAACCCGAAATGATCATGAAGCTCAAACCCGAGCGCATGTGGAATAAATACGTAAGTACCCTTGGAAGTGATTACCGTTTCTGGCTGCATCTGCCTAAAGATCCGATGTTGAATTAGAAGTTACTAATAAAATATTATAAATCCGGTCATTTCAACTCTGTTTAATGACCGGGTTTTTATTTGGTTTTGGGTAATACAATATTGAGACGAATAGCATTCGTCTCCCAAAACCAATTGAATATGATGAAGTACATCAATTATTCAACTCCATCAATTCCTCAATATATTCCCTGTGATTGGCCAGGCGTGGAATCTTATTTTGTCCGCCCATCTTGCCACGTTTGCGCATCCATTCAATGAAGAGTGATTTTTTTGCCGGTATTAGTTCCGGTGCATCCAATGTTGAGCCCGTTTGCCGTTTGGCTTCGTAGTCGGAATTAACTTTCTGTAATTCTTTATCCAGAATCTCAGCAAACTGAACGTGGCTTTCAGGATCACGGGCAAATTCAATCAGCCATTGGTGGCGGCCTTTGCTTTCGTCGTCAATATATTTTGGCGCTGCTGTGTATTCGCTAATGATTGCATCGGTTTTTGCACAGGTGTTTTTCAGCGCCAGTTCGGCATTTTCAATCATTAATTCTTCGCCAAATGCGTTGATATAATGTTTGGTACGCCCTTTAATGATGATTTTATGAGGGTATAAAGAAGTAAACTCAACTGTATCTCCAAGCATGTAGCGCCATAAACCTCCGTTAGTGGAAATTACAACTGCGTATACTTTATTGGTCTCAACATCTGCAACAGTTAGTGTATTTGGATTTTCCTTGTCAATATCTTCAAACGGAATAAACTCGTAAAATATACCGTAATCCATCATCAGAAGCATAGAACGGTCGTTCAAATCATCCTGAATGGCAAAGAATCCTTCCGAAGCATTGTACGTTTCAATATAATTCATACCCGGATTTGGTAGTATTTTTTGATATTGCTCCCGATAGGGTTCAAAATTAATTCCACCATGCACAAAAACTTCAAGATTTGGCCAAATCTCGTGAATATTATCTTTTCCGGTTGCTTCAAGTATGTGTTTCAGCATAATCAGGTTCCACGAAGGCACACCCACAATGCTGGTTACATTTTCCTTAATACTGGTTTCGGCAATGCGCTGAATCTTTTCCTCAAATTTCTCGATCAGGGCTATTGAGGCTTCAGGTGTACGTTTCAGATCCAGAAAAAACGGCACATTTTCAATATAAATAGCCGAAAGATCTCCCACACGCGACTGATCATTCACATTGCTCACCTGATGCGATCCACCAAGTGTAAGCCCTTTGCCTGTATAGGTTTTGGTGTCTGGGACATTGTCGGTATATAAAACAAAAACATCTTTTCCGCCTTTAAAATGGCACTCCTCCAATGAATCGCGACTAACCGGAATATACTTGCTTTTATCGTTAGTGGTTCCTGATGATTTGGCGTACCACTTAATATCCCGGGGCCATAAAACATTGCTCTCGCCTTCCATCATGCGATGAATATAGGGTTGCAAATCCTCATATCCACTAATTGGAACACGATCCTGATAGGTCTCAATCGATTTGATGTTTCTGTAATCGTATTTTTTGCCCCATTCAGTACGGTCGGCTTTCCACATCAGGTAATTGAAAGTTTCTTCCTGATAATAAAAAGGGTTATGCCTGATATCATCAATTTGATTCAGTCGCTTCAGGTTGATCCATGATATTAATGAATTAATTATTGGCATACCCTTATTTTACTTATACAAATCTAATAAATTTTCATCAGGATTAAAGTTATTGTGTTATTTAATGGATATATAATCAGATGATAAATAATATTTGAGAAGCCATCTTTAAAAAATGTTTAAATAAGCAGAACCAATAATTTTAAATTGCAAAAAGCACTGAGATTGATTACCTTTGCACCTCATTTTTTAAACACAAATCATTATGACACAAATAAAACGCGTTTATACTTTTGGAAACGGTAAAGCAGAAGGCAGAGCCGATATGAAAAATCTGCTGGGCGGAAAAGGAGCAAATCTCGCTGAGATGAACCTGATTGGTGTGCCTGTTCCAGCCGGTTTTACCATTACAACAGAGGTGTGTACTGAGTATAATACTATAGGAAGAGATAAGGTAGTTGAGCTGATGAAGGCTGAGGTTGAAGCCGGTATCGCTCAAACTGAAGAAGTCATGAACGCAAAATTTGGATCAAAAGGCGAAGCTTTTCCATTATTGCTTTCAGTTCGCTCAGGGGCAAGAGTTTCTATGCCGGGTATGATGAATACAGTTCTTAACCTGGGTATGAATGACGATGCTGTTAAGATACTAGCTGAGAAATCTGGAAATGAAAAATTTGCATACGATTCATATCGCCGTTTCATTCAGATGTATGGCGAAGTGGTTATGGGTGTTGAAGCGGAAGGAGATGAGCATTGCCCTTTTGAGCAGGTTCTCGATAAAGTAAAAACCGATAAAGGATATTCAGCAGATAATGAAATGTCTGTTGAAGACCTCAAAGGTGTTGTTGAAGCTTTTAAAGACGTTGTAAAAGAAAAAGTTGGCGTGAGTTTTCCTACCGATCCATGGGATCAGCTTTGGGGTGCTGTTTGTGCTGTTTTCGATTCATGGAATACCGAACGTGCTATTCTTTACAGAAGAATGGAAAACATTCCGGAAGAGTGGGGAACTGCAGTAAACGTTCAGGCCATGGTTTACGGAAATATGGGCGAAACTTCTGCAACCGGTGTTTGCTTTTCCCGCGATGCAGCAACAGGAGAAGATATTTTTAATGGTGAATACCTTGTAAATGCTCAGGGTGAAGATGTTGTAGCCGGTGTTCGTACACCACAGGAAATTACCATTGAAGGCTCCAGAAGATGGGCCGAAAGAAAAGGCATGTCAGAAGAAGAGCGTATTGCTACTTTCCCTTCACTGGAAGAAGTCATGCCCGATCTTTACAAAGAACTTGATGATGTACAACAAAAGCTTGAAGATCATTATAAAGATATGCAGGACATGGAGTTCACTATTCAGGATGGAAAACTCTGGATGCTCCAAACCCGTAATGGTAAACGTACTGCTGCAGCGATGGTTAAAATAGCTGTTGACATGATGAACCAGGGCTATTTTGATGAAAAAACTGCTCTGCTTCGCCAGGATCCCAATAAACTGGATGAACTTCTGCACCCTGTCTTTGAGAAATCAGCTATTGCGAATGCAAATGTGCTTTCAAAAGGTCTTCCGGCTTCACCGGGAGCGGCTACAGGAAAAATTGTTTTCTCTGCCGATGCTGCTGAAGAGTGGGCTGAAAGAGGCGAAAAAGTAATTCTCGTTCGCCGCGAAACCTCTCCTGAAGACTTAAAAGGAATGGCTGCTGCTGTTGGTATTCTTACTGAGCGCGGTGGAATGACCTCTCACGCTGCTGTTGTGGCTCGTGGTATGGGTAAATGCTGTGTTTCTTCTGCTGCCGGTATTGTAGTAAGCGGAAAATCACTAACCATCAATGGTGTTGAGTTTAAGGAAGGTCAGTACATCTCACTGAACGGTTCAACCGGTGAGGTTTATGATGGGGAAGTTGCTACCATTACCCCTTCTCTCGAAGGTAATTTCGGTAAGATTATGGAAATGGCAGAAAACAACACCCGCATGTCTGTAAGAACAAATGCCGATACTCCTGCCGATGCACAGGCTGCACGCGATTTCGGAGCAAAAGGTATCGGTCTTTGCCGTACCGAGCATATGTTCTTCGAAGGTGACCGTATCTGGAAAATGCGCGAAATGATCCTTGCAAAAGATACCGAAGGACGTAAAGTGGCTCTCGATAAATTACTACCGATTCAGCGCGAAGATTTTTACGGAATTCTGAAGGCTATGGACGGATTTGGAGTAACCATTCGTCTGCTCGATCCTCCATTGCACGAGTTTACTCCAAACGATGATGCTGCCCAACAGGAAATGGCTCAGAAACTTGGCGTTGATGTGAAGGTTGTAAGGGAAAAAGTAGAATCATTGCATGAATTCAACCCGATGCTGGGGCACCGTGGTTGTCGTCTTGGAAATACATATCCTGAAATTACAGAAATGCAGGCGCGCGCCATTATCGAAGCAGCTTGCGATCTGAAAAAAGACGGATTCAATCCAAAGCCTGAGATTATGGTTCCGCTGATTGGTACAGCCAAGGAATTCAAAATGCAGGAAGAACTGATCAGAGCTACTGCTGAGAAAGTTTTTGAAGAAAAAGGAATGAAAGTGGATTATCTGGTTGGAACCATGATTGAAATTCCACGTGCTGCACTCACTGCACACGAAGTAGCTGAGCATGCCGAATTCTTTTCATTTGGAACCAATGACCTTACCCAGATGACCTTTGGTTATTCACGAGATGATGCAGGTAAATTCCTTCCGATTTATATTCAGAAAGGTCTGCTGAAGCACGATCCGTTCCAGGTACTGGATCAAACCGGTGTTGGACAGCTCGTACAAATGGGAACCGAGCGCGGACGCAAAGCCAATCCTAAACTAAAAGTGGGAATCTGCGGTGAGCATGGCGGTGAGCCTTCATCAGTAGAGTTCTGCGATAGCGTTGGAATGGACTATGTGTCTTGTTCACCTTTCCGTGTACCGATTGCACGTTTGGCTGCTGCACAGGCTAATCTTAAGAAGTAATTCTTATTTAAATAACTAAATGGTTGTCAGTTCGAGCGTAGTCGAGAACATGACAACCTTTTTTTTATAATGACAACCTGAGTCTGACAAAGGAAAGGGCGGCGTTGCTTTTGTCTTTGCGACCTTACCGCCTTTGCGAGCAATTACTCAATCACCAATCGCCTGCTGAACTGTCCTTTCTCAGCCTGAACCTCTAATACATAAATGCCCGTGCTAAGCTTAGATATATCTAGTGTTTTCTGAT
>PKSX01000016.1 GCA_002869435.1 Marinilabiliales bacterium | reverse complement strand
TGCATAAATTCAGCGGTCCGCATCCATCCGGAAATGTAGGTGTACAAATTCATCATATTGCCCCGGTGAATAAAGGCGAAGTGGTTTGGACCCTCAAATTGCAGGATCTGATTACCATTGGAACATTCCTGATGACCGGAAAGACCGATTTTACCCGTCGTTTTGTGCTGGCAGGATCCGAACTTACCGAAGGTGGTTATTTCGAAGCCATTGCCGGTGTTCAGGTTAGCGACTTGCTGAAAGACAAGCTGGTTCAGGACAATGTTCGCGTTATCAGCGGCGATGTTTTAACGGGTGATGATGCTGGAAAAGATGGATTCCTCGGTTTTTACCACAATATGGTTTCTGTAATTCAGCAGGGCGATTATTACGAGTTCTTTGGTTGGGCTGCACCGCGTTTCAAGAAGCATAGTGTATCAAAAGCTTATTTCAGCTGGCTCATGCCAAATCGTAAATTCAAATCAGATACCAATGTACATGGCGGCGTTCGTCCATTTGTAATGACCGGCCAGTACGAAAAAGTATTTCCTTTCGATATTTATCCGGTACAACTGCTGAAATCTGTACTTGTGGAAGATATCGATTTGATGGAGCAACTTGGAATTTACGAAGTGGCTGAAGAAGATTTCGCGCTTTGTGAATACGTGTGCACATCGAAAATTGATTCGCAGGCCATTATTCGTGATGGAATCGATTTGATGATTAAGGAATTGAGTTAGAATATTTAGAATTTAGATATGAAAGGTCTCAGACGATTTGTAGATAAAATTAAACCGCCGTTTGAAAAGGGAGGGAAACTGCATTTTCTGCATTCCACCTTTGATGCATTCGAAACATTCCTTTTTGTGCCGAATACGGTAACCAAAAAGGGCGCGCATATCCGCGATGTGATCGATATGAAGCGAACCATGATTATGGTGGTCATTGCGGTGATGCCTTTAATGCTTTTCGGTATGTTTAATATCGGAATTCAGCATTATCTGCTGCAGCCCGAATTTAGCGGAAACACCTGGCAAACTATTATTCCCGAAGTCGGGTTTTGGAAGATACTCTGGTATGGAGTATTGAAATTCTTGCCTTTAATTGTGGGGTCTTATGTTGCCGGGTTGGGTGCTGAGTTTATTTTTGCACAGGTTCGCGGCCACGAAGTAAACGAAGGATTTCTTGTAAGTGGTATTCTTATTCCGCTTATCATTCCTCCAACCACTCCACTTTGGATGGTGGCTCTGGCAACCATTTTTGCCGTTATTTTCGGAAAAGAAGTTTTCGGTGGCACCGGAATGAATATTGTAAACCCGGCACTGCTTGCCCGTGCTTTCTTATTCTTTGCATATCCGGCACATATGTCGGGCGATGCGCCATGGGTAGCCAGCGGATCTGCTGATATCATCAGTGGTCCTACGCCTTTGGCAAGTGCTGCGTCAGGAACTTTTGAGAATTTCCCTTCCGTGATGGATATGTTCATTGGCTTTATGCCCGGCTCGGTCGGCGAAACCTCAGCGCTGCTCATATTGCTTGGGGGTCTGTTCCTGGTGATGACCGGAATTGGCTCATTCCGCATTATGGCCAGTGTATTTGCCGGTGGCTTTGGAATGGCATTGCTCTTCAATCTTTGGGGTGCAAATGCTTATATGGATATGCCTGCATTCTATCACCTTATTATTGGTGGATTTGCTTTCGGGGCTGTATTTATGGCAACCGATCCGGTGTCGGCAGCACAAACACCTCGTGGCAAAATTATTTACGGTGTGCTTATAGGTGTGTTTTCGGTCCTTCTGCGTGTGCTCAATCCGGCATACCCCGAAGGTATGATGCTGGCGATTCTCTTTATGAATGTGATGGCACCAATGATTGATCATTACGTGCTTGCCGGAAATATCAAACGAAGACAGAAAAGATTGAAAACCATTAAAACTGAGGAGGTATAATTATGTTTAGCAACAGATACATATTTACGTTTTCGGTCATCATGGTTGTGATTGTTGCAACGATACTGGCCCTTCTGGCTACGGCTTTACAGCCTTTTCAGGAGCAAAATATTCGCATTGAGAAAATGCAGTACATCCTCAATTCTGCTCATATAGAAAATGATGTTGAAAATGCAGAAAGCCTGTACGATCAGCATGTGGTAATGGAATATGTGATTGATGAGCAGGGAAATATTTTAGAAACATATTCAGCCGATAATACAGATGTTACTGAGCGTGGTTTTGATATCAATTTGAAGGAGCAAATGACACAGTTCGATAAAACTTCGGCTGCGCATTTTCCAGTATTTGTCATTGCCAAAGGTTCAGATACGCTGTATAGCCTTCCGGTTCGCGGAAAAGGTCTTTGGGGTCCAATCTGGGGTTATATTGCTTTGAAAAATGATTTCAATACCATTGAAGGTGCGGTTTTCGACCATAAAGGTGAAACACCAGGTCTTGGTGCAGAAATCAATACTAAACCTTTTCAGGATCAGTTTATCGGAAAACAGATTTTCGATGAAAACGGAGAATTTGTGAGCGTAGCCATTGTTAAAGGTGGCGTCGCCAACAGCAAAATCCCTGAGATTCATGGTGTAGATGCCATTTCCGGTGGCACCATTACCAGCGACGGAACTTCCGATATGATCCGCGACGGACTGAATTATTACTTACCATTCATTTCAAAACAACAAAGCCATGAGTAAAGCAGGAAAAACAAGAGAGCCCTTATTCTCGGCTAAAAATATGAAGCTGCTGAGCAATCCGCTCAGTAAAGAAAACCCCATTACCATTCAGGTGCTTGGTATTTGCTCAGCACTTGCGGTAACTGTTCAGGTTAAACCTGCACTTGTGCTGGCCATTGCCGTAGTTGCAGTAATTGCTATTGCGAATGTGCTTACCTCTTTGCTGAGGAAAATGATTGCACCTCGCATTCGAATTATTGTTCAGCTCGTAATTATAGCGATGCTGGTTATTATGGTAGACCAGATACTCAAAGCCTTTGTTTATGACGTAAGTAAACAGCTTTCGGTTTTTGTGGGTCTTATCATTACCAACTGTATTGTGATGGGACGACTTGAAGCATTCGGAATGGGTAACCCGCCGTGGAAATCCTTTCTCGATGGTATCGGAAACGGAGTTGGATATGGTGTAATTCTCGTTATTGTGGCCTTTTTCCGCGAATTATTCGGTTCCGGAACACTGATGGGTTATCAGATTATTCCCGAATCGGTTTACGATTTCGGATATGAGAACAACGGCCTGATGATTCTTCCGCCAATGGCATTGATTGTTGTGGGTGTGATCATCTGGGTACAGCGTCACAGAGATAAAGAATTGATTGACAAAAGCTAAATAATACGACCATGCAAGATTTATTCAGCATTTTTGTAAGAAGCATTTTCATCGATAATATGATCTTTGCCTATTTCTTAGGCATGTGTTCATATCTTGCGGTTTCAAAAACAGTAAAAACGTCGATGGGACTTGGTTTAGCCGTAATTTTCGTATTGTTTATTACGGTTCCTGTAAACTTCCTTATTAATAAGTATTTCCTCGCAAAAGGAGCACTTTCGTGGCTCAGTTCCGGTTTGGCTGATGTCGATCTGAGTTTTCTCAGCTTTATCATGTTTATTGCCGTAATTGCGGCAATGGTTCAGCTGGTGGAAATGGTAATTGAAAAATTCTCACCTGCACTCTACAGTGCACTCGGAATTTTCCTCCCGTTGATTGCGGTAAACTGCGCAATCTTAGGTGCATCACTTTTCATGCAGGAACGCGAGTTGCAAACCATTGGCGAATCTGTTGCTTTCGGACTTGGTTCCGGACTCGGCTGGTTGCTCGCCATTGTTGCCATTGCTGCCATTCGTGAGAAAATACGTTACAGCAACGTGCCCGCACCGCTCAGAGGTCTTGGTATTACTTTTATCATTACCGGCCTTATGGGAATTGCTTTTATGAGTTTCTTTGGTATAACCATTTAATATGATGTAAAAATGACTATCCTAGTTTTAAGCCAAACAACAATTATAATTGCCAGCATCGCTGTCTTTCTGTTGGTATTGATCCTTTTGGTAGGACTGCTGCTTTTCGTCAGAAAGAAACTGATGCCGTCGGGCGAAGTAACCATTACCATTAATGAAGAGAAAGAGTTGAAAACCAATCCCGGTTCAACCCTTTTGTCTACTTTAAGTGCTGCCGATATTTTTCTGCCTTCTGCCTGTGGTGGTGGCGGAACCTGTGCAATGTGCAAATGTCAGGTACACGAGGGTGGCGGTTCTATTCTGCCTACCGAGGTTGGATATTTTACCCGTAAGGAAGCACAAAACGACTGGCGCCTGGGTTGTCAGGTGAAAGTACGTAACGATATGCAGATCAGCATTCCACCGGAAATATTTGGAATTAAGAAATGGGAATGCGAAGTGATTTCCAATAAGAATGTGGCCACCTTTATTAAGGAATTTGTGGTGAAATTGCCCGAGGGCGAGAAACTCGATTTCCAGAGTGGCGGATATATTCAGATTGATGTTCCCGGTGGAATCGTAGTTGATTTTGCCAAGGATATTGAAGTAGAAGATGAGTATAAAGACGAGTGGGATCAGTACAAAATGTGGGATCTGAAAATGAAGAACCCCGAGCCTATTTATCGTGCTTATTCCATGGCCAATCATCCTGCCGAGAGCAATATCATTATTCTGAATATTCGTATTGCCACTCCGCCGTGGGATCGTAAGAAAAATGCATTTATGAATGTGAACCCCGGTATTTGCTCCAGCTATATCTTCTCGCTGAAGCCCGGTGATAAGATCGATATCTCCGGGCCTTATGGTGAATTCCATATTAAGGACACCAAGAAGGAAATGATGTTTATCGGTGGTGGAGCAGGAATGGCGCCTATGCGTTCGCATATTTTCGATCAGTTCAAAACTTTGAAAACAGATCGTAAAGCCACTTTCTGGTATGGTGGGCGTTCACTACGCGAATTGTTCTATATTGACGATTTTAAAGAAATTGAAAAGGAAAATCCAAATTTCAGTTTCCATATTGCGCTTTCTGAGCCTAAGGAAGAAGATAAGTGGACCGGTTCAACCGGATTTATCCATCAGGTGATACTGGATGAATATTTGAGTAAGCATGACGAGCCCGAGGAAATTGAATATTACCTTTGCGGCCCACCGCAAATGAACGATGCGGTACAGCACATGCTCGATGAAATGGGCGTACCGCCAGAGAATATTGCCTTCGATGATTTTGGAGGGTAGGATAATGAAAAGCGCTTTTTAAGAAAGTGCTTTTTTTATGTATTGGGTTTTTGTTTTTCTTATCGTTTTCAAGCCGGGCGGGGTTTCACTCCATATTGTGGCAAAAGCAGCCTTAAACTCTGACCCCGGTCATTGAGCGCCTGTCCTGAGTGGAGTCGAAGGGGAGTCGAAATGCCCGGGATTCGTGTCATGTGACTTCGACTGCGCTCAGTCACCGTTGTTATTAGTTTAATATTTGTGCCGCCCGAGAATATTGCCTTCGATGTTTTTGGAGGATAATAATTTTCCCAAAACCTGACAGGTTTTGGATCGGATAAAGCGATAATAAACTTGTCAGGTTTATAATGAAAAGCGTCTTTTGGGGCGCTTTTTTTTATGTGACTATTATGGTTCTATTCTTTTTTTATTTGTAAAACTGTGAAGTATTAGCATAATATCTATTTTGAAAATATATCGTTTATACTTGAACCTTCTTCTTCATATATAGACCATGAATTTTTGGGGATGGCAATACCAGGTGCTTCAGGATGTACAAGTGCTTCTATCGTTCCTGGCTTAAAGTAGTTTGCATATTGCAAATCAAATGTGATAATCTTAAATTCTTCTCGGTTATAAGTGAATTTGATTCTTTGCTTTGGTTTGTTATTTTTATGTGCACTACCATCAGAAGTGTTCTCAATCACTTCAATTTTTTTGTACTCGCCAAATTTCAGAACTATTTCATATGATCGTTTTTTCTTTTGCCGTATCCAAATTTGAATAAGGAATAATATAAACAGTAGTATAATGTAACCAATAATAAATTTGCCCATTAATTCCGCAGTGCTTCTTAGCAGGTCATCTTTAATAAAGAAATAATATATAATAGAGGGCGGGACTATAACTGCAAGTAACAATAAAGTATTGTATGGTTTCCCATATCCATCATTGGTCCGGCTTTTTATGAGAGTTATCATTGATGGCGTCAGTTCTCTCTTTTGAAATCTCATATTATAAAGAGTTTGTACATTTTTTACTATTTATGTGTAAAGTTTGAGTCAGCATTACAAAATGGCATATTCCCATCTCATAAAACTACAAAATATCCACTTCATGAGCAAGAAGATAGTGTTTTACTCATTCAGTAAAATATTCGTATACTCATCAGTTACCTCATAGTCATATTCCGGGTAATCATATATCGGAATTCGTTCTTCGGTTTCGCCGATGGAGTAGCCCCAGATGCTTTCGTATTCCTTGCGGTCTTCGCCAATATCCTCGAGTTGGCGCAGGTATTCGCTAATAGACTTGGACTCGATAATAATTACCTTATCCATTTGTTTCATTATCGGACTGTGGTTTCGGGTATGATCCAGCTCAAATTCAAGAATGCGTCGCCCATAGCGGGTTATACCAATGGTGCGGAAAGTAAGGCTTTTTCCCACGCCCGGCAAATTAAGCACATTTCTGTCGGTGCCCAGAAACGGTAAACCGCTTTTTTGCATCAGCTTCGACATGTTTTCTGCAATAGATGCAGCATCATTCGGGAAATCTTTAATGGTGGAATAGTATTCTTCAGGAATTTTACCGATAACCTTTTCTTCCATCTGCTCCTGAACGGCTCTTTCGTTGGTGGCAAAATTGAAATTGTTTTCCATGTAGCCCTTCACACTAAATGTATAATAATTGATTATACCTATTTCGTTCAGCACTTTGCGTAGTTTGGCGGCATGGCCCCTTCTCGATGCAGCGGTAATATACACATGCTGATTGGTAACGGTCCATCCGGCTGAGTTCAGCAGTTTAATGGCATTGCGTGCTTCGGGAGTTACCTCCATCGGAGATTCAAAATGGGTTTGAATAAAGAACTGTTTGACACCTATTTTTGCTGCTCTCTTTTTAAAATCACCAAGTATTTTCACCAGTTCCGGAGTAACTCTCTGTGGCAGATATACAGGAAGACGGCTTCCTAATCGGATCCTGAGAAAATGTGCAAATTTTTCTCCGTTGGGCTTGTTTCTATTGGCCTCCATTTTGCGTTCAGCCATATCGTAGATTTTGTCCAGGATTTTCTGAAGAGATTTATCCGAACTCATCAGTGCATCGCCCCCGGTGATAAGAATGTCGCGCAATTTAGAATCCTTTTCAAAATATTCCATCAGGGTTTCCAGCTTTTCGTCCCAGGTTTGCCGTGGCTTTAATTTATCGAGGTTAAAATTGAGGTTTCCTCTCTGGAAATCGTACATGCGCTGACATGAAGCACACAAACCTCCACATGCACGACCCATGGTATCGGGTATGAGAATGGCTACTTCGGGGTAACGCCTGTGAATATTATGTTCGTTGGGTAAATACCAGCCGGCGGCATTGGGTTCGCCTTGTTTCAGCTTATCTTCTTTTTCCCAGGCCACAATATTCCCGTATTCATCAATCAATTGCTGACTGTACACCACATAATACCTGATGGCCAAATCGGCGCCCACAGCAAAATAGGGCACCCTTACATGCAATAATGAAAGATAATACGGATTTACAAAGAAAGGTATTCCCATTTCTTCTGCTGAATGCAAAACCTTCATGGTGTCGGGATCGAGCGAGTTGTCGAGCAATTCGTTCAATAAATCTGCTTTGCGCACGGCAAATCTCAGATGAAACAGCGAATCATCCCACCAGTCGAGTGCTTTCAGGTATTTCTGTTCTTTCGACATTCCCTCTTCGAAAAAGAACTTATTGTCTTTTATTTCTCCGCTGTCAATTTTATTGATGATGATTTTAATAATACGTTCGCGGTTTTCTTCCCTCAGTTTTACAATTCTTGGATCCAGGCCGGAGCACCATCTGTCCATCCATTCTTCCACTTTTTCCTGCGATGGGATCTTTCTTTCGTACTCGCCGGTAAACTGTCGGAAGAGCATGAGCATATCTTCGAAGAAGCCCGGTTTTGCACCTCCGGTTCCATGAGTTACTGCAAGCCAAATAAGGTTTATTGGATTGCTGATGGCCTTTTCTCCCCGCAGGTTTAAATCATCAAACTGTCGTCCGGCATTATCGATATAATCTAAAATGCGTATTGCGGCAAAATCTTGCCAGGTCAGTTTCTCAAATGCTTCGCGACCATGAGTTTCCTTTTTATAGAAACTATAGGCGTATTTGTTCTTTTTGATCTTTTCCAGCACCCAGTTTCTGACCCCGATTAATGCCTCGGTTTCATTTTTTGCATTTCGCATTATTTCTTCAAGTGTCGGGTTTTCTTTTAGCAATTGCCTTAAGAGCATATGCGATTTTACGGTAATTGCAATGCGATCCAGTTCGTGGGAAATTGTTGCCATGAGAGATGATTTACAATAGTAACGGATGCATAAAGATAATGTATTTTTATGCTGTTTTCAAGTGAATATGAAAATTTATGCTACGAGATTCAAACATCCGTGCGGGTTTCAGAAATTTCACCTGACATCCGAAACGTAAAATGTTTCTGCAGAAAATAGCTGATGGCAATCGAAATAACCGTTACAATCATATTCGAAGGAGTAGGGTAGATGTAGAGGTATTCCACCAGGAATTTCAAAACAAAATAGGCCATGGTGAGATTAACGGCCACGACCAGAATATATCGGAATAATTGCTTACGTGATGCTAAGTTTGAGTGGGAAAAAGTGATATACTTCTGCATCAGAAAACCCGAAAACATGATGATCGGGAACTTGATTCCAAAGGTTGCAATATGCGAGCTAATGGTTATAAATCCCAGCTCAAGCATTTGTTGCTGCAGAACAAATTGATATATAATGAAATACAAAACCCAGTCGAGTACAAGATTTATACCTCCAACGAACCCATACCGAAAAAACTGTATCGATGTTAATTTGCGAAAAGGCGGGTAAAAGAAATCGATAAATGACCTTAAAAAGTGTAATATGATTTTGCCAAATCTTTTCATCCTATGGCCAACGGTTAAATTCTGAATTTCGTATTGTTTATTTAAATTACCAGCAAATGTAATACAAAAAAACCGCTACGGATTTGCAGCGGTTTTTATTTATATCGGAATATGATTATTTAATAATAATCTGGTAGGATTTTGTTGCTATATCATTTTCAATGCTCAGCGTATACACACCGCTTTCAAATTCAGAAACATCAATGTTGTTCAGTCCTGAAACGAGAATGATCTGTTTTACAAGTCTTCCGTCAGCAGCATAGAGTTTACCTATTGCTTCTGTGCTTAGGTCAATATTCAGAACTTCATTTACCGGGTTAGGATATACCTGAATATTGTTTTCAAAATCAGAAATACCAACTGTTGAAGTTACGGTAACGTTTGAACAGGTTGAATCGGAGCCGCAGGAATCTGTAACAATTAAACATACAGTATATGTTCCTGAAGCAGCATATGTATGCATCGGATCCTGTTGTGTGCTGGTATTTCCATCACCGAAATCCCAGAAATAGAAAGGACTACCGTAAGATGATGTTGATAAATTGTAGAATGCAGCCGTCAGGTTATATGTGCTGTCGAAAAATGCAGCAACCGGGGGCGTACATGGTGCAACAGTTACCGGCGAACATACCGTATCCATTCCACACGAATTGGACACAAGCAGGCAAACAGTGTACGTTCCGGCAGCAGCATAGGTATGGGTGGGGTGTTGCATAATACTGGTATTCCCATCACCAAAATCCCACATCCATGAGCTTGGTGAATTGGATGACATATCTGTAAAATTCACTGAAAGATTATTTATTCCGGCGCTAAAGGCTGCATTAGGTGATAAACAAGTAACCGTTACTGTTGCACAGCTGGAATCAGTTCCGCAAGAATCGGAAATGGTAAGGCATACAGTATAGACTCCGGGTGAGGCATAGGTGTGTGTTGGGTTTGTCTGTGTGCTCGTATTTCCATCACCAAAATCCCAGAGATAGAAGGGAAATACATCATCGGACGTAGATAAATTGGTAAATGATACGAAGAGATTATTGGTAGAATCTGTAAAATCAGCCACCGGAGCATTACATGTTACCGTTAATATCGCACAAGTAGTATCTGCAACACAGGCGTTAGAAGCAATAAGACATACCGTATATGTTCCGGAAGAAGCATACGTGTGTGATGTAAATTGTGAAGTACTGGTATTTCCATCGCCAAAATCCCAGCCGTAATAAGTATCAGTCAATCCGTATAATGCAGCCAGACTATACATACGGTTCTCCACCAGCGGGTGT
>PKSX01000138.1 GCA_002869435.1 Marinilabiliales bacterium | reverse complement strand
CACTGACTGAAGCACTGATAATTGCTTATTTTTTTGCCACGGATGGCACTTATTAAAACTGACTAATCACAACAAATACACTTGAATATCAAATTATGACATTAATTATTTTGCACTTCCATTTTAGTTTTAATAATCCTTTGGTATCGCTCGAGCTCTTTAAACTTGAACAGTTTTTCAGCCTCTTTCAGTAAAGCAGACGCAGCAAGCAAATCCCCATTCACTTCAGCCAGCAATGCCAGATTGAACAAAGCAAAAGACTGGAGCTTTGCATCATCACTACTGTTAAATGATTTCCATAAAGGTTCAGCCTGCTCCCACTGGGCCTTTTTTGCATACTTAAATGCATCTTTCAATCTCTTATCGCCACCTTTGCAAACCATTCTCATGGTTTTAAAAGTACGGGGAGCAAAACGGGCTCCATAGGAATATCCAAAAGCACTTCCCCACTCAATCACTGCATCACGCTTTTTAGTCAAATTTTGCCTGGCTTCTTTCTTCGTATTGCCTTCCGCAACAAAAGTAAGATTCTCTCCCATCCGGTACTCGTCAAACAATTCAACCTGTCCGGGCAAATAGACTCTAAATGCCGCATCAATTCGCGCATGCATAGTGGCTACAAAAATGGTGGTAGCCGATTCTGTCATCTGATCGTAACCATCCTGAGTAGTCTCTTCAATATCCTTATCAAAATCTGCTTTAAAATATTCAATAGAAATAACCATATCAAGATTCATATTCTCGCAAATCTGTTCCATCTGAACCGGACCAATTGGTTCGGGCATTTCTTCAATTCCAACAAGTGGCATATCTGTCTGAAACATCACACATTCATATGCATTTGCTTTCTCAAACAAGGTATAGACTGCAGAAATAGCTGCATTTGATCCATCTCTGGCTTCTCCGAAATACAGAAAATCAGAATCCATACTTACACCCGGAGTTTTGTCGCGAGTGACTCTGTTTAAAAAACCGATTTTCTTTACATCTTCCGGCAGATTATTTAGTGGAGGTAATTCCTGATCAATATAAATGGTTTTGACAGGATTACAGGCTGACAAGATTAAAGCCAGCAAAATGACAAGGATTGAAAACTTTTGCATCAAAAAATAAGTTTATATAAAAAGGGCACCGGTATTTCCGATGCCCATAAATGTTTTACAGCAATCCGCCGTTTTTGTAGATCTGCATTTGAGCATCGTAAAATGGCTGAATTTGCACCACTTTATCATTGTTCAAATTCAGAACCTCTCCGGTTTCAAAATTTACACGAATCTTATGCCCGTCTTCCAATCCAAGTTCTTTCATCATTCCGGGGGAATAGGTCAATATAGGCATAGCAGCATTAATGGCATTGCGCTCATAAATGGCACCGTAGGATTCGGCCACAATACAGGAAACACCCAGCGCTTTAAAGCAATCAACTGCCTGCTGGCGCGATGAGCCTGCACCAAAGTTCTTCGTAGTTACAATGATATCATTAGGCTGTACTTTTTTGGCAAAATCTTCATAGCCTTCGAGATTATCAAAAGCATACTGCCCCATTTCATTTATATCAGTGATGGTGAGGTAGCGATTATGAAAAATCATATCGGTATCTATATCATCTTTTTGTATAAACCAGACCCGACCTTCCACAACAGTTGGCTTTTCTCCGACTTCTTTTTTCTGTGCTTCGCTCGCAAGCATTTTACCCTGTGCTTCAAAAACAGCGGGTTCAGCCGGGATTTCATCGGGAGTGGTAATGAATCCTGCAACTGCACTGGCTGCAACAATTGCCGGTGAAGCAAGATACACATAGCCTTTTCCTTGTTTTCCGGTAAAGTTTCTGTTGCCTGTTGAAAGTGTTACTTCTTCAGGTCCGTTTTGTCCAACCTGTCCGGCAGCACATCCTGCACAACCGGCATTGGAAACCAAAGCGCCTGCATCCTTGAATATCTCGATCAGACCTTCTTTCAGACATGTGTTCCAGATATCATCAGTGGCCGGAACAATCTTCATCACAACTCCGGGAGCTATTTTGCGATCTTTCAGAACTGAAGCAGCGATACGCATATCCTCAAGGCGACCATTGGTACATGATCCAATGAAGGCAGAATCGATTTTTGTACCTTTTTTTGCATCCACAGTTTCATTATCATGCGGATGACCGGGAAGAGCCAGCATTGGTTTAAAAGCAGAAATATCTACTTTAAACTCTGCATCATAAACAGCATCTTCATCAGCAAAAACTGGGGTAACCTTATTTCCGCTCAGTGCTTCCAGCTCTTCAATTGTTTTCCGTGAAGGAGGAAACATTAAAATGATAGCTCCCATTTCAGTTCCCATTGAAGCGATCGTGATACGCTCATCGAGCGAAAGCTCATCAATAGCTTCACCATACATTTCCACACTGTAGCCAAGCATTTTATTGGCACCAAAAATTCCAAGCAGATTCAATACGATATCTTTACCACTAACATTTTCCGGTTTTTTTCCTTCAAAAACTATTTTGGCAGACTTAGGTACTTTGAACCACACCGAACCTTTTGCCCAGGTGGCTGCAATATCCTGATCACCCATTCCCTGCCCGAAAGCACCAACAGCACCCATAATATTGGCATGAGAATCGGTAGAAACAAAGGTAGATCCCGGGTACACCAGACCTTTTTCAATGGCAAGGTGAGTTCCGATACCTGAATCTATATCGTATACCTTAATATTATTATCGCGGGCATACATTCTGCAGAAGTGCTGGTTGGCAGCATATTTCTGATCGGAACCGGTTGGGTTGCAATCGAATGTAAAACATGTTTTCGATGGATCATCAACAGTTAATCCATTATTCAGCAAGTTTTTCACCACATTCGCTCCGCCAAAATCACGGGCTACACGTGCATCGATATGTACATCGACAATATCACCGGGCTTCACAGTTGCGTTTCCACTGTGTGAAGCTAAAATCTTTTCAACAATTGTTTGGCTCATTATGATCAACTCTTTTGTTAGTTAATTTGTTTAGAGAGGAATTTTTCCTTCTCTTTCATCACTTTAATATCAACTTTTGCCTTGTCGATTTTATCATGATATTCTTTCAGAAGGATATCAGCGTTTTTCGAGGAACTGAAGAATCCAAGATTATTTTCCCAAAGTACAACATCTTGTTCAAGTTTTTTAATTTTCCCTCTTAATCGACGCAATTCATCACGGAGTTCATTTTGTCCGCCTTTACTTTCAGAAAGCTGTTCCACACGTTGTTTAAACTGCTTATTATCACTTTCAAAACGTGAAATCTTGAGTTTTTCCAGGGTCTCGTCCACAATGGTACGCCATTCCTTCTGAATCTCATCCTTTTTCTCGAATGGAACCCGGCCAATATCAAACCATCTGCGCTGATAATCATGTATAGCATCCAGATTGGCTTTTTTATCATCCCCAAACTCGTGCTTTTTAAACTCTTCAATCAGCGTTTTTTTATTTTCGAGGTTTTCAGCTTCATTTTTCTTGAGATCCTTAAAATGCGAACCCTTACGTTCGAAGAAATAATCACAGGCAGCCCTGAATCTTTTCCAGATTGCATCTGATTTGGCACGCGGCACAGGGCCAATTTTCTTCCAATCGGCCTGCAGGCGTTTCAATTCACTTGCTGTTTTATTCCATTCAGTGCTTTCTTTTACAGCTTCAGCCTGCATGCAAATATTTAGTTTCATATTATAATTATCGTCGTATTCCTGCTTAATTTCACCAAAATATTCTTTTCGGGCAGCAAAAAATGCATCAAGTATACCTTTGAATTCAGTCCATATTTTATCATTATGCTCCTTCGGAGCCCGGCCAATACTTCTCCATAACTGAAAAAGCTCATTTATTTCCTTGGTTTTCGCATTCCAGTCTTTAACACTATTCAATTCAGAACTTGCAATAATACGCGCCTTTTCAACCAAAGCAGTTTTAGCCTCAAGGTTGGCCTCCTGCTTCTTATTCATTTCTTCATAGTAACCAATGCGGGCTTCACGAATTTTTTCAGATGCGGCTTTAAAACGCTCCCAAAGCTCATCACTGTTTTCCTGAGGTACCGGTCCGGTTTCCTTCCACTGCCGATGTAAATCCTGCAGTTTTTTGAAACTCTCATGCGGTGATTTATCCAGAATCAAAGCCTCTGCTTTTTCACAAAGCTCAACTTTGATTTCCATATTTTTCTTCTTATCGAGATCACGCAACTCGTGGTACATATTTACCTTCTCAAGGAAAAGCCCAACATAATGATTGTAGTTCAGCCACAACTCATTATTCTTTTCCTTGGGTACCATGCCTATTTCGCGCCATTTTTCCTGTATATTTTTGAACTCATCAAAAGTTTTTTTCAACGGTTCTTCTGTCTCAATCAGATTTTTCAGTTCTTCAAGCAAAGCAAGTTTTTTGGAATAATTATCTTCCCTTTCCTGCTCGAGCTGGCTAAAATGCTCTTTGCGTTTCTCTTTAAACAAATTCCAGATGGCATCGAAATCAGACTCTTTTTTATCAATTTCTTTAAGTGCATCCTTCTGGATCTCATCTTCTTCTTCATCCTTCTCTCCAATAGCATTGCGAGCCTCAACAATGAGCCGACCATGCAACTCATGCAATTTAATGATGGCAGGTCGCATCTTCTGAATATCCTCTTCCTCCTGAAGCAATCTCACAGCTTCATCCTTAACCTGATCAATTGAAAAAGACTCGTAAGCCGAAGTATCGATTGTATCATCGTCTTCATCATCATCGTCGTCAACATCTTCTCCAAGAGAATAAGTACTCTCGTCAGATTTCTTCTCCTGAATATCAGGATTAGTTTCAGCTACGGGTTCCTTTACTTCAACCGCTGGTTTTTCCGGCTTTTCGAGATTTTCTTCTTCCTCAGCCTCGATTTCGGGAACAGGTTCTTCTTTTACATCAGGTGTTTTTTCAGGGTCAGCTTCAGGTGTTTCTGTATTCTCTTCAGCTTTCGGTTCAGGTTGATCCTGATTTTCAACCTCGGGGGTAACGTTCTCTTCTTTTAAAACAGAACTTTCTTCTTCATTTGAATTGGAATTTTCATTCTCAGAAGTTACCTGGAAGTTTTCATCAGAAATTTCTTTCTTAATATCTTTTTCTTCCGGTGCAGTTTGATCTTTCTTTTCTTCCATTTTGGTTTTAATTACAACACTAAATCGGGAATGCAAAAATAATAAAGTAGCCCGTATCAGCAAATTAATTAATGGCTTTTTGATTAAACAGCATATAGCCGAAATAAAATGACAGTAGCCAGGGGTCGTTATACTGATCATAGTAGCTTAGCGACAACAATACAGGGCCAACAGGACTGTGAAACACAAATGCACCTGTTCCAATATAATATCGGGCACTTAACTCAGGACCATAATTTGAATAAATTCTACTTTGTCCTCTAATTATTTCTCGATAAGGCTGAAAAACATATCCTTCAACCCTGAAATCAAAATTTTGACTAAGCTGAAAGATATTTTTCAATCCCGCCCCGGCATAGCAATGCGCTCTGAACTTAGGCATAAATAAGGCATTCATTTCAGGAACGGGATTGAATCCCTGGGTAAACAGCATAGTAGCTGTGTAATTCCCAAATAAATCCTGGTTACTATAATATAAATCGGAATACCACCCTAACTTTAAAGGACCAAAACGCTTGAAATAGTTTTCGTAAATCAATCTGGTATAAAAATACTTGTGGGGTGCAATATAATTTTCATCCAGCAATGATGTTGTTCCCGGTTCGGTATTTTCTTTTCCGTCAACATATGCTGCTTCGAGTTTGAGCAGGGTTCCTTTATATGCAAATTGCTTTTTATTTAGTGTATTCCTTTCCCATTCAAAAAACGGACTCCATGCCCTGAAATAGGTATGATCAGGAATATCGGTTCGGGAAAAGTAATTATTCTGGAAATACTCGTGGTTAAATATTAAACCCGTAACACCTAAAGTAATTTTACCTTTGTTTTTTGCAGGAAAGGTTATTCCCATGTCCCAGTGATAATCATTTTCCACAAGGTAACTTGGATTTCTGTCTTCAAAAAACCTTGTGCTGGTCTTGAAATAATCCCACTGATTGTATATTATACGTCCAAAAAGAGCATACTGCAGTTTGCCCGAGAAATCAAATCGTGCTTCCACTTTACCCGAACTGTAGAAGCGTCCCATATACATATTTGCCGATAAAGTTATTGCCCGCTTATCGAGATAGAGATATTCAATTTCTGCAAAAGCTTCGTTCATTGGATTAGATGACACTAAACCTCCAAAGCGGATAACAAAATTACTTTCCGTTTGAACATCGAGGTTTAATGAATAAAACCCAGTTGAATCATTATACTCGGAAAGCGGGTACATACTTCGTATCTTATCATCAGCAATCAGCCTAAAATAACTCTGCTTTACCAGCTCTTTATCCTTTATTGAATCGCGCTGGTTGAAATATGAGAGTACATATTCTGTCTGGTTTTTCTCCAACCCGTTAACTTGAATTTCATTAAAAATAAGCGGAGGCTTTTTTGCATTGAATGCGTTTCTTCTGGCTTGCACTTCTTCAGGACTTATGCTATCGGTAACAAACATTCTGATCTCGGGAATTTTCTTCATAGCAGCACGATAGCCCTGATATATAAAATAGTCAGCTTTTTCAAAATCAATAATTCCCGCAGCAGGTAATTCCGGCTCAATAAGCACACTCCCATCGCATGGCAAAATATAATCGGTTTCAGCCATAAATATACTTTCCAGCTGCGACATGACATCATCCGGATCCGGCTTTGTATTGCCACTTACTACTTTAGATCCGATAATAATATCGGGATCAAATTCTGCCAATGCCACATCAGAGGGAAAATTATTGTACATGCCACCATCCATATACATATTGCCATTAATTGTGATAGGTTTAAAATACAGAGGATAGGTCATGCTTGCCCGAACCGACTGAACCAGATTTCCGGAGCGAAAAACATCACCACGGCGTTCAGTGATATTTGCCCCCACACACCTAAACGGAACAAAAAGCGAATCGAAGTTTCCTTTACAAACAGCATTGGCTTGTGAAAAAAAGTCCATAAACATATAATCGAGCTGCGTAGAGGAAACAAGATTTGTTGGTGCCTTAAATTTCCAGATACTATCAACATTAACCCTAAACGCCGCCCAGGATGCATCAGCTTCAGGCTGCTTGAAATAATAAACATAACGCTGATCTATTACTCCTGAAGCAAGTCGGTTAAAATTATCAGACGTAATGAGCATTTCAATTTGGTCAACGCTCCATCCACTTGCATACAACCCTCCAATAATGGCACCAATAGAGGTGCCGGCAATATAATCAATTGGAATATGACTTTCTTCGAGTGCACGCAAAACACCGATATGAGCTGCACCTTTGCTACCTCCGCCACTGAGCACTACCGCTACTTTCTGGGCATTTACGCAGAAAGTCAATAAAAATAAAAAGGCAGATATTAGTAGTCGAGGTCTCATCATTATTAAGACAATCCGTGCTGGGCACGGTTGCACGGGCTTATATTTTATCGAGGGCTGCTTTCAGATCAGCCATAATATCATCGATATTCTCAATGCCTACAGAAAGGCGTACCAAGCCGTCGGTAATGAAAGCTGCTTTCTTAGACTCTGCAGATACTGCAGAATGAGTCATTGAAGCAGGATGTTGAATTAAGCTCTCTACTCCACCCAAAGAAACCGCTAGCAAAATAAGCTCGACACTATTCATTAGTTGAACGCCGGCATCGTAACCACCTTTAAGTTCAAATGATATCATAGATCCCGGGCCATCCATTTGCTTTTGAGCAAGTTCGTATTGAGGATGAGATTTCAGACCAGGATATTTTACCCATTCCACTTTTGGATGTGACTCGAGAAACTCTGCAACCTTCTTGGCATTTTGCTGAGCTCTCTCTACACGAAGGGTAAGAGTCTTAGCACCACGAATAACCATATAGGCCTGATGCGGATCCATATTGAAACCAAAACCAACCATAATACCACGAAGTTTTTTATACAAATCTTCGTCTTTGGCAATCAGTGCACCGCCAACAATATCAGCATGACCATTGATATACTTGGTTAATGAGTGCAGTGCTACATCAGCACCCAGATCTAGTGGACGCTGCAGAGCAGGACTACAGAAAGTATTATCCACAACAACGGTAATGCCATGCTGATGCGCAAGATCAGAAGCTGCTTTAATATCTGTAATACTAATAGTTGGATTAGCCGGTGTTTCAAGATACAGAAGTTTTGTGTTCGGTCTGATACTTTCACGAATCAAATCTATATTACTGGTATCAATATATGTACTTTCCACACCAAAGCGCGACATATGATTTTCCATAATTACACGACTGGGACCATATACTGCACTTGAGCTGATCATATGATCGCCATGGTTAAGCAACGCAAGGTATACTGTTGATACAGCACCCATTCCGGAGCTACAGGCAATGCCGCCAATACCGTTTTCCATAGCAGCAAGCTTGTTTTCAAGTGCTTCAATAGTGGGGTTGGCTATACGTGTATAAATATATCCTTTTTCTTTTCCGGCAAAAAGATTTTTTCCGTGTTCGGCATTACGGAAAGCAAAAGTTGAGGTTTGATAAATTGGCACAACAGCTGAACCAAATTTGTCTTCAAAATCGCCGGCATGAACCAACTTAGATTCCATCCCTAAATTGTTGTGATCTTTCATATCTGTAAATTTCTGTTCGTTAAATTAATAAAGCACAAAGGTAGTGATTTTTAGGAAGGTTATATGATTTCAGAACAATAATATTGAATTCATTTAAATATTTAGTCAGCTACAAGTAATTTTAATTAAAAAACAATGATATTCAATTTATTTAAGTATTTTTGTACTTAATTTATTGGAATTATGTCAAAACCCATTCAGATATCAGAAGCAGCATTTATTGGCATACATGCCATGGTGCTTATTGCCGGAAGTAACGAGTACTTAAATGTTAATATCATAGCAGAAAAGACCGGTGCCAGCAAAAATCACATT
>PKSX01000100.1 GCA_002869435.1 Marinilabiliales bacterium | reverse complement strand
CGCAGGAATATCAAGATAATCTCCGGTTTTCAGTTCTTTAATTCCATCCTCAAATTCGATAGTGGCATTTCCCTGAATAAGTATCACAAACTCATTTTCATCCTGGTCATACCACCCGGTTTCTGGAGAGGTTTGTCCGGCGGATAAAATGCGTTCAATGCGGATATTCTCTTTCTTCAGAATACCCTCAAGGACTTCGGAGTCGCCGGTATATTCGGAAATATCGAAAATGGATCTCATTAAACCGATTGCTTATTTATTCCTCCGAATCTTCCGGATTTGGTCTGTGCTTCACCTTGCCTGAGCGCCACATTTTATCAAGTTCTTTGAGCTCTTCTTTATGGGCTTTGGTGACTTCCTTATCCATGAGACGATCGAGGTCGGGTTGGCCGGCATCGACCCATGCAGAGTACCAGAAAGAAGCTACCCAATATACCGACATGCGGAGTTTGCGGTTCACCATATCGTCCATGGTTTGCTCAAACATATTGCAGAATACGAGTGAATACTGGCGCTTCAGTGTAGCACCCCTTTCCTCCATAACAAAGATGGCATCCTGGTCGTAATTCAGAAAAAGAGAATCATACATATTGATTACCGAGTCCACTTCATTATGGCTTATCTCTACGAGATCCCATGCTTTATCAAGTGCATTTGGAACATATTCTGCTCTGCCAAGGAAAAAGTCCCAGTCTTCAGCCATGAGTTCCGGAATTCTGGTTTCCCAGAGTGCATGAATTCCTTTCTGATATAAAACCCGGCCATCGTAATATTGTGTAGTATGCAATGGTACATGACAATCACCGATATAATGCCCGAAATTGGCCGACACATTCAGTATCCTATCCACATCGCCTTCTTTAAAAGCATCAACCAGACGATAATACATATTTTGAATATTCCAGGGTAAGATCCCGAATTCGTGCAAGGTATCTTCGCCATACTTCTTAACAGCATCGCGCCATTGTTTCGGCACAACCTCGAAAGGATTATCACCATACACATCTATATCGATATAATGCTTCTCAGCTTCACCTTCCACAGCATGGCTGCGCTTATCGGGATCAACCGAATGCTGAATCAGATACTCGATGTTCTTTTTGTAGAAGCCCACCATTTCGGGAGGCAGCAGAAATACAGCATGTTTATTAATGAGACGGTGGCAATAAAAGCCCCATGAAAACGATGACAACGGCAGTGCTGTCATGAGAAATATAAAGATCGATATTCGAAATATTTTATTCATAATCGAGAACGTTTTTAATTTCAAATCCGTCGTAAACCGGAACTGCTCTGCTGGTATCAGGAGTAAAACAATATTCGAGAATAGAATCCAGTTTCAGTTTCCGTAGTCTTTCGCGATGCATAGCTTTCTGAATATAGGCCAGAGGGTTATCCTTAGCCACGCTCCACATATCTACAGCGGCCTGTGATGAATCACAATTCATATACATATTGTCATACTGAAGCAGTGATGCAGTAAGTGCTCCGGCAAAGAGAGAATCTTCGAGATTGAATTTGTGTTTCCATCCAGCACAGAGAATGACCACGTTTTGCTTTTGTTTTGCAATAAACTCAGCCACGACAGACAAATTACTGAAAGAAGCAATAACCACCGGTTTGTGATCACTAACCATCTTAATGGTTTGTGTTCCGTTGGTAGTATTATAAACAATGGTTCTTCCACGAACGGAGTCTTGCATGAAATTATCGGGAGAATTACCAAAGTCTGCAAAATCGAGTTTGATACCGTTTTTTTCAGCAGCAATAAGATAGCCCTTTTCCTTGTATGAAAAAGCTTCTTCGGCTGAAGCCACCGGAATAATTCTATCCACTCCATTTTCAAAAGCCGAACATATTGAAGTTGTTGCCCTGAGTACATCTACCACCACCACTGAAAATGAACCGCACGTAAGAATATGCTCGAATAGAGCCGGGCTGAAACATACTTCAATACTGTTTTTCTTCTCCATACCACAGATAATTGGGTTTAAAATTAATAAAAATGAAAGAAAGGGGTGTGAATAAATTCTGAATATTTTCGGAAAGCGCGAATTTTGGACTTTCTGGCTTGGCGTTTCTTTAAGACTTCAGAAGTCTTCGAGACTTCGGAAGTCTGAGGCTATTTGGTTTGAGATCATAGGAGCCGGCCACCTTAAACTAATTTATAACCACCGAAAACTGAACTAATTATTTCCATATACAATAATTTAAATAAATTTGCACTGAGTAACCGACCAATTTGCTATATGAAGCTTATTCAATTTGCTTTTGCCATTATAACAGGCGTAATTGTTTTCAATGCCTGTACCACTGATTTTGATATCAACGGAGATTATAAGGAAACCACTGTTGTATATGGAATTCTGGATCCTACAGAACAATACCAGTATATCAGAATAAACCGTGCATTTCTTGGTGAAGGAAATGCCCTTCAGTTTGCTCAAATTCCTGATTCATCGAATTACCCATATATTCTTGATGTCATTATTCAGGGCATTAATTCTTCAGGGCAGGTGGTATCTACATCTCTTAGCACTGATACTATTTGGGTATATAAAGAAAGCGATGTTTTCTATTCGGGATACCAACCCATTTACAGAATTAAAATGCCATTTGTAAAAATGGAACTCAACGATTCCGTTTTTCTCGATGATGCATATACTTATAAACTCAGAATAGTGAATCCGATTACGGGGAATGTAATTGAAAGCACTACTCCTGTTATCAATGCCTTTACCATTGACAAGCCCATTTATAATTATCTTAACCCGCGTATTAATTTTGGCCCCGATGCCAGTGCAAACATTGAGTGGGAATCGCCGGTTAACGGAAAGAGATTTGAGGTTAAATTCATTTTTACCTATTACGAATTATACGATTCAAACCCCACAGATACCATCACCAAAACAATGACCTGGAATGTTGGAACTATTACCAGTAGTGATTTGTTTGGTGGCGAAGAAATGCTGATGAGCTACAATAACCATGATTTTTATTATTTGCTGGGAGCACAGCTGGAGGAGAGAAACGATGTGGAAAGACGCCCGGGTATTGTAGAACTAAATGTTACAGTGGGTACGGATGAGCTGAACACCTATATTAACATCAACAATACTTCATCCAGTATTATTCAGGAGAGACCACAGTTTACGAATATTTCCAATGGCATGGGTATTTTTACCAGCAGATTTGAAATCTCAAGAACCTATAAACTCAATAGCACAGCTGTTGACACACTCATGTTTGGCCAGTACACCAAAAATTTGAGTTTCGAACAATACTGGAATAATTAAGCCATACTGTTCAGCGAAAAAGTTGTATTTTCGTTGAAATGATTTTCCGGTGAAGAAGCATCTGCTTTCTTTGTTAATTCTTTTTTCTATTCTTCCAAATACCTACGGACAGAATGGATCATTGCCTCTAATACGCTATTTCGGGCAGGAAGATTATAATGCACATCCACAGAATTACTGTGCCATACAAGATCATCGCGGGATGTTATATATTGGCAATAACGATGGGTTGCTGGAATTTGACGGCTGGAACTGGCAACTGGTGAAAACTGTTAATAAAAGTGGCGTTCGGTGCCTGGCTGTAGATTCATCGGGAATAATTTTCTGTGGTGCTATTGATGAATTTGGATACATCAGCTATGAAAAGAACGGGAGTCCGGTTTTTGAATCGCTGACACATTTACTCCCAGACTCGGCACGCAACACGGGAATAATATGGAAAGTGTTTGCCAACAAAGAATACATATATTTTTTGGGGAGCGAACATGTTTACATATACGACTATAAGAAGATTCATATTCTGGATATTGACATGATGCCCTCGTATGGGTTTATGATGAATCAGACCCTTTGCCTTTTTACGGAAAATGGAATATCCTGGCTTGATGAGGAAAACCAGTTGGTAGATTCTGAAGGCACCGATTGGCTTTATGAAAATAATATTCTGGTACCGCTGGAACTGGATCGAAAATTAATATTAATTGGTGACGTAAGTGGTATGGTAGCCTGTTTCGAGAAGAAAATTCCGTTTAAGAAATTCTACCCCCTTAAAATTGATCACAGCAGTATGGAGTTTATTGCTGAGATGATTCCATATACAGCAGCACAGTTAAATGACGGCAGAATTGCCATCGGTAGTCTTGCCGATGGTCTATTACTCGCCGATGATAAAGGAAAATATCTTGGAAAATTAAACCTAAATAATGCACTGGCCGATAACACTGTAATCGGACTTTATACCGACAATATGGGCAACACATGGGCATTGCTCAATAACGGTATCAATGTTTTGTTTTACAATAAACCTTTGAGTGTTAAAACACAGACCGACGGAATTGAAAGTGCTGTAATGGCTGTGGAATGCTTTAATAAATTAGAGTTTGTTGGAACATACAGTTCTATACTGGTCAGACGTACCGGTGAGGAGAATTTCACAAAACTATCGGAAGAACCAGCAGTATGCTGGGCATTATTAAAAAAAGACGACAGAATACTGGCCAGTTACGGATTTGACATTGTGGAGCTTAACGAGAATGGGCTAAAAAGCATATACAACGGTAACACATCATATGCTCTGGCCATATCACCAAAGTTTAATGATATTATTTTCAGCGGCCAGGACGGGCTTTTTGCGCTACAGGAGAATAATAACATGCTTGAAGAAGTATTTATGTACCCTGAGTGTGAGGATATGCCCATTCGAAAAATTGAGTTTGACCACAAGGGACGGCTCTGGGCCACCAGTGAGTATGACGGGATCTTTGTGTATACTTTCAAATCATCAATCGAAGATTATACTGTTCAGCATTTAGATACCACAAGTGGCTTATCGGGCATGCTCAATAATTATATGTGCATGCTGGGGAACAGGATAATGATTTGTTCACCTGATGGATTACATGAGGCCATATATTACAAAGGAGAGTTTATTATAGTGAGACCTATAGATTTTGCTAAAGAATTTATAGATGGTAGCATAGGTGTGAGTCAGATTCTAACCGATCAGCATCAGCAAACCTGGGTCAACACCACTATTGGAATTGGAAAACTATCGGAAGGGAGTTCAGATTATTCTTTTAATAATATTATTCCCATACAGCTTATTCCTGATGTGTTCAGAATGTACAGTTACTGGACGACCTTATATATTGGCAGTGGGAAAAACCTGTTCTATTACGATATAAGTACTGCAGAAAAAGAATTTGATTTTCCGGTTTTTATAAGGAAGGTGATATTAAATAACGACTCTTTACTGTTTAATGGCAATTTCATTGCAGAGCGTACTATTAATGGCAACACAATGTCATGTGTACAGCAGGAGCAAAGTAGTATTATCCCTCAGATTTCATATAAATGGAATGACATCTCATTTATGTATGCCGGATTTTCTTACGAAAAAGCAGAAGCCAATACATACAGTTATTTTTTGGAAGGATATGACCAAGATTTCAGTGAGTGGACCAATGAAACGAAAAAGGAATACACCAACCTTCGCGAGGGCACATATACCTTTCATGTTCGATGCAAAAATATTTACGGAAAGATTAGCCCCGATGCCAAATATACATTTGAGATCTTGCCTCCATGGTACAGAACAGTATGGGCATATATTGCATTTGCAATTATTATTGCAGGGCTGATTTTCTTGATTGTAAGGTTAAACTCCATGCGCTTAAGAAAAGCCAATATCAGACTGGAAAACACAGTGAAAGAACGTACAAAAGTTATCGCCAAACAAAAACAAGAGATTACGGACAGCATTGAATATGCCGGAAAAATTCAAAAATCGGTACTGCCATCAAAAGACAATTTGAGTGAAATGCTACCGGATCATTTCATTTTAAATCTTCCAAAAGACATTGTAAGTGGTGATTTCTACTGGGCAGGAAAACAAAAAGATGCATTGTGTTTTTGCGTAGCCGACTGTACAGGCCATGGAGTTCCCGGTGCATTTATGAGTATGCTGGGTATTTCTTCGTTGAACCAGCTTTTGGCAAAACTTCCCGATGCCGGCCCTGATATATACCTGAATGAGCTTCGAAAAATCATAATTGAAAGTTTACACCAGAAAGGAGAAAGCGGAGAGAATGCTGACGGCATGGACATGGCTTTTTGCCGATATTTTCCACAAACCCGGAAACTCGAATTTGCCGGAGCACATAATCCGCTGCATATTGTAAGAAAAGGTGAATCGATACTTACGAAAGGAGATAAAATGCCTGTTGGTGTATATCTGAACAGCAACGAACCGTTTACGTTGAAAGAGATTTTTGCGGCGGAAGGAGATATGTTGTATATTTACAGTGACGGATTTGCTGATCAGTTTGGAGGCGAGAAAGGGAAAAAATACATGAGTAAACGTTTCAGGGCGTTTCTGGAATCCATTTCAGATTTATCATGTATTGAACAGAAAGAAAAACTGGAAGAGGAGTATCAAAACTGGATCAGCCGTGAAGGAGAAGACTGGCCGAGAATGGACGATGTGATGGTGATGGGAGTGCGGCTCTAAACATATGGTGGCTGAGTTTATCCTGAGTTCATCCTGAGCGTAGCCGAAGGGCGTAGTCGAAGTCACCTAACAACTAATACACCGGTCATTTCGGCTCCGCTCAATGACCGTGAAATAAACGGTGGCTGAGCGGAGTCGAAGCCACCTTAAAATAGTTCAGATCAACAACGGAAAAACTATGTTCAGATGACAGCATATTTATACATTTTACAATGTAATGATGGATCATATTATTCTGGTAGCACCAAGAATATTGAAAAAAGACTTTGGGAACATAGTTCTGGTATAGGTTCAGTATATACAAAAGGAAGACTTCCGGTTACACTTGTTTATTTTGAAGAATATCAGCGTATTGAAGAAGCATTCTACAGAGAAAAGCAAATCCAGGGATGGAGTAGAAAAAAGAAAAAAGCGCTAATTGATGCTATACCGGAAAAATTGCATAAATTAGCAGTATGCATGAATGAAAGTCATTCAAAGAACTACAGTGACTGAACGGAGTAGTAGTATCCCAGGTCATTTCGGCTCCGCTCAATGACCGTGAAATTGGGAATAATTTTTGTACAAAACAAGAAAACTCAGCATATGAAAAAGATTTTTGTCTTAATAATCGTATTAATCAGCATTCAGATGAACGCTCAAAACACTGTAAAAGCACGCCTTACAACATTGGCCGATAATTCAAATGCCAAAGAAATGGAAGCTGTTTGCGACAGCATGCCGGGATTTGATTTTATAGCCAAAAACTTCAATTTCCCGCCATCAATAAATGACAACATAGTTTATTTTGATCAAGATGAAGCAGATCATCCAAATGCCCTTGGTATTGGTAACATGTATAATCTTTTCGATGAACTGGGCAGACTTAGAACGTTTTTCTACTTCGGTAGTCTTGTTTCCGGAATGACTCCTCAGGCCTATATTTTTGAATATGCCGAGAATACAGAAATCATCATTCGTCTAACCGATGATGCCGATAATTCCACCTATAATATAATCTATGGCGATGGATTAATCACTGCCATTAAGCATTATAACTCAGAAGGAGAATTGCTGGAGACGCTGGATTTGATGTATGAATAAAACTCATTCTCAGGAATACAGGTATCTTTGACATCTGATATGTCCAGACAGAATAAATTATACAAAAGATCACGACTAATTTTTCTCATTGCATACCTTGCTATTGGTATTGCTCTCTTCCCATTTTTCAGACATGAGTTAAATCCGGATGCATTATCATATTACAGCATCGCCGGCAAATATGCCCATTTCAATATCATAGATGCGATAAATGCATACTGGAGTCCGCTTATTTCATGGCTATTAGTACCTCTGTTTTGGTTGCAAATCCCGGTACTTATTGCAGCCAGGATTCTTATGATTATCATCGGTTTGGGTATTATGTATGTATCAGAGAAACTCATTAAAGCATATACGCAGAGGTATGAAGTATATATCGGAGCCATGATTTGTATAACGGCTTTTACAGCTACGTATTCATCCATATTTTTCTCGGCAGATACTCTGTTTGTATTCTTTTCGCTATTGCTGCTGTACAAAACCATTCAATGGCAACATCATTTCCGATTTGCACTACACACCGGAGTCATAGGTGTTTTGCTCTATTATACCAAAGCATACGGGTTGCCTTTCTTCATACTTACAATGAGTTTATTCTTTCTTCAACAACTCATAGTTTCTGAAAGAAAAAGCAGAAAAAAAATACTTGTAACCTATGCTAAAACAATAGGAGTTTTAATAATCGGGGTTGGTTTATGGGCTGCCGTTTTAAGCATCTCATACGGTTATTTCACATTGGGAACAGCGGCAAAATACAACCACAGCATTGTAAAAAACGGCACAATAGATCATCCGACGAAATACCTGGGACTTATTCCCCCGCCAAACGAATCAGCTACTTCGGGATGGGAAGACGTAAGTTATATAGATATAGAGGACTGGGATGCCTTTTCATCATCTGAGAATATGAAGATTCAGCTATTCCTTATCCGGGTTCATTTACTCAGTGTTTGGCATTTTCTGAAACATTATACCGTATTATCAACCATAATAATATTTTTGTCAGGGCTGTTTCTGATACAAAGGAAGTGGCAAATGTTCAGGCATGAATTATTCAGAATCCTTATCCTGGGTGTATCACTGGTTAGCGGATATATACTGGTGTTGATAAATTTCCGATACACATGGACTCTGGCCTATTTGCTGGTATTTGCCGCGGTTTTTCTATACGATTCTTTTCATGACCATTTCAAACCCAATAAAGCCGTAAGACTTATAATCGGTTTAATACTAATCATTACATTTACCAAAGGGCTGTACTTTACCTTGGATGAGCATTGGAGAGCAGATGAAAACTATCATACATTATCAGCAGAAATAAGGGAGTACCAGATCAAAGGCAAAATTGCATCAGTTGGTGAAATAACCACATCTTTTTGCATTTCATTTTTAAACGGATATAAGTATTACGGTGATGTTTCACCGGTTGATGATTCTACAGCTCTGGCTCAGATTAATCAATACCAGATCGATTATATTTTTCTGTGGAAGCCATTTCCGGAAAAAGAATATTTGGGTAATTACACGGTTATTTCGGATACAATTAAAGGGGAGCTACTCATTCTGGAAAGGCAATAAAGGTTTGCCCAATATTTATTCAAGAATCTACTTCATACTTTCAACTTT
>PKSX01000242.1 GCA_002869435.1 Marinilabiliales bacterium | reverse complement strand
GAGTTATGTCATCCACGGCAAAAGATGGGTCTGTTCCTGAAGCATTGTTGTTATTTGTCCAGTTGAAGCCTATTCTTACATTGGCATTATTATCGGCTGATGCCGGGAGCATAATATTGTAAGCAGTCCATCGACCCTGAGGTGCACATGCTGTTGATGTTTTAGCAGGATCTGATAACTGAGACCAAGAACTTCCGTCGAAGTACCACATGGTAGCGTTATCATTTCAACCCTCACCATTTTCCATGTACACGTAATCAACTCTGATATTGCTTCTTCCTGAACAATCAATGACTGGAGACTGACATCTTGTATTAGTAGTTGCATCTCCTAATCCACCTGCGTAATAAGCTGCGCCGGGATCAAACATGAAATATGTTGATCCTAAATGTAAAGATTCATCCCCAGCACTAGCTGAGCCACAACTACCTGCCGGATTACCATTTTCAGCATTACTAACAAACCACATATTAGCATTTGCGCTGTTGAAACCAGTTGATACATTTGCCCAAGCTCCATTGCCTCCATTATAGCCATTAGCAGAACAACCTGAGCCACAACCGTTTTCAAAATCTTCGGTCCAGAAAACACCCGGAGCAACAGCGGTTCCGCAATCGCAGGTAATGGCATTAATAAATGCAGTTTTAACTTCTGCATCGCTGCCATCTACGTTGGTTACCGTTAGGGTTACCTGATAAAGCCCCGGAGCATCAAAAGTGACCTGAGGATTCTGGCTGTTTGCAGTATATGGTGCTACATATGAGACCGTAGCAGGTGAAAAGCTCCATGTCCAGGTTAAAATGGGTCCCGGAACACTTGTGCTCAAATCCGTAAACGTAATGGTATCCAATTCTGAAGCAGGAGAAACACAGGCAATGACCTGATCTGCATTGAAATCGGCCACGGGCGGACAAGGTGCTACCGTAATGTAATTTGGTTTGTTAATCACAGCGTCTCCCGCGCAATTGGTTACAGTCAATTCAACAGTGTATGTACCGGTTGCACTAAATTGTACCTGAGGATTAGGGTCTGTTGAACTAGTACCTCCAACATATGTTACTGTTGCCGAAGGAGTAATATCCCAGGAATAAGCACTCGGAGTACAATCATCAGTTAATGTAGTAAAACAATTCAGATAAAGGCCACTCGTGCTAACAACACTACTTGTTAAAGTTACGGTTTCATTTTTACACACTGTAAGGTTATCAGCAGTAAAATCAGCATCCGGAATATCGCACCCTGAAATCATAATATTATCAACATTGAAGCTGGCACCCAACACATAATCGTCGGTCATATTATTCAGGTTGCCGTCTTCCACCCAGCGAAAGGCAATTCTTAAATTGGAAATATTATCAGCATCCGAAGGAAAATCAAAAGACATGCGGAACCATGCATTACAGGTTCCGGCATAAAAGAAGCTGCATGAAGCCAGATTATCGGCCAGAATTTTCCAGCTTGTGCCACCGTCTGTACTGTAAAGTATTGTTGAATGGTCTTTTACTCCCTGTGCATCGCCCCCAAGGAAAAAGTCTGCGGTAAGTTTCAAATTGCATTTTCCTGTGGCATCTATATCTGAGGTTAACATTGCCGTTTGTTCCGATTGAGTTAGCGGGAAATCGTTCCCACTAATAGCTATACAGTTCCAATCATCTGATCCTGCGGTTCCACCATATAATAGGGTAGCACAGGCTGGAAAAGCTGTAATATGTAAACTTTGGTTTGCGTCATTTCCGGCAGGAGGAGTAGCTGTATTGATAAATGGATTCGGAAGGTTATTCGGAGCGGAGCAAGCATAGTGACGCCCTCTAACAAATTGTCCTTCATCATTTATTAAAACTCCGGTGGTAATAGGCCCATCCAATTCCGGTGTATTTTGATCATTGATTACAAAATAATCATGAGCAACAGGAGCATTTGTCCCATAAGTAAGTCCCGGAATTCCGGGAGGTGTTGGATTGGTCATCGATCCCGGTGCATTTTCGGTTTGCCACCTGGTTCCCGGATTGGAATCATAATCAAAATCTTCAAACCAGAAAACAGTTTGAGCACTGGCCTGCCCAAAAAATATTGCGAGAAACAGGAAAAATAATAATAAACGCATCAAAACCCCTATTTTAATATTTATGTAAAGATAAAACAACCTATTAGTAATGTAAAGTCATCTCTGTATTCATTCATGAATCAGGACGCAAAAATAGTGTTTATCAAACAGCAAATTACCTTAAATGCCTGTTTTACTGACACATAGAGTAAACTCAATAAATCAAACATTCACAAAAATCTGCCAATTAATACAATATACGAATTATTTCACTGTTTTCCAAATACTTAGACGTTAAATTAATCAGGAATCAATCGGAACTATAATATATGCAAGGACTTCCAAGACTTGTTAAAACACTGCGAAATTTCTTGTAAAATGACAAGAATGCATGCAGTAAAATTACTCATGTAAAAATAGTGACTGAATTATTGTACAATGAGTGAATCGGACTCATTTTTACGAATCGAAAAACCTTCAGGCACTTCAAATTTTTCATCAGGAATATTAACATTAACACGAAGTTTCTTTGCAACCATTGTTACTTTAATGCCTCCTACCCTTGATACACTTTTTAAAGTAATTCCCTCCCAAACCCAGTTTTTAATTTGCGCATCCTGCTCCTCAATATATAATTCGTAAATGGTGCAATTCTTTTCCAATATCTCATCTGTACCACTCTTAGTTATCTGATTTTTCTCCATATCCTCTTTACTCAAGTCCCTGAAATTCAATTCTGTTTCGGCACTGTCAAGCAAAATATAGGAACCAATGCTATCAATAAGATTCAACGTAAAAATTGCAGTATCATTGACCAATGTCATTTGCTTGATACTTTGCCCAAGCATACGGCTAATGATCTCAGTTCTTGATGTGAATCCAAAATTACAGAACATTGTGATAACCTGTTGCTTCATGCCCAGTGTCGAACTTTCGTATTCTATAACGCCTGTTTTAAAAGCGTAAGGAGCACTATCAGGAACCTCTCCAAGTTCATCCTGAGGAATTTCGTCCAGCGTGTCAATCCAGTCAGATTTTCCATGATCATAATCGGGGTTTCCGCATGATGCAAAAATGCATAGCAGTACAATTATAATAAGATTTTTAGTCATCATATCTTTTATGAAGTTTAATGAACCGAACCATATCATGTGTGAACAAGAGGAAATCCTTATCAAATTCGTTGTAGTATTGTTTGAGATAATTTACGGTATACTCCATATTACTTTTAAAAGAAGCTCTTTTGCTCATACCGTTAAACACTTTTTGCATGCCCTCCAATGTCTCGTACATTCTAAACCAGTCATTGTCAATTAGTTTGCGAGTAATTTTCTGACTTTTTATCGGTAATGTTTCAAACCTCTCCTCGAGCAAAGAATAAAATTCCGTCATACGCTGTTCCAAAGGTTTTTTGCAGAATTTTTGCCAGTGTTTCACCAAAAAATGATCATAAATTATATCAACTGAAACGTGAGCATAATGATATAGATGAGGCAATAATAAACTCACACTATTTTTTACGGCAGGATGCATATCTGAATATCGATCAATTACCCGATGCAGCAATATTCCTTTTTTAATGCTGTTTGGCAAAGCATTTATGGTAGCAGCACCCCGAATATGATCAGCAATATAATTCCCGATAATGATATCCTCATCATCGCCGGAAAGCATATAGTGCATCAGATAATTCATATTGTAAAGATACGTTAAATATGGCACATTAAGAAATATTTCATCATTTTCATATCTATGAAGTTTATATTTTTATATCACTTGTATTGTAATTTTTTATAAGTTTGTTCCACATCTAAAAGTAACAAGAAAACAGACATATGCAGAAGTTATTATTATTGGGAGATGAGGCTATTGCACAAGGTGCTATCGATGCCGGAATTTCGGGCATTTATGCGTATCCCGGCACCCCTTCGACCGAAATCACCGAATATGTGCATGCCAGTAAGGAAGCCAGTGAAAAAGGCGTTATTGCCTCCTGGGCAGCAAATGAAAAAACTGCCATGGAAGCAGCAATTGGAATGTCTTATGCTGGAAAGCGAACCATGGTTTGCATGAAACATGTTGGATTAAACGTGGCAGCCGATCCGTTTATTAACGCAGCCATTACCGGAGCAAACGGAGGCATGATTGTGGTGGCTGCCGATGACCCGTCAATGCACTCATCACAAAATGAGCAGGACAGCCGGTTTTACGGGAAATTTGCTCTGATACCAATATTGGAACCCTCAAGTCAGCAGGAAGCCTATGATATGGTTCATTATGGATTTGAATTAAGTGAGAAATTCAAAGTTCCCGTATTGTTACGTATAACAACCCGACTGGCACATAGTCGCTCCGGAGTTGCCCGCAGTGCCTCAAAAGAGCAAAACGAGGGATCTCTCCCTTCAGATCTTCGCCAGTTTGTTTTACTGCCTGCAATAGCTCGCAAGCGCTATCAGGGACTACTTGATACACAACCTGCATTTCGTGAGGAAAGTTCAAAAACCAAATACAACGAATATATTGATGGCAACGATAAATCACTTGGTATCATAGCCTGTGGTCTTGCCTATAATTACCTTATGGAGAACTACCGGAACGGATGCCCGTATCCTGTTTTGAAAATAGGTCAGTATCCTTTGCCAACCGATATGGTTGAAAAAATGGTAGATTCAGTTGACCGCACATTGGTGCTTGAGGATGGATATCCTATGGTTGAAGAGTTACTTACAGGACTACTTGGTCGCGGATTAAAAATATCCGGCCGTTTTGACAATACTGTACCTTATGCTGGAGAATTAAACCCCAATGTAGTAGCCCGTGCTTTGGGACTGGAAGACACATATGGAACAGATGCCCCCAACCTTATTGTTGGACGTCCACCTTCAATGTGCCCGGGTTGCCCTCATGTCGACAGCTATAAAGATCTTCTTGAAGCACTTGAACCCTATAGCAACGGACGTGTTTTCAGCGATATAGGCTGTTATACACTGGGTGCACTACCCCCGTTTGAAGCCATCAACTCATGTGTAGACATGGGTGCATCTATTACAATGGCCAAAGGAGCTGCTGATGCAGGTCTCGTTCCCGCTGTTGCTGTGATTGGTGACTCTACATTTACTCATAGCGGGATGACAGGTTTACTCGATGCAGTTAATGCAAATTCACCCATTACTGTAATGATTCTTGATAATTCAACAACCGGTATGACCGGAGGGCAGCCTTCTGCCGCTTTCAGCAAGGTGGAAGAAATCTGTCTTGGAATCGGTGTTGAGAAAGAACATATTCACGTGTTGAAACCTCTTAAAAAGAATCATGAGGAAAATACCGCCATTATCAAGAAAGAGCTTGAATATCAGGGTGTTTCTGTTATTATTCCAACACGCGAATGTGTGGTAACACTGAATCGTCGCATGCAGGCCAAATTTAAAAACAAAAAGAAGTAAATCATGAAACGAGATATTATTTTAGCAGGCGTAGGCGGACAGGGAATTTTATCTACCGCGGCCATTATCGGACTGGCAGCTATTGAAAAAGGCTGGTATCTTAAACAAGCCGAAGTACATGGAATGAGTCAGCGTGGCGGCGATGTTCAATCACATCTCCGTATTTCTGAAGATCCGATTTACAGCGACTTAATTCCCTTTGGTCAGGCAGATATGATTTTAAGTGTTGAGCCCATGGAATCATTACGATACCTGCCCTATTTGAACAATGAAACAGGTTGGTTGGTTACCAACGATAAGCCGTTTATCAATATTCCCAATTATCCTGAACAGGAAACCGTTTACAATGAAATTCGGAAGGTTAAAAATCACATTCTTATTAATGCAGAAGACATTGCCAAAGATTTGCAGTCGCCCAAATCAGCCAACGTGGTAATGCTTGGTTCTGCCGTAGCACAACTTGGAATTGAAAAACAATACTTTGAAAATGCCATTAAAGGTCTTTTTGGCCGCAAAGGCGAAGAGGTTGTAAATGTAAATATAACTGCACTCGAAGCAGGGATTAAGTTTGCTGAGCAGTATAAAGTATAAAGTGGGAAGTGGAAAGTGGAAAGTACATTTAACTTTGTACTTTTAACTTTCAACTAAAGAAATAAGCCGCATCGTTTTGGTGCGGTTTTTTTGTTTTTCATTGAATAATGTTTTAATTTTATTGCAAATTCTTATTCTACGTCCCGATGAAAAATATAATTTATGTTTTTGTTCTTTTCTTTGCCACCGGTCTAATCAATTTAAATCTCTCTGCCCAGGAAACAGAAAACGGCAGCACTTCAGATGGCACCTGCAGCACTTTATCAAAACTCATCAACGGGTTCACTGATGGCTTCGAAGGTCTTTATGAGAAATCAACTGAAGAAATGAGCGATGGAAAATACATCTACGAACTATCTTTAATCCCCTCAATGTTTGAAAGTGGCAATCTGACATTTAATTCATCAAAAACTGCCACAAGAGTTTTTCTGAGTTCTGACTTAATTTCATCGGAAGAAAGTGTTGAAGCCTTTCTGGAGTCACTGTTTAAATGCCTGGCCAACATTGGATTTACATATAACGGGTATGAAGAATACGAAGATTATTATATGGGTTCTTTTGAAACTGAGTATTATTACTATAACTCAACCCTTGAAATCAGTATAGTTGAATCATGGATGGATGATGCAATGATATTCATTTATATAAAGCCCAATGAATAAAAAAAGGCTTCCCCGCTAGGAGAAGCCTCAATCCAAAATCAAAATCAATCTTTACAAACCTTCCACAAACTGTTCTGCATAGTATTTTGCAGTCAGCTTTTCTCCTGTCGCCTTCTCAATCATAGTGTTCCAAGTGTAACGGTTTCCAACTGCAAACACCTTATCAATAAGATATTGTCCTACTTCTTCATTTCCGTAATAGCTGGACATATTGATTTGATCGGATTTCATTATTTCTGTCACAATATAGTGGTTCAGCTGGCTGGCCAAAAGCTCACCCAGATGATAATTGTGGTAATAGCATGGTGAAGTAGCAATGTGAATTTTTGATGCCCAATCCGGTTCATTGCGTCCTTCGGGTTTTTTCATCAGTTGATATTTTTCAACCAGGTTCCACCAAAGTTTGTTCAGATCCTGATCGGGATCTTCATACAGTGCTTTTTCGAAGCGATACATCACCTGCGACCAGCGACTGAAAACAAGCTGCTCTAGACGAGTATATTTATAGGCATCTTCCTGTATTTTTGCTTTTTCCTCATCACTGATCCCCAGCATATCCTGCATCCATTGTGCGTTTGAAGCCATACGACCAAACATCATGGCAATCGCTTCGGTGGTAAATGTATGAGCCGGATCACGCAGTGAGAAAGGAAGCTCACGGCTTATATATTTATCATAAACACCGTGTCCGTATTCGTGCAGCATGGTATTCATCCATTTGTAATTGTCTTTTACATTACAAAGAATGCGAACATCACCTTCATTATCTATATCAATACAGAAAGCATGCTGGTTTTTACCCGGCTTTTCAAACAAATCAGAATTTTCAACCATGTCTGTTATGTCAAGACCCAGACTTGCATAATAGTCAGTTGTTAGTTGTACCAGATCTTTGCCTTCGTAGTATTTATCCAGGTCGAGGGTATAAATTTTCGGGGCTTCCTGGAAGAAACGATTTTGATAGTGCCAAGGCATTAGCTCTTCTTTAGCAATACCTAAACGACTTGCCAGAAACTCATCAATATCGTCTTTTAAAACTGCAAATGCATCACGGGTAAGTTCATCAAGCTCATCAAAAAGCTCTTCAATTTCAGCTGGATCCTGCTCGCTGAGCTGAAGACTCATCTCATGGTAATTATTGAAACCAAGTTCCTGTGCCACTTCATTACGTTTCTTAACTATGGCAATAATATCATCCGCCACCAGAGGCCCGATACTTTTATGTGCTTTCCAGGTTTTTTCAAGTTTAGCATTGTCGGTACTGTTGACTAATATATCTTCAACTTCATTGTCGGTTACAGTATCTCCGTCAACTACAACACGAAAAGTATTGTACTTCAGGGAAATATCTGTTTCCATCTGAATAATTTCCTCTATCAGGGTTTCGCTGACCTGATTCCCAAGGAAAGCATTATACAATACATCAAGCTGACGATTAAGTAGAGTATCCTCAACACCACCGGCATCCTTTATCTTCTTCAGCAATTCAAAATTCTCCTTATTTGTAAAATACTTGCTGTATTTTATCCCGTACTCACTTACTTTAGCATAATCTTCTTCCTTACCACTAATTTCCGCATTCCAAACTGCTTCTGAATACTCTTTCACTAGCGGACGCATGGTATCCTCATAACTCTTAATAAAATCTTTTAATTCAGCTTTCATGTCATCCTTTTTGTTGGTACTTCCGCATGCATTGATCAAAACAATTGCTGATACAATGAGCAAAAGTGAAATAATCTGATTAGTTTTTCTTTTCATAGGACCCGTTTTTGTTGTGCAATTTAATAATTTAATACAAAGTAAAGAAGTAATAATTAATTGTATATCAATATATAGTAGTATTATATCGTTAAAATTCAAGGTTTTAAATACAGTTTTTCTCACTTTAGTTACTGAAAAGATTATGTTTATCCAAAAGCAACAATTTTACAAGACTTTTCGTTTAGATTTATATGTATCTTTGTATTTATTTGTAATCCGGATGGTATGAAACTGAAATTTCTTTTTGTCCTGCTTGCCGGCATCCTTGTTCTGGGATCGTGCCGTGTGGTAAATTTTAGTGATAATGCACAACATAAACACTTGCGCAAAGTTGCTGTTGATACTCCAGACCCTGTTATTAAGAAGCTTAATCCTGATATCACACCAGATCATACAATGGATTATACTGATCTCAATGCAGATGAAGAAGCCGACTTAAGCATTGAAACTGAAATAGATATTACCGCTGATGCTTCTGATAATTCAGAGCAAAAACCCGATAATCAGCAAACAAAAGTATCACATAAGCCGGCTAAATTACTAAGCATCTTTACTGGAGTACCTAAAACTATTGCTTCAATTGCTCCGGAAGAAGATTCCTACGTCGATCCTGCCACCATATTAATATGGGCTCTGATTATTGTTCTTATTTTAGCCTTATTGGCCGTACTGGTACCGCAACTCCTTGACCTGATAATTGGTTTATTAATTGTGGTTCTGATTGTAGTGTTGATTCTATATCTTGCAAACAATCTGTAGAAACTACCTTAACCCCTTTACTTTAGGAATTCCCGGAACGAACTCTTTCAGGTAGAAAGGTTCACAATAAGCTGTATCTTCAAATTCCTTATCATTGAATTTTCGCCAGCTTTCT
>PKSX01000027.1 GCA_002869435.1 Marinilabiliales bacterium | reverse complement strand
ACTTGTGAAACCAAAATAATAAATAGTAAAGATCAGGTTAAGAAAAGTGTTTATACATTTAAGACCAGAAAGCAAGCATTAAGTTGCTCTGCTTATGTGTTAAATTCAGGGATTCCGAAAAAATGTTAAACTTGGTTTTTTTATCAACAAAAATCAAAAAAGCCTGTTGAAAACAAAACCAACATGCATTTTACTACAATTTTATAAATTTCAGGTCATAAAAAACCCGGAGCAGAAGCTGCCCCGGGAAGCACTATGATAAACAACAGGAGATGGGTGTGCTATTTGAATGTCTTCAACTTACCCCACTATTATTGCTACGGCTACCATTCCGGCCATAAGCAGGAGGTAAAGAACCCAGTAGAATGTTTGTTTTGTGGTACTCATGACTTTAATTTTTTGAGTTAAACCTTTATTCTATTAACGAAATGCAATTACACAAAATTGTGTGAAATTAATTATTTAACATTTCGATCAAAGAACTTACTTTACAAAGATAGCAATTTAACACACTAAACGCAAATAATTATCATCATTTTAACAGCGTTTAATTGTAAGTATATGTGCTATTTAATTATTAGACCAATGAAAACACAAAAAGTTGCTTTGTGTGTAAAAAAAAATTGTTTATCTATGAAATGTTTAACATTTATAATATTTTTTACTCAAATTTCGTTATTATTAATTGGGCTTGTTCGTATCCAATTTTCGCTACCTTTGTCAAATGATCAGCCTGCACAATCACACCTTATACTGCGACGGCAAAAACAACCCGGAGGAAATGATTCAAAGCGCAGTAAAACAAAACATTACACATTTCGGACTTAGTGGCCATGCCCCAATACACAAAGAAAATGAATGGAGCATGAACGACCTGACAGCTGCAGAGAACTATATTTCTGATATAGAAAAATGCCGTTTAGCATTTCCGGAAACAAGGATATATCAAGGCATTGAAGCTGATTATATACCCAACCTTTCTTATTCGTTTAATGAACTTCGTGAAAAACTGAGACTGCAATATATTATTGGGTCAGTGCATCTGGTTACTAATGAAAATGGGATTTGGTTTATCGACGGTCCGGCTGAAGGATATGACCGTGGTCTGGAAAAACACTACAATCTTGACTTCAATAAAGCGATGAGTCAATACTATCAACAATTAATGACAATGCTTGAAGTGGAGCAATTTGAAATTCTGGCCCATTGTGACAAAGTAATGATGAACAACAGAGGGCGATTTATGAGCAATGAAGATCCGCAACATTTGAAGCTACTCAAAGACACATTGAAGCTTGCCCGGGAAAAAGAAGTCTGGGTTGAAATAAACACACGCGGATTATATAAAGGTCTGCATGATGATTTCTACCCCGGCAAATATATTTTCCCGTTTATCAAAGAAGAAAAAATCAAAATAATATACAGTGCCGACGGCCATGCAACGGATCAAATTACAAAAGGATATTCTGAACTCGACAAAGCCATTGAAGAATACGGCTTGAAAGACCTGGTGGTAAGACCCGAAGACATAGAGGAGCGCATGGGTTAGTGCAGTTGCTCATCTCTTAATATATCACCAACGGTTCCAACTATACTTACGCGAACCGGAACAATTCTCTTGCTCTTAATTTGAGCTTCCTTTACCAGCGATAATAATGAATGACAGCACGGAACTTCCATCATTAATACATGTATAGATTTTAATCCTGAATGCTCAATCATCATTTGAAGCTTCTCGATATATGACTCTTTATTGGAATCCAGCTTCGGACAGGCAATTGCAAGTTTTTTCCCATTCAGGAACCTGCCATGAAAGTTGCCAACAGCATGAGCCACACAATCAGCGCTCAACAATAAATCAGCATCCTGAAAAACAGATGATTGAGGGTTAATCAAGTGCATTTGAACAGGCCAGTGCGTTAATGCTGATACTTGCTCTTCAGTGGAAATATCATTTTCATTTGCAAAATGAATCTTTTCTTCACTGCCCGGACATGTCCCGGATGAACAATCTGATTTTATTTCAGAAAATACTGCAGAAGCTTCCAAACGGACAAGCAGAGAAGTAACGTCATAGTCAATCTCATTCTGATGCTCTACTAAATAATCTCTACCCATTTCAAGCCATTTTTCCTCCTTATAATCCTGAAGGTGTTTAAGATGTGCAAAAACAACATCTTCTCCCTTCGGAACAAGGGTTTCCATCACTTTGATTTCATCATATGCCTCAGCTTCACGCAATGTAATCTCAATTGCCCCCTGAGGACATTCGCCTATACAGGCACCGAGACCATCGCACAATAAATCATTTATTAACACAGCCTTGCCATTGATCATCTGAATAGCTCCCTCATGACATCCTTGTGCACAAAGCCCGCACCCATCACACAGTTCCTCATTTATTTCTATAATCTCTCTTTTCATTATTTTTCATTTAGGTATTTACGTACCAAATATACTGTTTAATCATTAACTAGTTCAATATTTAACAATAAAAAATGAAGCTTTTGGATAAATTATTTATACTGATTTTACATTATTGATCACATTAGTAGAAATCAATTAAAAACCTGCAAAAAATCAAAAAAAATTCACACCATTTCTATGGTCTAATAAAAATAAGAGTATACATTTGTAAAAAATAGTTGTTATGGAATTAACACATATAGAGCACATCGGTATTGCGGTTGCTAATCTTGAGGACGGCATTAGGTTTTACGAAGATGTACTCGGAGTAAAATGCTACGGAATTGAAGAAGTGAAGGACCAAAAAGTGCGTACAGCATTTTTTCAGATTGGTCAAACTAAAATTGAGCTGCTGGAAAGCACAGATCCTGAAGGACCCATTGGTAAATTCGTTGAGAAAAAAGGCGAAGGCATTCATCATTTGGCGTTTGCAGTAAAAAACATTGAAAGTGCTTTAAAAGAGGCAGAAGACAAAGGTGTGCGATTGATTGACAGTACTCCCCGCAAAGGCGCTGAAGGTCTTGATATTGGCTTCCTGCACCCCAAAAGCACACATTCGGTATTAATGGAGTTTTGCGAAAATAAAAATAAGTAGTCCATGCCTATTGAAGATAAAATTGAGGAATTACTTGACAAGCGCGACAAAGCGCGCCTTGGAGGAGGACCTGACCGTATTGAGAGTCAGCACGCTAAAGGAAAACTAACAGCCCGAGAAAGACTGGAACTGATGCTGGACGAGGGTTCTTTTGAAGAGTTTGACATGTTTGTGTCTCATCGATGTCACGATTTCGGACTTGAGAAAAAACATTATCTGGCAGATGGTGTAGTTACCGGTTACGGAACTATTGACGGACGTCTGGTATATGTCTTCTCCCAGGATTTTACAGTATTCGGCGGCTCACTCTCAGAAGCTTTTGCCAATAAGATTTGTAAAATCATGGACCATGCCCTGAAGGTTGGTGCACCGGTTATTGGGATAAACGACAGCGGTGGAGCCCGAATTCAGGAAGGTGTAAAAAGTCTGGGCGGATATGCTGAAATTTTTCAGCGAAACATTATGGCTTCAGGTGTCATCCCACAAATTTCAGCTGTATTTGGCCCGTGTGCAGGAGGAGCAGTATACTCCCCTGCCCTGACTGATTTCATTATCATGTCGAAAGAAAATTCATACATGTTTGTTACCGGACCAAAAGTCGTAAAAACAGTAACCGGTGAAGTAGTTACCACAGAAGAGCTTGGTGGCGGTATGGTTCACGCAAGCAAAAGTGGTGTTGCTCATTTTGTAGCTGACGATGAGAGAGAAGGTATTCAGCTTATACGCAAAATAATGTCATACCTCCCTCAAAACAACATGGAAGATCCACCGGTTATTGCATGTGATGATCCGATAGATCGACTTGAGGATGCATTGAATTATTTTATTCCGGATAATCCAAACAAACCATACGATGTAAAGGATGTAATTGAAAGCCTGGTTGACCATGCCGAGTTTCTTGAAGTGCATCGGCATTATGCACCGAATATTGTAGTTGGATTTGCACGATTTAATGGAATGAGTGTTGGTATTGTTGCCAATCAGCCCAATTATCTTGCAGGTGTTCTCGATATTGAAGCCAGCCGTAAAGGTGCACGTTTTGTTCGGTTTTGCGATGCCTTCAATATTCCTATAATTACATTGGTTGATGTGCCCGGTTTCCTTCCGGGAACAGCACAGGAATATGGCGGTATTATAATCAACGGAGCGAAACTCTTGTTTGCATACGGTGAGGCTACCGTTCCGAAAATCACAATAACATTAAGAAAATCATATGGCGGAGCTCACGATGTAATGGGATCAAAACAACTTCGTGCAGACGTAAATTATGCCTGGCCATCAGCTGAGATTGCAGTTATGGGTGCACGCGGTGCCATTGAAGTATTGGAAGGCAAGAAACTAAAAGCCATTGAGGACGAAGCTGAACGTGATAAATTTATAGCAGACAAAGAAAAAGAATATCGCGAAAAATTTGCCTCACCATACGAAGCAGCAAAGTACGGATATATCGACGATGTTATTGAACCAAGAAATACACGATTTCGTATTATCCGCTCATTACAGGCACTGAGTACTAAAAAACAGAATCTACCGCCTAAAAAACATACTACTTTACCACTGTAAAATCCGAGAAAAATGAATCTGAGAAAAATATTTCTTACAGTTCTGGTCGGATTAACGGTTTATGCAAATTCTTTTGCACAATACAGCTCTGACCTCCGGATTAATGAGGTTCAGGCTGTAAATGAGAACGGCCTTGAAGATCAGTTCGGCGATCATGTACCGTGGATTGAAATTTTCAATACTGCGTACAACAGTATCAATATGCAGGGGCTGTATTTGAGTAACGACCCAAGTAATCTGACCCGGTACAAGCTTCCCTACGACACCCGTTTTAAAATTCCGCAACGAAGCCATCTGGTCTTTTTCTGTGACGGAAATTCAAATAAAGGAAATTTTCACACCAATTTTCAACTCGATTCAGAAGGAGTAGTTTATCTGGTCGATGGTGATGGAATTACAATAATTGATTCTGTGAGTTATTCATTTTCCAAAGCAGATATTTCATATGGCAGAGAAGACGATGGTGCTAATAAATGGATATATTTTGAAAGCGGTACACCACAACAGGCAAATATTCCGGCTCAAAGCAACCACAATGCTGAGAGTTTTCTGGAATACGACCCCATTGGAATTGGCATGGCCATTATTGCCATGTTTGTGGTGATGTCGGCTCTTGTACTATCTTACCTCACATTTAAATATGTAAGCCGTCTATACCGAAGCGACTGGAAGAAAAAGAAAGTTATTGCAGAAACGAATCCGGAGGAAGAAGAATCTGAATCTATTTCGGGTGAAGTTGCTGCTGCCATTGCCATGTCTCTACACATATACGTGCATCAGATGCACGATCTTGAAGACACCATTATTACCATTCGCAAGATTTCAAAAACATATTCACCTTGGAGCTCCAAACTTTATATGTTAAGGCCCTGGCCTCATAAAAAAAACTAAAACCCGGCAAGTGCTATGAAAAAATTCACATTCAAGATAAACGGAAACCAGTACGAAGTAGAAATCGGAACTATTGAGGAAAATCTGGCACAGGTGTCGGTAAACGGAACTACTTTCGATGTTGAACTCGACCGCGATGTAAAACCGTCGAAAACACCAAAATTGGTAAGGCCTAAACCCGTACCTCTGACAGATGGAGCAGACAGCAAACCTAAAACAAATACGCCGGCCAAAACAGCTGCAGCGGGGGGTGTAATTAAGTCGCCTCTTCCTGGCACCATTCTCGATATACATGTTAAAGAAGGTCAGGAAGTGTCCATTGGCACAAAACTCATGACCCTGGAGGCCATGAAAATGGAAAACGTGGTAAACTCTGACAAAGAAGGAAAAATCACAAACATAAAAGTCGATAAAGGTGACTCGGTGATGGAAGGTGATGTATTAATTGAAATCGGAGGCTAGTTATGGACTTTTTTGAGTTTCTATTTGACCGCTTCCAGCAATTTATTGGATATACTGCCTTCGGAAATATGACCTGGGGGCACATTATCATGATTGCAATTGGCCTCATATTTATTTATCTGGCCATCACAAAAGACTACGAACCACTTCTGCTCGTTCCAATCGGATTTGGAATTCTGGTTGGAAACATTCCTTTTCATCCCGGCTTGAAACTGGGTGTTTATGAAACGGGCTCGGTAATGAATTATCTGTATTTCGGGGTAATACAAGGGGTTTATCCACCATTGATATTCCTTGGCATCGGGGCGATGACGGATTTCAGCGCCCTGATCTCAAATCCGAAATTATTTCTTATTGGTGCTGCTGCCCAGTTTGGTATTTTCGGCGCTTATATGATTGCCTTATTTCTTGGGTTTACGCCACAGGAAGCAGGTGCAATTGGCATAATCGGAGGTGCCGACGGCCCGACGGCCATTTTCCTCTCTTCTAAACTGGCACCTGACCTAATGGGGGCCATTGCCATCTCGGCATACAGCTATATGGCCCTGGTTCCGGTAATTCAACCACCAATCATGAAACTCCTCACTAAGAGAAGAGAAAGAATCATCCGTATGAAACCGCCACGTGCAGTTTCCAAACGAGAAAAAATACTATTCCCGCTTATCGGATTGCTGCTAACATGTTTTATTGTTCCATCGGGACTTCCGCTGCTTGGCATGCTGTTTTTCGGTAATCTATTAAAAGAAAGTGGTGTAACGAAACGACTGGCAGATACTGCCAAAGGCCCGCTGATTGATATTGTAACAATACTTATTGGTCTTACCGTGGGTGCTTCAACTCAAGCAACCACTTTCCTGACTATGAAATCGATCGGAATTTTTGCCCTTGGAGCAGGATCCTTTGTAATTGCTACAACTACCGGTGTAATGTTTGTGAAATTCCTGAATCTGTTTCTAAAGGAGGGACGAAAGATCAATCCGCTCATTGGAAACTCAGGGGTCTCTGCAGTACCTGATTCTGCACGTGTTTCTCAAATGGTAGGACAACAGTATGACAAGAGCAATCACTTGCTGATGCATGCTATGGGACCCAATGTAGCAGGTGTAATCGGATCTGCTGTAGCCGCCGGTATTTTACTGGGATTTTTATATTAGATCAAAAGTGTTTTTGGCACAAAATTCGGGAGCCGCATGAATTTTGTGCCAAAAACAGACTTCATTGAAACAATAGCCCTGCATGTCGCTACGCTCATACGGGGCTATTGTTATTCAACCCCTTCAGGGTCGGAAATTCACTTTATTAAAACTCTGCTTTAAACTGATTCAGAAAACGCACATCATTTTCCGAGAACATTCGCAGGTCTTTCACGCTGTAAATAAGATTGGTAATTCTCTCAACACCAATGCCGAAAGCAAAACCTGAATAGACTTCAGGATCAATATCGCAGTTTTTCAGCACATTTGGATCCACCATTCCGCAGCCGAGTATTTCTACCCAACCGGTATACTTACAGAACCCACAGCCTTTACCACCGCAAAGATTACACGAAATGTCCATTTCAGCAGAGGGTTCAGTGAAAGGGAAATACGAAGGACGGAGACGAATTCCGGTCTCAGCATCGAACATTTCGCGTGAGAAATGCAGAAGGGTTTGCTTCAAATCAGCAAAACTTACATTTTTATCCACATATAGGCCTTCAATCTGATGAAAAAAACAGTGTGCACGGGCTGAAATGGCTTCGTTACGGTATACCCTTCCCGGAAATATACTCCTGATTGGGGGACTACTATTTTCCATTTTACGGATTTGCACCGAGGAAGTATGTGTACGAAGCGCAATATCGGGATCTTTATCAATGAAAAAAGTATCCTGCATATCACGTGCAGGATGCTCGGGCGGAAAATTAAGTGCTGAGAAATTATGCCAGTCGTCTTCTATTTCCGGACCTTCTTCAACCGTAAATCCCATTCGGGCAAAAATATCAATCATCTTCTTTCTCACAATGGAAAGCGGATGACGGGAGCCATCGAAAGAAAAATTGGCCGGGCGGCTCAGGTCATCTTCTGTCTGAACATTATCTCCGGCAGCTGATTTCATTTCTGCTTTCAATACCTCAATACGATTATTTACCGCATTTTTTAAAGTATTTAGAAGCTGTCCTGCCTCTTTGCGCTTTTCAGGATCAAGATCCTTCATTTTGGCAAATAGTGCCGGCATAAGCCCTTTTTTTCCAATATATTTAATTCTGAACTCCTCCAACTGCTCAGGAGAGTTCGCAACAAACGCCTCTATATCAGCAATGTGCTGATCAACAATTTCCTTCATTCCAAATTTAAAATGCTATTCTGTTATAATAGTAATCGTGAATTTTACATCCTGAACAGGACGATCATATTTATCACGCTCTACGCCGGCAATTTCATCTACAACATCCATCCCCTCAATTACCTCACCGAATACAGTATAATTACGATCGAGGAATGGAGTGCCGCCAATGGTTTTATATACTTCTCGCTGCTCCGGAGTAAAAGTAAATCCCATTCGAACTTCTATTTGATCAAGTTCAGCATCAGTATATACTTTACCCTGAACAATATAAAACTGTGAGCCAGAACTTTCTTTACCTGGGTTCACTTCATCGGGCATTCGAGCTGCAGCAAGAGCGCCGCGCTTGTGGTAAAACTGAGGATCGTATTCAAACGGCACGGTGTATCCCGGGCCACCATTTCCCAATTGTTTCTTGGGCTTAGCATCTCTGCTGTCAGGATCACCACCCTGAATCATGAAATTGGTAATAACACGATGAAAAAGCAGATCTGTATAAAATCCATCCTCAACGAGTTTAATAAAATTATCCCTGTGTTGGGGAGTACCGTCATAAAGCAGTACAGTTATATCTCCCATTGATGTAGAGATGAGAACTTTGGTTCCTGAATTTTCCTGTGACATAAGCTGTGTTAAACTAATGAATAGAACACCGAGAAAAAGCACGAGTTTTTTCATATGGCAATTTTTTAGATTCCAAAAATACAAAAATATTGCCGAAAAATGAAAAATATGACCTTTGAGAAGTCTTTCTTAACGATAAGTTTGAAAAAAGCTCATAGTAATTGATTTTTTTGCTAAATTTGAAACCTGAAAGATATATTGCAGTATAAAAAGAAAAGTCTTCTCATGAAAAGATTCGTTTTTGCTTCATTAATGGCAGCCTTGTTTTTATCCGCTTTTTTGTTTACTTCCTGTGATAAAGAAGAAGAAACAAGAGCAGTAATTACAGTAAAATACACTGCCGATACTACACAGTTAGTCCCTTATGCTCATGTTCGTTTAGAAAAATATGATGTGAATGTTGAAGGCCAATGCGATGAAGACGGCACATTTGAGCACACCTTTAAGCTGGAAGCCATTTTGGATGTAAGTGCTTGGCTCGATACTTCTCAAACAGGTACTACTACAGAAAAATACGGTGAAACTACCATTCGTTTGGTTCCCGGAAAAACAGTTTATAAAACTGTTTTCATTAATTAACCATTACTTTCATTCAATAGCACACCTTTTCTGATTTTTTCACTTTGAAAGTGGAATATTCAGTAAAACATGTTGCGAATCAGACAAACCCAACAGCCGGATAATTTTATCTTTTTCCATTACAGATCTTGGTCGTGCAAGGATGTTATTCCAGGAACAAAATAACAATATATTCTGTGTCACTATACCCGCGTCAATAGCAGCCCATTCCATCCTCATTTCATCAGTTCCAAAAGTAAAGCGCGAAACATCTGAAACAAGCAGCAAGACCTGTGGTGGCACAACAGAAAAGCTTTCACCAACAAGCAAAACTCTTGAATCGGATTCTGAAACCATTTGCAGCTCATGATTTTCCGGAATGTACAGGAAAACTCCATCAGATGAAAACAGAAATATGTCAATATCTTGTGCATTTAAAGCCGAAGGAGCAGTACGTTTTCCGCTGGCCGGTCTGTTAATTCCGTTTGCAGACCAAAGTAAGTCCGATATTTCTTCATCAGAAAGCTCAATATCTGTAAAATCGGAGGCAGAAGATCTGTTAAGATAAACACTAAGAAAAGAGTTCTCAGCCGACGTATCGGGTGCAGCAAGTTGGATGTTCTTTTCGTATTGCCCTAACAAAGACATTGAAAGGCAGAGGAAAAGGCAGAGGAAAAATGATTTCATATCAGGATTATCTTTTTGTTGCTTCATTGTAACATAACCGGCACAAAGGCTGGTATGAGTCTTTTTCACCAAGCAGAACACGCTGTTCATCTGCCGTAACACGATGTGAATACTGTGCCAGAGACCCGCACTTCACACAAATTGCATGGACCTTGGTTACATATTCGGCAGCAGCCATTAATGCAGGAATAGGGCCAAAAGGTTTACCCATAAAATCCATATCAAGCCCTGCTATAACAACCCTCATTCCTCGATTAGCAAGTTCATTGCAAACATCGGCAAGCCCGTCATCAAAAAACTGTGCCTCATCAATCCCTACAACATCAACATCGGTTGTGAGCAGAAGAATATTGCTTGAACTTTCTACAGGCGTTGATGGAATTGCGTTTGAATCGTGGCTTACGACATCAGATTCATGGTATCGCACATCTATTTTGGGCTTAAATATTTCGATTCTTTGCTTGGCAAACTGTGCACGCTTCAGACGGCGTATCAGCTCTTCAGTTTTCCCCGAAAACATAGATCCGCAGATGACTTCAATCCATCCGGCGCGTGTTTGTCCCGATTGCTTTTCAAGAAACATATTTTACCGTTGTAATCCCGATTTCTTTTTTATCTTTGAAACCAGTAAATCTCCAACAAATATATAACAAGATCGCAAAATGGGAAGGGAAATTATTCAAAACAGCATCATCGATTCACTGGAAACTATTCTTAGCCTGGTGGCCAATGTAAACTCCAACAAAGGTGTAATTCCTCAAATAGACATTGACTTATTAAAAGAAAATGTGCGAAAACTTTATCAGGAAGTACATAATCTGGATGAAGCAAATCAGCGCTGGAAAGATGAACCCCGAAAAATGAGGGATGAGAGGATTATGGAGCGTGAGGAAAAAACTCCAATGCGTGAAGAATCTGAACCGGTAATATCAAGGCAAGTAAAATCAGAATTTGAAAAGCCGGAAGATAAACAAGAACAGAAAGAGATTATTGAAGATAAAAAGGATAAAACTGTTTCGGAAGCTGAAAGCAAAAAAGAAGAAACCGTAATAATCGAGGAAAATCCGCAAGAAATAGCAGAAGATCCGATTGAAGATGAAAAAGAGCAGGAGATTGAAGAATCAAAGCCGGACGAACAGAATGAAAAAGAGCCTGCTTTATTTGATGAGCCACTGAGTGTTGCTGATAAATTCAGTAAGGAAGAAAAATCAATAAATGAAAAGCTGAGCGAGGGGAATCAAAATAAAGCTCTGCATCAGAATGCAACCAAATCACCGGTTAGTAATCTTAAAACAGCCATTGGAATTAATGATAAATTCATGTTTGTAAATGAATTATTTCAGGGTGACATGAAAAACTACGATGCATTTATCAGAGAAGTAAACGAAATGAATAATGGTGCCGCAGCGCTTAACGCTTTTACACAAAAACTTGAAAGTATTGGGGCTGATGTGGACGCACCTGCTGCGTTGAAACTAAAAGATTATATTGAAAGACGGTTTTTGTAGTTGATGTGCTGACGAATAATTCTTTAGTATTTCAATAACATTAATATGAAAAACATACTGTTATTATTTCTGGTCTTTCTGGGCGTGCAAATACATGCACAAGATACTACATATGCCCGGAAAATTTTAAAAAAACTAGGCTCAACTGAATTTTCGGGCCGTGGTTATATCAATGGAGGAATTGATTCTGCTGCAAATTTTCTGGCAAAAGAATTTGAGCGAATTGGCCTAATGCCGGTAGAAGACTCATATGTTCAAAAGTTAAAAGTTGAGGTTAATAATATCAACGAAGCATCACTTAATCTAAACGGAATTAATCTTGAGCCAGGCACTGAGTTTATTCTGGATATTCACTGTAAAGATCTGTCAGGAGAATTTAAATGCATATTGCTTAATGAGCGATTCAGGCAAAACACAAATAAAGTATCCAAGCTAAAGAAAAAAGCCGCAGGAAAAGTTGTGATACTTGCCAAATATGAAGCCACAGATGAACAGGCAAAAAAATGGTATGATTACATTGCCTACGCAAACCCCTACGATGCAGCAGGTGCTATTATTCTTGATTCTTCCGGATTTGTTTTCAGTGCTGCAAAATACTCAGATCTACAAAACTATTTCATTGCTCGTCTTCATCCCAGTGCTTTCCCACAGAAAAAAGTGAAAACATGTTCGGTAAATATAAACAGCACATATATTCCCAAATATCCGGTCAACAATGTTATTGGCTATCTGCAGGGGCGCGAATATCCCGACAGCTTCATAGTAATTACTGCGCATTACGACCATGTGGGTATGATGGACAAAGCTATTTTTCCGGGAGCAAACGATAATGCATCAGGCATTGCCATGATGCTCGATCTAGCAAAGAAAATAAAGGGAATGCGTTACAGACCAAGATATTCACTTGTATTTATGGCATTTGCATCTGAAGAAATCGGGCTTAAAGGCAGTACCTATTTTGTGGATAACCCCTTATTTGATTTAAATAAAATTCGCTTTTTAATAAACCTTGATATGGTAGGTACCGGCAGTGATGGTATAACCGTTGTGAATGCAGGAAAATTTGAGGATGAATATAATCTGATGGTCGAACTGAATGAGAATGGAGAATACCTGAAACAGGTTAAAAAGCGTGGCGAATCATGCAATTCCGATCATTGTCCTTTTTACCAAAAAGGAGTTCCTTCAGTATTTATCTATACTATGGGAGACGAATACCTTGAATACCATACCGTAGGTGACAAACCTGAGCTCGTTCCTTTTACTGAATATGAAGGTCTGTTTAAATTGCTTGAAGAATTTATTTACTCATTATAAATTAAATCATGAAAAAATCTGTTTTGATTTTAAGCCTGTTACTGTCAACCATCTTTGCCTCATCACAAATAGACAGCCTGCTGGATGTGAGTTTCGGAGCCGATTTTATGAGTAGCTATGTCTGGCGGGGACAAAAGCTGACTTCATCGCCTGCCATACAACCATCAGTTGAATTAAGTTTTGGCAATTTTACACTGGGAGGATGGGCATCATGGCACCCAACTGATTACTGGCACGAAACAGACCTTTATCTGGGTTATGAAAATGACTGGATCTCTGCCGGTGTGGTGGATTATTTTACGGTTGATGAGTTTTATTCTATACAGTTCACCAATTTCACAACCGGCCAAAGTGCTCATATTTTGGAAGCCTACCTCGGCTATCCCGGATCAGATAAAATACCTTTTCAACTGACTTATTTTTCCACATTTTTTAATGATCTGAACAATAATAACCAAGAGCAATACTCAGGTTTTATTGAACTCGCATGGCTTTTCAGCATTAAGGAAACCGATGCCATGCTTCGGTTTGGAGTAACTCCCTCAGAAGGTATGTATGCCGATAATTTTGCATGGGTAGAAAGTGCCTTTTGTGTGGAAAAGGAAATTGAATTACACCAGGATTTTTCAATCAGCGCTCAAAGCCAGCTGGTTTATAATCCTTATCTGAAGGATATTTATCTGGTTTTCGGACTGGGCTGTTATTTCTAAACAATGGGGAAACTTGTACTGGTACCGGTTCCGATTGGAAATTTATCCGATATTACCCTCAGGGCTATTGATGTGCTGAAGGAAGCAGAGGTCATTTATTGCGAGGACACGCGAACAACCGGTATTTTATTGAAGCACCATGGAATAGAATCCGGCAAACTGAAATCTTTTCACATTCACAATGAGCACCATAAAACAGATCAATTCAGCAATGAAATTGCTGTTGGAAATCTATCTGCATTAGTCAGTGATGCCGGTTCTCCGGCCATCAGCGACCCGGGGTTTATGCTGGTTCGCGCATGCATTCAAAAAGGCATTGAAGTTGAAGCCCTACCCGGCCCTACAGCATTAATTCCTGCAATCTCAGTAAGCGGGCTTCCCTGCGATCGTTTTCATTTTGAAGGTTTTTTACCTCAGAAAAAAGGACGGCAAAAACGCCTGAAAGAGCTTTCTGAAATTGAGATTACGCTGGTTTTTTATGAATCTCCGCACCGCATTGTAAAATTTCTTGGAGAATTACTGGAGCATTTTGGCCCCAACCGGCAAATGAGCATCTCACGTGAGATCAGCAAACTGTACGAAGAACATATCCGCGGTACCATTGCCGAAGTGCATTCCGAACTGGATAAAAGAGAATCTGTTAAAGGTGAAATTGTAGTGGTGATTGCCGGAGCTTAAATCCATGAAAAAACCAAAGTTATTATTAAAGACATTCCAATAAGAATGGCTATGACAACTATTACTTTGGTTAATAGAGCAAACTCTTTTTCAGGCATTCCTTTTGACATGTTGAAACCACAAACACCACAGAAATAAACATCTTTGTAACGTGGCTCGGTGCTGTCTATATCATCCAGATTATTTGACATTGGATTAATATATTCCTTATCCGTAACAATTTTATCAGATGTACACCGGGGGCATTTTTTAGTTTCTCCCGCGGGAATATTGTTATCCAGTTTTTCTGCAATAAGACTATTTACATCATTTTCAGTCAATCCTCGGCTGAGAATCTCCTGAGCAATCTTTTTACGGGTATTCTCAGTATACTCCATGCCTTTATAATGCAATACAAAGGCCAGCTCAAAATCTTCGTAAGATCTTAGTTTTTCTTCGAGCGTGCTCATTTACTATCTATAGCAAATTTATTAACTATAACCCAAACCCCTTAATCTTTTTAATGGTTTTGTTGTCGTCCAGATTAAACGATTTCCAGGTTTTTTCACTGTATTTCTCCATATATGCATCCATCTTTCCTAGAATTCTATACATATATGATACTCGTAAATCATCATACATTTGCGCCGTACTCTCACTTTGAAACAAGGTTTCTGTATCAATGTCTTCAAGCGCTTCATAAATAATCGGCATGGCATTGCTGTTCAGGTTCATCAGATATTCGAAATCCAGATCGTCAAAATTCTCGGCAATATTTCTTGTATTATACTTTGCAATCAACATATCCCAGTTTGTGGAACCAAGGAGAATAATCACAATTAAAAATGACCACGAATTTATTCTGATCAGATACCACATACTTTTTTTGGCACCAATTTTATAAAAGGTTGTAATCAAACCAACAGCTGTAAGCACAAGCCATACATACACTCCAATACGTTTATATGTCAGGCTGTATTCGGAAATATACTCCTGATTACGGAATGCAGTTGAAATCAGCATAATCAGATTTTGTACCAGCCACAGGAATGCCAGAATCCGAACTGCTTTTGAACCACCGGAACCCTTAAAGAAATTGAGCTGTCCGCGGAAAAAATACATGGTAATCAGGATAACGAGCACTACAGAAAAAATAAGGTTCCCTACACCTTTATGAACATATTCACTGTACGTAATTCCATCCGGAAGATCGGCGCCTCCAAACATAAATGAAAGGTCGAGCGAATTGAGCATCAGCAACAAGATGTTCAGAATGGCAAGAAATACTACGCCAATTAAAGCTTCCATCTGAACAGGAATAATAAAACCAAGAAAAGCGTTGGGTTTGGCATGAACCCTTTCTTCATTAAGTTCTCCTGATTCCTGCGAATCACTTTCATGCAACTTTTTATCATGGCGGATTTTAAAGAAACCATACATGAGCAAAAAGCCCAGAAATGTAAATGTGAGCCACTGAATAGAAATAAAATCAAGATTAATTCTGTCTGTAAAATCTTTAAACAATGGATTCGCCCTTCTGTAAATCACAAAAAACAATGCGATGACCAAAAAGCCAATGATTCCCAAAACCAGTTTTGTAGAAACATCAACAAAAAATCCAGATTTTTTCTTATCTCCTTCTTCTTCGGGTTTTGGTTCACGAGGCTTGCGGTCTACCAGATCCAGTATCAGATATACAAAAGATGACAGATATGAAAATATCGAAACAAAAAACGAAAAGAAAAACGAAGATTTTACATAGAGGCTGTTTACTGCCAGCATCGATAATGCAATGAAATTAGATATTACAGATATTACGGTACCGTGAATCAGCACGAACACTCCGGTTAGCAGCGACAAAGCTGCAAGTACCATCCACCTTTTGTCAGCAAATACATTGTCTTTTCTCAACCCAAGCATAAATACCAGCACAATGCTGAACAGCAAATAGTTAATTCCGGGCATTTGCTTATAGAAGAAAAAACTGTAAAGCAGAGTAGACACAATAATCAGTACGTCGTTTCTTTTCATGGCTCTAATTTTTGTGATGAAAATACACCAACTGTTATTCTTGGCTAACGCAATATGGTGAAAATTATTGAAACTGACAAAAAAAAGGCTTGCAACCTGTATTTACAAATGGTGTTTGATACTCCAAATATCTTAACTGGTAATTATATTGTATATTAGTTTCATATATTAACATGATAAAACCATGACCTTCTCCGACGGCGCATTACTTGCCGGAGCCATTTTGTTTATTTTCGGTTCAATCTGGACCCTCATAAGCCTTTACGATTGGTTTCAGGATAAGAAATTGCTGCGAACAGGTGCGCGCACCACCGGAATCATTACCGAGGCTGTTACTTATCCTGATGAAGATGATGTTAATACCGGACAGTATAAGTTTATTGCCGATTATAAAACTGAGAACAACGAAACCCGCTATGTAAAATCGAGATTTGCAAGCCGTTCACCTGAAGAATATCTTCATAAGGAGGTTTCAATCATTTACAATCCTGTTAATCGCCATCACGCACGTTTCGAAAAAGACATCAGCATTAAGCGCGATGTGTACCTCTACATTACATTGACCGTAATTGGAATAGTTTTGATATTGATTGGTGTTTTCCTGTAGAGACAAGGCATGCCTTGTCTCTACGTCATTATAATGTATTTCATATCGTTTTACAAAAAATCAGAAGAAAAATTATATATTTGTTCATTCAATAATTGAGTATAAACCTGAAAAACATCTTCGAAATATGGACTTTGAACTGACCGAAGAGCAATTAATGATGAAGCAGGCTGCGCGAGACTTTGCAGAGCGAGAATTATTGCCCGACGTTATTGAAAGAGATGCCGAAGCCCGTTTCCCTGTACGCCAGGTAAAAATGCTTGCCGAACTGGGCTTTTTTGGTATATCAGTAGATCCTCAATACGGTGGCAGCGGCATGGACGCTTTATCCTATGTTCTGGCACTGGAAGAAATTGCTAAAATTGACTCCGCTACTGCGGTAATACTTGCTGTACACAACTCTCTTGTTGCTTATGGAATTGAGACCTACGGCAATGAAGATCAAAAACAGAAATTTCTACCCGAACTTGCATCAGGAAACAAAATAGGTGCCTTTTTACTTTCGGAACCCGAAGCAGGTTCAGATGCCACCTCGCAGAAAACAACTGCTGAAGACAAAGGCGACTATTATTTACTTAATGGAACCAAAAACTGGATTACCAGTGCAGACAATGCAGGAATTTACCTTGTAATTGCTCAAACTGATCCGGATAAGAAACATAAAGGCATTAATGCATTTATTGTGGACCGTCACAGTGAAGGTATTTCGCTGGGCCCTCACGAAGAGAAAATGGGCATGCGCAGTTCAGATACTCATTCTGTGATGTTTACAGATGTGAAAGTTCCAAAAGAAAACCGCATTGGTGAAGATGGTTTTGGTTTTAAATTTGCCATGAAACTGCTCGACGGCGGTCGCATTGGCATTGCTGCTCAGGCCATCGGTATTGCCGGCGGAGCATTTGACAGGGCTGTTCAGTACTCAAAAGAACGCAAAGCTTTCGGAACTGAAATTGCCAACCATCAGGCTGTGGCTTTCAAACTGGCCGACATGGCTGTTAAACTCGAAAACGGTCGCAATCTGGTATATAAATGTGCCACATTGAAAGACCAGAAAAAAGATTTCAGCACGCTAAGTGCCATGGCCAAACAGTATTGTGCCGACTCAGCCATGGAAATCACCACCGAAGCCGTTCAGATACATGGCGGTTACGGTTACGTGAAAGAATACCATGTTGAGCGTTTGATGCGCGAAGCAAAGGTGACTCAGATTTATGAAGGTACTTCTGAGATTCAGAAAATTGTTATTTCAAGATCATTACTTAAAGATTAAAATATGAAAATTCTAGTTTGTTTAGGGAATGTTCCCGATACCACAACGAAGATCCGATTCGACGGTGAAATGAAAAATCTCGCCACCGAAGGTGTACAGTGGGTAATCAATCCATGGGATGAGCTCGCACTGACAAGAGCCCTTGAAATCAAAGAAGGTTCGGGCGGAAAAATTGAGAAAGTATCTGTTGTTAATGTTGGTAAAGCCGATGCTGAGCCAACGATCAGAAAAGCACTGGCTATTGGTGCAGATGATGCATACAGAATTGATGCAGACCCAAGCGATGCATATTTTATTGCAGCGCAAATAGCTGAAGTGGTTAAGAATAACAATTTCGAGATCATTTTTGCCGGTAAAGAATCCAGTGATTTTAACGGATCTGCAGTAGGTAGTATGCTCGCCGAATTTCTTGATATTCCGTCTGTTTCTGCAGTTTCAGCTTTCGATTTTCCGGATGGAAAAGTTGTTTTGAAACGCGATATTGATGGTGGAAAAGAAACCATAGGCATCGACACTCCTTTTGTTACCATCGTTCAGAAAGGAATCAGCATTAACCCGCGTATTCCTGCCATGAGAGGTATAATGATGGCACGCACTAAACCTATCAATGTTTCTCAACCAGTTGCAGTAGATACACTTGTTGAATACGAAACATTTGAATTGCCGGAAGCCAAGGCCGAGTGTAAAATGGTAGATCCTGAAAACACCGACGCTCTGGTTGATTTGTTACACAATGAAGCCAAGGTTATTTAAGGCAGGTTAATTAAATTGTCAAATTAAAGAAACATCATTATGTCTATTATAGTTTTTACTGAAAACAGAGGCGGAAAACTGAAAAAAAGCAGTTTTGAAGCCATTTCATATGCGATGAATATCGCCGAAAACACATCAAAACCGGTAGTAGCAGTTTCTGTAGGTGAGCTTGGTGACGACGAATTGTCAGCTCTTGCAAAATATGGTGCTGCAAAAATTGTATCGGTAAACGATCCTGCATGGAAATCAAACGACAGTCAGGCATACACCAAACTTATGGCTGAAATAGCTGAAAAGGAAAATGCGGACACGTTTATTTTCTCTCATTCAAATGAAGGAAAAGCCATTGCACCGCGGCTGGCGGTAAAACTCAAAGCTGGACTTATTACCAACATTACAGGTGTACCTGCCAACTTTTCTCCGCTGACCATTAAAAGAAAAACTTACAATGGTTCTGCTTTCCAGCTTATGAAAATCAAGGCTGACAAAGCGGTTTTAACTATCAATCCAAATTCATGCGATGTGGTTGAAAAACCCGTGGATGTGAATATCGAAAAGTTCAGTCCTTCTGTTGCCGGCGACGGAGCCACCAAAGTTGAAAATGTTGACGTGGTAACCGGAAAAATTCTACTTACTGAAGCTCCTATTGTTGTTTCAGGTGGACGTGGATTGAAATCTGGCGATAACTGGGGAATGATTGAACAACTCGGAGAAGTACTCGGTGCAGGCCTGGCCTGTTCACGTCCGGTTTCTGACGAAGGCTGGAGATCACACGAAGAGCATGTGGGTCAAACCGGAAAAATTATTGCTCCCGATCTGTATATTGCCGTTGGAATCTCAGGTGCTATTCAGCATATCGGAGGAGTATCAGGTGCAAAAGTGCTTGTAGCCATTGATAAAGACAAAGAAGCTCCTATCTTCAAGTATGCCGATTATGGTATTATTGGCGATGCTTTTGAAGTAGTTCCCAGACTCATTGAATCACTACAAAAGTTTAAAGCATAATAATATCGCTTCTATACTGCAAAACGCCCTTTCAAATGAAGGGCGTTTTTTATTGTATTAAATGCGTTAACAAATTAACAAAATCAACCTTACACTTGTTTCAACTACATATTTTATTAAATTTGCTTCAGATAAAAAGTAAATCATGTCGCAAATAGTTTTTTCAATTGTACTTGCAATTACATTTATTGTTTTTGCTTATTCAGCAATAAAGATTTACAAGTTGTTCAGGTTAACCAAACCGGCCTATCCTGTCAGGGATTTTGGCAAACGTATAGGCCGAACCATTGTAAATGCATTTTTCCAGGAGAGAATCTTTCGAAATCGCATTGCAGGTTTTATGCACGCTTTGGTTTTCTGGGGCTTTTTAGCTATTCTGGTCGGAAGCCTTGAAATGGTCATTGACGGACTGGCAGGAACTGAACGGGTCTTGTCTTTTCTTGGTGTTTTTTACGATGCCATTATGGCCATTGGAGATGTATCTGCTTATGTCATTGCACTTTTTATTGTCATCTTCATCATCCGCCGTACCATGCTCAACATTAAGCGTTTGCATGGGAAAGAACTTTCGAAAAAGAATCATGCCGATGCATTGCTGGCACTCACCATGATTTTTCTGTTGATGGTGACTCTGGCCGGAATGAATATTTTTTATCTGGCAGGACACAACGAAATCGTCGGCATTTATCCCATAAGTGCTTTCATTGCTCCTATGTTTGCAGGAATATCGATTGAAACCATTCATTTACTGCATGAAATCAATTGGTGGGGGCATATTTTATTGATCTTCATCTTTGCCAATATACTTCCCTACTCCAAGCACTTTCACATTTTCATGTCCATCCCTAATGTTTTCTTCAGCAGATTAACACCGCTGGGTAAAATGACCAATATGGACAGCATTACCAAAGAAGTAAAAATGATGATGAATCCGGAAACTGCATTTGCAGCTGCTCCCGAAGGTGAAGCTACCCCAGCCCGATTCGGAATTCTGGATGCAGAAGATTTTACGTGGAAGAATTATATAGACTCTCTGGCCTGTACGCAGTGTGGAAGGTGTACTTCTGTTTGTCCGGCCAATATAACCGGCAAAGCCCTTTCTCCGCGCAAAATGATTATCGATATCCGAAGAAGGATGAAAGAAAAAGGGCCTCACCTTGTGAAAGATAAGAACTATAGCGATAATAAAGCCCTCATCAGAGGTTTAATAAGCGTAGAAGAAATATGGGCATGTACCACCTGCAATGCCTGTGCAAAGGAATGTCCGCTTAATATTGATCATCCAACCTTTATTCTCGACCTGAGAAGATATCTGGTTATGGAAGAGTCTGCCGCACCATGCGAACTTAACGCAATATTCTCCAACATTGAGAACAACGGGGCCCCCTGGCAGTATTCGCACGAAGACCGTTTAAACTGGGTTGAATAAAAAATTACTGAGTTATGAGTGAAGCATTAAAATCAAAAATAGAAGTGCCTGTAATGGCCGATGTATTTGCTACCGGTAAAAAGCCCGAATATTTATTCTGGGTTGGATGTGCAGGTGCTTTCGATAACAGATATATGAAAGTGGCCAAAGCTTTTGCCCATATATTGAACAAACTCGGAATTGATTATGCCGTTTTGGGTAAAGAGGAGTCATGCACCGGAGATCCCGCACGACGAGCCGGAAACGAGATGCTGTATCAAATGCAGGCCATGACAAATATTGAACTGTTCAATATGTACGAAATCAAAAAGATTATTACTATTTGCCCGCATTGTTTCAATATTCTGAAAAATGAATATCCTGATCTGGGCGGCAATTATGAAGTAATAAATTACCTTGAATTTCTCGCCGAAATGCTTAAATCTGGCAAATTAAAGATTGATAAATCAAAATCGCAGGACAAAAAGGTAACTTACCACGATCCTTGTTATCTTGGACGTGCCAATGACATTTACGAAGCACCTCGCTATATTATCAATGCTCTGGGGCTTAAAAATAACGAAATGAATCGCAGCAAAAGTTTTGCATTGTGCTGTGGTGCAGGCGGTGCGCAAATGTTTAAAGACTGCGAGCCTGGCGATAAGGAAGTTTTCATTGAAAGAACTGAAGATGCACTGAAAACCAACCCAGATGTGATTGCCACCGCATGTCCGTTTTGCATGACCATGCTTACTGACGGACTGAAATACAAAAACAAAGAAGAGGAAATCAAGAACCTCGATATTGCGGAGCTTATTGCCGAGGCGATGGTGTAAGATAACCTTTCAGGTTTTTGTCAAACCACAGTGTAAAACCTGTAGGTTATGTATTATTCTATACTCCCTGCTTAGCAAACCCCACACCCCGCTCAAATGCAGCAAAGCATATGAGTTGTAAAGTGTGAAATAAGTGGCAATTTCTCAATGTCGGATTCATTTTTTTTATATATTTGCTTGATTGACAATCTAAAAAATAATTATGGAATATAGCACTCTTAAATTCGGCATTTCTGAGAATATTGCCGAAATCGTTATCAACCGTCCTGAAGCATTAAATGCTTTAAATTTAGCAGTCTATAAAGACCTGAACGCAGTGCTCGATGTAATCGAGGCCAATGCTGATCTCAGGGCTGTTATTATTACAGGAGAAGGAAAAGCCTTTGTTGCAGGTGCCGATATTGATCAAATGTCGGATATGGGACCTGATCAGGCCAAAGTTTTTTCAAAAACCGGACACGACACATTTAATCGTATTTCCAATCTTAAAGTGCCTGTAATTGGTGCTATTAACGGCTTTGCCCTTGGTGGTGGCTGCGAACTGGCCATGGCTTGCGATATCAGAATCGGTAGTAATTATGCGAAATTTGGACAACCCGAAGTTAATCTGGGACTCATTCCCGGGTTTAACGGTACACAACGCCTTTCCAGAATTGTAGGTCTGCCAAACGCTCTTTATCTGCTCACTACTGCCGACATGATCGATGTTAACGACGCATTAAGAATGGGCCTGGTGCAGAAAGTATGTGATGCTGCAGAGCTGATGGATGAAGCCAGAAAAATGGCATCAAAAATTGCTTCAAAAGGAAAACTCGCCGTTGAAAAAGTGAAAGAAGTTACCCTGAAAGGATTTTTCATGAATTTCGATGATGCTGCCGCAATGGAAGTAAATGAGTTTGGCAATTTATTCGGAAAACCAGAATCGAAAGAAGGAATGACCGCTTTTCTTGAAAAAAGAAAGCCGGAGTGGTAAATCTCTGAAAACAAAAAATAGAAACAAAATAAACTCACTGAAATGAATTACGACGAAAAATTTGAAAATGTAACTGTATTGGGCGCTGCCGGGAAAATGGGCAGCGGCATATTGTTACTGACTTCAATGGAAATGTTCGACATTTCCGTAAAACCTGAAAATAAGGACAAGCAGTTCACTTTGTACGCACTTGATATTTCACAAAAAGCCCTCTCGGGTTTGGTGAAATATGTTCGCGGGCAACTTGTAAAAGCTGCAGAAAAGAAACTCAATGTTTTGCGTGGTGTATATGCGCACAGAGCTGATTTGATTGACAATGCAGATATCATCAACGAGTATGTTTTTGATGTTATGAGCCTAATTCGACCGGTTACTACACTCGAATCTGCTTATGAATCACACATTGTTTTTGAAGCAGCAAGCGAGAACCCCGATCTTAAAGTGAAAATGTTCTCACAAATTAACCAGAATTCAAAGGTTGAGCCCTGGTTCTTTACAAATACATCTTCAATTCCAATCGGATATCTGAACAAAGAGGCCAATCTTGGTGGCCGCGTTTTGGGTGTACACTTCTATAATCCACCAGTTGTTCAGAAACTTGTTGAAGTAATCAAATCCGACGAAACCAAGCCTGAGCTTGGTGAATTGGCAACCCAGTTCATCAAAAACCTGCGCAAAATTGAGGTTCCTTCATACGACTTTGCAGGGTTTATCGGCAACGGTCATTTTATGAGAGATGCACTGTATGGAATGAGCAAGCTGGAGCAACTGAAATCTGAAATGAGTTTTGCAGAAGCAGTTTATTGTGTAAATAAAGTTTCTCAGGACTTTATGATTCGCCCCATGGGTATTTTCCAACTCATCGACTATGTGGGCATCGACGTTTGCCAGTTCATCATGAAAGTTATGGACGGGTATGTGAACGACGAAACCATTCACAGTCCGCTGCTCGATACTATGATGGAAATCAATGTAAAGGGTGGTCAAAACTTTGACGGATCGCAAAAAGACGGCTTCATTAAATATGAAAAAGGAAGAATTGCCGCATACTGGGATCTTGATAAAAAAGCCTATGTGCCTGCCGATGAAATAGCTGCAAAATGCGATGCCTATCTTGGCGAGCTGCCTGCAGGACATACTCCATGGAAAGCCATTGTTAGAAATAAAGCTAAAAACGAAGTATTGAGCGCCTATTTCAACGCAATGAAAGAAACCGATAACAATGGAAGCAAACTTGCACTTGCATATCTGAAAAAATCAAAAGACATCGGTCTGAAACTGGTTAGCGATAAAGTAGCATACACTCCGGAAGATGTAAACACAGTTCTGCTGACAGGTTTTTTCCATGCCTTTGGTCCCATTAACGATTTTATTAATTAAAACCTGGAGGAAGAAAAAATGAAACTCAGAAGAAAAGTATATATGGTTGCCGGTTACAACACAATTTCAATGGGCTCCGGCAGAAAAGAATTTCATCCTAAAAAGCCTCGTCCGGGTTTGGAAGAATACATGAAAGAAGCCGGCCAGGGTGTTTTAAAACAAATTGGCGGCGCACAAAATGTTGACGAATGTGTGGTAGGCAATTTCATTGCTGCACGTTACAACAAGCAGGGAAACATGGCAGGATTCTTCCCGTTTATCGACGAAGGACTGAAGTATAAACCGGCCATTCGCGTGGAAGGTGCCTGCGGATCAGGTGCGCTTGCACTCGCTGCCGGTATTCGTTCCGTACTTGCAGAAACTGCAGAAGTGACACTTGTTATTGGCGTTGAAGTACAAAACAGCGTAAAAGCCGTTTATGGCGCCGATATTCTTGCAGCTGCAGGCTGGGCCAAAGAACGCAAAGAAGGTCATGTTCACTTTTTCCCCGGAAAATTCAGTGACAGAGCCGGTGCATATTACGAAAAATTCGGCTACGATAAAACCCGCCATGGCATGGCAACATGGTTTAAAAATGCCGTTGAAAATGCAAGACTCTGCCCTACTGCTCAGGAATATCACAATACAACAGAGGATCTGATGGCTGTTGGAATGACCAAACCCAATGGTCGCAGCTTTGTGGACAATTTGAATGTTTTCGATTGCTCAAAAGTTTCTGACGGTGCTTCTGGAATTGCCATCATGTCGGAAGAAGGTCTGAAAAGATGCGGAATCGATTTAAAAGATGCCGTTGAAGTAGTTGGCATGGGTCAGGCTGAAAATGATCTCACTGCAGCACCAGCCGATTTAACTAAGCTCGACACTACTGCCGTTGCAGTTAAAAAAGCATTTGAATCTGCAGGTGTTACCAAAGACGATATCGCAACTGTTGAATGCCACGACTGTTTCTCCATTGCAGGAATCATGGCCATTGAAGCTATTGGTTATGCAGAGCATGGAAAAGGAGCTGAGTTTGTAAGCGAAGGTCATAGCAGCCGACAGGGTAAAGTTCCATTTAATACCACTGGTGGTTTATGCGGATGGGGACACCCAACAGGTGCAACCGGCGTTCACCAGGCGGTTACCATCTGGGAGCAGCTGACCGGAAAAGCCGGCGATGCCCAGATTAATATACCTGCCGACAAACCTTATGGTTTGACCATCAATATGGGAGGCGATGATAAAACCCTTGTATCAATTGTATACAAGAAAAACTAAATTGGATGATCTCATGTCCCATTTTGCAAAGAATATTGCGGGATGATGAGATATCCAGACATACTTTTTGGCTTTGCCGAAAGACTTCCGAAGTCTAACGATAAAGCTTTCAACTGTCAGACATCCCTTTAGGTGTCTGACATTGTTTTAGCCAAAGACTTCTGAAGTCTTAAGCATTGCCTCATCCCGCAGGGATGAACGCCCGGTAAAACCAAAAAGATATAATATGCATGCCATAGGTATGCCCCAAAAAATAATTCGAAAAACAAATAAAGATGAAAAATATTTCAGAATTATTCGGCATTCAATATCCAATCATTCAGGGTGGTATGATTTGGTGTAGCGGTTGGGAACTGGCTTCAGCCGTTAGTAATGCCGGCGGTCTGGGTATTATTGGCTCCGGGAGCATGACTCCTGATGTTCTAAAAGAGCATATTGCCAAATGCAAAGCTGCAACAAAGAAACCATTTGGTGTTAATATTCCGCTTATTTTCGGACATTCTGCTGAGTTTATTGAGATTGTAAAAACTGAAAAAATTCCTGTAGTGATTACTTCTGCAGGAAATCCGGCAAAATATACAGAGTATTTACAGGCAGAAGGCATTAAAGTCATTCATGTTGTGGCCAATCTAAAAGGTGCATTAAAGTGCGAATCAGTTGGCGTAGATGCCATTGTTGCCGAAGGATTTGAAGCTGGGGGACATAACGGGAAAGAAGAAACCACTACCATGGTTCTGATTCCTATGGTTGTTGATGCAGTTAAGATTCCGGTTATTGCAGCCGGTGGCATTTTCGATGGTCGATCCATGCATGCGGCATTCAGTCTGGGGGCTGCGGGGGTACAAATCGGAAGTCGCTTTGCCATCAGCAAAGAATCATCAGCCCATGATCTTTTTAAAGAAGAAGTCGTGAAATCTGGTGACGGAGGCACGCAATTATCGCTCAAAAAACTCATTGCTGTTCGATTACTGAAAAATGAGTTTTATAATATGGTTAAAGAAAAGGAAGATGCCGGTGCGTCGCCCGAAGAGTTACTTGAATTATTGGGCTCAGGCCGGGCAAAAACAGGTATGTTTGATGGAGATCTTGAAAACGGCGAACTTGAAATCGGACAAGTAGCAGCCAGAATTGAAAAAATTGAACCTGCTTCTGAAATAATAAATAGCATTATTGCTGAATTCAACGAAGTGCAAATTGATAAATTAAGCAAAGCTTAATATTCGACAAAACAATCTGTTTTGTATATTTAATTGATTTATCGATATTTAGCTCCTTTCTAAATTAGCGAATTATAGGGAAAAATCTGCTGTTTAATATTGCCGTTTTGACCAGTAGTATTAATTTTGTGATTGAAATGCAAGACAGACATTTTTATGAAAATACATAAAATTTTAACAATTAATCCGGGGTCAACTTCAACAAAAATTGCTGTTTTCGAGAATGCAAAAAATGTATTCCTCAAAAACATTAAGCATTCCAGTGAAGAGTTAGAGCCCTTTGAAACCATTTCTGAGCAGTATCAGTTCAGAAAAGAGGCTATTTTAAAGGCATTAAGCGATGAAGGATTCGATATAAACCGTGTTACCTGCATTGTGGGCAGAGGGGGCATTGTGAGACCCATTCCATCGGGTGTGTATGAGGTTAACGAAGACATGAAAAAAGACCTTATAATTTCTGCCTTTGGAGAGCATGCCAGTAATTTGGGTGGATTAATTGCAGATGACATTGCTCATTCACTCGGCCCTGAAGTAAAGGCATATATTTCAGACCCTGTTGTGGTAGATGAAATGGAGGACATTGCGAGAGTAACCGGACATCCGAATTTCACAAGGATTTCTCTTTTACATGCTTTGAATCAAAAAGCAATGGCCCGAAAATATGCTTCAATCAATAATCGCAATTACGAAGATTTAAACCTTATTGTTGTTCATCTTGGAGGTGGTATTTCTGTTGGAGCCCACAAAAAAGGAAGAATTGTTGATGTGAATAATGCGTTGAACGGTGAAGGGCCATTCTCGCCGGAAAGATCAGGAACCTTGCCCTGCGGTCAACTGGTTGAACTTTGTTTCAGTGGTAAATACACTAAACAAGACATTAAGCAAATGATTAAAGGCAAAGGTGGATTTGCCGCACACCTGGGCACCAACGATGCATATGAGGTGGAAATGAGGGCAAAGGACGGAGATGAAAAAGCTCAATTCATTTCAGATGCCATGGCTTATCAGGTGGCCAAAAACATAGGTGCATATGCTACAGTGCTGAAAGGCGATGTTGATGCCATAATTCTTACCGGAGGCATTGCACATAACAAACAGTTTTGTTCGTTTATTGCAGAGATGACCGAATTTATTGCTCCCATAAAAATATACCCGGGTGAAGACGAAATGCGAGCCCTGGCCATGAACGGACTTATGGTGCTGCAGGGCGAAATTGAACCTAGGGTGTACAAGAGTAACTAGAATCTTATATTATAAAAAAAAGGCCGCGATTGCGGCCTTTTTTATTTTGATACGATATATTAATCGGTTCTCATATTCGCAATTCCCATTTCCTTATAAATTCCCTTATCAAGTTTATCCTTGATTTCGGTAAAGGCCTTGAGGGTGTATTCTACATCTTCCAAACTATGGCTTGCTGTTGGAATAATACGAATAAGCAATTGTCCTTTCGGAATAACCGGCCAGGTAACAATTGAACAGAAAATTCCATAATTCTGACGAAGATCTACAATAAGGTTGGTTCCTTCTTCCACTCCACCCTCCAAATAAACAGGAGTTACACATGAGTTGGTGAGTCCGAGATTAAAACCATTTTCTTTCAGTTTACTTTGCAATGTATTGACAATTGTCCACAGTTTTTCACGATGAGAAGGATCACTGCGAAGCATATCAAGGCGTTTCAATGCACCTTTTACCATTGGCATAGGAAGAGATTTGGCATAAATCTGAGAGCGCATATTATAGCGGAGGAAATTTACTACCTGCTTGGTTGAAGCAATAAAACCTCCGATTCCTGCCATTGATTTTGCAAAAGTTCCGAAGTACAGATCCACCTGATCCTGAACACCATAATGCTCATCGGTGCCTGCACCGGTTTTTCCCATGGTTCCAAATCCGTGTGCATCATCTATAAAGAACCGGAAATTGTATTTTTTCTTCAACTCAGCAATCCCTCTCAAATCACCGGTTTCAGCAGTCATTCCGTAAACACCTTCCGTGATAACTACAATTCCGCCACCTGTTTTCTCGGTTATTTTAGTTGCGTTCTGCAATTGTTTTTCCAGACTTTCCATGTTGTTGTGCTGATAAACGAAACGTTTACCTAAATGCAGATGTACACCATCAATAATACATGCATGGGCTTCAACATCGTATACGATTACATCATTCCGATCAACCAATGCCTGAATAATACTTACCATACCCTGATAACCAAAATTGAGCAGGTATGCATCTTCACGACCAACAAATTCTGCCAGTTCACGCTCCAGTTGTTCATGATATTTGGTTTGCCCCGACATCATACGCGCACCCATCGGGTATGCCATTCCATATTCAGCTGCCGCTTCTGCATCAACTTTACGTACTTCGGGATGATTTGCCAGACCCAAATAATCATTCAAACTCCAGTTTAAAACTTCTTTGCCTTGAAACTTCATTCTGGGACCTATTTCACCTTCAAGCTTTGGAAACATGAAATATCCGTGAGCAAATTTGTAGTATTTACCCAGCGGAGTATCGTCAATGTTCATTTTGTCAAAAATATCCACCGTTTTATATTTTTAGTTAAAAATCTGACGCAAAGGTAATATTTATTCGATTATATGCTTATCGGTAGGCCTTTCAATCAGTGAAAAAATATTGTACATTTGTAAATCAAGACATCAATTATGGGTATATCAAAAATAAAGCAGCTTTCCAGACATATAGAGGAAAAGGCAAACATGAAGCAGGACATCTATCTCAATACACTTGAGGCCTTTAATCTGCTTAAGAAGGAAACATCATTTGTGATAAAAGATATTCGCAATAATATGGCCAACAGAAAAAGGGTCATTCCTCTGGAGTTTACTGACCGGGGAGATTTTGAGTTCCAGCTCACTTTTGCCGGCGATGTATTGCTTTTTTATATGCATACAAATGTCTTCGACCTAGGGATGCATCATGAATCAAGTCGAACTCATTACGTAAGAACAGACCCTGAACGCAGTTTCTGCGGAATTATACATATTTATAATTTCCTGGCTGATTCATTTAAATATAAGAGAATGAATGATTCGGGAATCCTTATTGGGCGAATATTTGTAAATAAAGAAAAGCACTTTTTTATTGAAGGTAAAAGAGAAATGAATCAGGCAGGTATAAGCTTTGCCGGCGACAAAGTGAGCACGGCAAAAATGAGAAACATATTACGTCAGGCCATTTTATGTACTGTTAATTTCGATTTACCATCACCCAGATTTGAACAGGTACAGGAAGTAAATATGTATGAATTTGAAACTGTGGCAAGTGAGCGTCGCATGAAAACAAGTAAACGCCTTGGATTTAAATTTCAGGCAGAAGACGGGAAAATATTATAGATTTTTCTTAAAAATTCTTTGTGGATTAAAAAAATTATTTACCTTTGCAGTCCGAAATTCAATCGCCCGTTCGTCTAGTTGGCCTAGGACGCCAGGTTTTCATCCTGGAAATCAGGGGTTCGAATCCCCTACGGGTGACTAACAAAGAGAAACTAACATGGCAAATCACAAATCAGCCTTAAAGAGAGTACGTAGTACACAGAAGAGAAGAAATTACAATCGCTATTACGCGAAAACAATGAGAAATGCCATTCGCAATTTCAGACAAATTGAGAAGAAAGACGAAGCGGCTAAATTACTAAACGGACTCATTTCACTGATTGACAGAAATGCCAAAAGAGGTGTTATTCACAGAAACAAGGCTGCGAATCTGAAATCAAAGATTACTAAGAAATTTAATACTCTCTAATCCCGCAAATCCTGCGGGATTTTTTTTGCTCTAAAGCCAATATTCTATTCTTTTAATTCCTGCTCTCCGTATCAGAAGTCTGTACATTTTTCTTAGCTTTGCAAAAAACTTTTGAATGAAAGATATACGAATGGTTGACCTGAGCGGTCAGTACGAAAAAATTAAACCTGAAGTTGATGCCGCCCTGGCTGAAGTTATTAACAGCACAGCTTTTATTAATGGCCCTGCCGTAAAAAACTTCCAGGCCAACCTTGAGAAATACCTTGGAGTAAAGCATGTTATTCCATGCGCCAATGGGACTGATGCATTACAGGTAAGCTTAATGGCACTTGGACTCAAGCCCGGTGATGAGGTAATTACCACAACTTTTACATTCATTGCTACTGCTGAAGTTATTGCATTGCTCAACTTAACCCCCGTGTTGGTTGATGTTGAAATTGACAGTTTCAATATCAGCATCGACGCAATAAGAAAGGCCATCACTCCAAAAACAAAAGCGATAATTCCTGTTCATCTTTTCGGACAATCTGCACCCATGGATGAAATCATGGAACTTGCCCGGGAATTTAACATTGCTGTTGTGGAAGATGCCTGCCAATCTATTGGTGCAGGATATACAGGTAAAGACGGCATTTACCGCAAAACTGGAGCCATTGGTCATATGGGATGTACCAGCTTCTTTCCTTCGAAAAACCTTGGAGCATATGGTGACGGTGGTGCTGTTTTCACGCAGGATGATGAACTGGCTGAAAAATTAAGAATGATCGTAAATCACGGAATGAAAGTTCGCTATTATCACGACGAAATTGGCGTGAACTCACGCCTCGATAGTATGCAAGCTGCAATTCTTGATATAAAACTCAGGCATCTCGATGAGTATGCCAATGCCAGAAGAAAAGCTGCAGATTTCTATGACAACGCATTTAGGGACTGTTCAAAACTGATCACCCCTTATCGCTACGAAAAATCAGATCATGTTTTTCATCAGTACACTTTACTGGCAAAAGGTTTTGACAGAGCAAAACTGATTGAGCACCTGAACAACAAAGGAGTTCCGGCCATGATTTATTATCCGGTTCCATTGCATCAGCAAAAAGCGTATCTCGACCCAAGGTATAAAGACGGAGATTTTCCAAACTCAGAATACCTGTCTAAAAATGTATTTTCATTGCCCATGCACACAGAACTGGATAATGAGCAGTTGAAACACATTACTGATTCTGTTCTCGAATTCATTAACGCACTGTAAAATGAAAGATTATTTCGTTCACGAAAGCAGCTTCATTGACGAGAATTGCAAAATTGGCGAAGGAACCAAAATTTGGCATTTTTCCCATATTATGAGCAATTGCATAATTGGACGCAATTGTAATATTGGTCAAAATGTTGTTGTATCGCCGGAAGTAATACTTGGAAACAATGTCAAAATCCAGAATAATGTCTCAATATACACCGGCGTTGTTTGCGAAGACGATGTATTTCTTGGACCATCAATGGTTTTTACTAATATAACAAATCCTAGAAGCGCCATAATAAGGCGTGATCAATACGAAAAGACCGTAGTAAAAAAAGGTGCCTCCATTGGGGCCAACGCTACCATTGTCTGCGGGAATGATATTGGTGAGTATGCCTTTATTGGAGCAGGAGCAGTAATCACTAAAGAGGTACTGCCCTATGCTTTGGTGGTTGGAAACCCTGCCAGACAAATTGGCTGGATGAGTGAATTTGGTCACAGACTACTATTTAACGAAGAGAATATTGCCATTTGTCCGGAAAGTGGAGAGAAATATCTGCTTGAAAACGGGAATGTTCGTAAATTAGCATCATGATTATGCCTAAAAGATTTGCCATGATCGGAGCTGCGGGCTATATTGCTCCGCGCCACATGAAAGCCATTAAAGATACCGGAAACGAGCTGGTTGCTTTGCTAGATCCTTATGATGGCATTGGCATTATAGACTCTTACTTTCCACATGCCGATTTCTTCATGGAACCTGAGCGTTTTGATCGCCACCTGGATAAACTAAGTCGCCAGCCTGACAAAAAGATTGATTATGTAAGCATCTGCTCGCCCAATTATCTGCACGATGCACACATAAGACTGGCTCTCAGAAATGATGCACACGCCATTTGCGAAAAACCCCTTGTACTGAATCCATGGAATATTGATTCGCTTGAAGAAATTGAAAAAGAAAGCGGGAAAAAGATCTATACAATTTTTCAGTTGAGACTTCATGAATCAATCCTAAAGCTTAAAAGGCAAATTGAAGAAGGCCCGAAAGATAAGATTTACGACATCGATCTTACCTATATCACGAGTCGCGGAAATTGGTATGACTGGTCCTGGAAAGGTGACAGTAGTCGCTCCGGAGGCATAGCAACCAACATCGGAGTGCACTTCTTCGACATGCTAACCTGGATTTTTGGCGCGGTCGAAAATCACAAGGTTCACCTTAACGAAATACATAAGGCGGGCGGATTTATGCAGTTAAAGAGTGCAAATGTACGCTGGTTTCTAAGCATCGACTCTAATGATTTACCAGATAGCGTTAAAGAACAAAAACGCACTTATCGTTCCATTCAGATGGACGGCAAAGAAATTGAATTTTCTGACGGATTCACTGAACTGCACACCGAATCCTACAAAAAAATACTCAGCGGTGAAGGTTTTGGGCTCAGCCATGCAAAATCTTCCATTCAAACTGTTTTTGATATTCGCAACAGCAAAATATCTGAGGTTTCGGATGATTATCATCCATTTGTAAAAAAGACTAAGAAATAGAAAAATGAATACATACGAAAAGCTCCTGCAGCATCAGACTAAACTGTCCGTTATCGGACTTGGCTATGTAGGTTTACCTATTGCACTTGAATTTGCAAAACACATTGATGTTATTGGTTTCGACATAAAAGAAGATCGTGTGGAACTCATGCGCAGCGGACAGGATCCCAGCAAAGAGATTGAATCTGCTGAGTTTGCAAACAAAAGCATTGAATACACTTCCAACATAGAAGATCTGAAAGAAGCAACATTTCATATTGTTGCGGTTCCCACCCCAATTGATGAACATAATCTCCCTGATCTGACTCCACTGATTAAAGCGAGCGAAAGTGTCGGAAAAATTCTCAAGAAAGGAGACATTGTAGTTTTTGAATCCACTGTATATCCCGGTGCAACAGAAGAAGATTGCATTCCTGTAATGGAAAAAGCAAGCGGTCTGTCTTATCCGCAGGATTTTTGTGTGGGCTACTCTCCCGAAAGAATCAACCCCGGAGATAAAGTGCACACCCTGACCAATACCGTTAAAATTGTTTCCGGTGACAGTCCTGAATCTTTGGAAATTATTGCCAAAACCTACGAACTGGTTATTAAAGCAGGAGTTCATCGTGCACCAAGTATTAAAGTTGCAGAAGCAGCAAAAATTATTGAAAACACACAGCGTGACATCAATATAGCCCTGATGAATGAATTGTCTATCATTTTCAATCGCATGGGAATAAATACTTTTGACGTACTTGAAGCAGCTGGAACAAAGTGGAATTTCCTGAAATTTCACCCGGGGCTGGTAGGAGGCCATTGTATTGGTGTTGATCCTTATTACCTGGTTCACAAAGCCCAACAATTCCGTTATCATCCCCAGATTATAAGAAGCGGCCGTTTTGTGAACGATAGCATGGGTTTTTATGTAGCCAAACAATTGGTCAAAAAACTTATTGCTGCCGGAAAAAATGTTCTCGACAGCCGTGTGTTGCTGATGGGAGTTACATTCAAGGAAAACGTTTCAGATATTCGAAACTCAAAGGTTGTTGATGTTATTACTGAATTGCAATAATATGGCGTTAATGTTGATGCCGTTGACCCTTTTGCTGATCCTGATGAGTTTAAACACGAATACAATCAGGAGATCAAAGCTCAGCCGGAAGGAAAATATGATTCAGTTATAGTGGCTGTAATGCACGACGAGTATATTAAACTCGACGAAGAAGCAATCAGGGCATATCTGAATGATGATAAAGGAATTGTGATAGACGTGAAGGGATTTCTCAGAAATAAAATTAAACACCTCACATACTGGAGTTTGTAATGAAGACCGGGTACATTCTTGTCAGTGGCGGAAGCGGGTATATCGGCTCACACACATGTATTGAGCTGATTGAAAATGGCTATCAGCCTGTAATTGTAGACAATTTATCTAATAGCGACAGTCAAAGTTTGGATCGCATTGAGGATATTTCGGGATACAGGCCAACTTTCTACAAGATAGATTTATGCGACCGCAAAGCACTGGATCGTATTCCAAAAGATATAATTTTTGACGGACTAATTCACTTTGCTGCATTCAAAAGTGTAAATGAATCTGTTGCCAACCCTCTGATGTATTACCACAATAATCTGGAATCACTAATTAATGTGCTACATTTCTGCACGGAAAGAAAAATACCGCATCTGGTTTTTTCCTCATCATGCACTGTTTATGGTGATGCTACTGAACTTCCGGTTACGGAAGAAACCCCATTGCAAAAACCATCATCTCCATACGGAAATACCAAACAGATTAGCGAAAGTATTATTACTGACTACCTGAAAGTTCATCCTGAACTCAGCAGTATATCATTAAGATATTTCAATCCTGCCGGAGCACATCCAAGTGCAAAAAACGGAGAATTACCACAAGGTATTCCAAATAACTTATTACCATATCTTACGCAGACAGCTGTAGGACTACGTAAAGAACTTCAGGTATTTGGCGGCGACTACAATACAAAAGACGGCACTGCAATTAGAGATTATATTCACGTTAGCGACCTTGCCGAAGCTCATGTTAAGGCTTTCGAATACCTGATGATCGACCGAATGGGTTCCAATTATGAACTTTTCAATCTTGGAAGCGGGCATGGGTATACTGTTCTCGAAGTCATTCAAAGCTACGAAAAAGTAAGCGGGCAAAAACTACCTTATAAAATTGTTGATCGCAGGCCCGGAGACATTGAGAAAATATGGGCATCAGCAGAAAAAGCAGAAAAGATACTGGGCTTTAAGCCAAAACGTGGCATCGACGAAATTACACGCACTGCATGGGAGTGGGAAAAACACTTTAGAAAAAACATCGAAAAATCCATATCATGAACAGCATAATCATCACCGGAGGCGCCGGATTTATTGGTTCTCACCTCGTACGAAGAATGGTGAAGAAGTATCCTGAAACCAAGATTATTAATCTCGATGCCCTTACCTATGCAGGGAATTTGGAAAACCTCCGTGATATTGAAAATGAGAGTAATTATACATTTGAAAAAGTGGATATCTGTGATTTCAGTGCTGTTATAAGTGCTTTTAAAAAACATAACCCTGATGGAATCATTCATCTGGCAGCCGAGTCACATGTTGACAGATCCATATCCAACCCAATTGCTTTTGTAAACACCAATGTTGTTGGCACTGTAAACCTGCTGAATGCAGCACGTGAACTATGGAAAGACAATATGGATGGAAAAAGATTCCACCATGTTAGTACTGACGAAGTGTATGGTTCGCTTGGAGACACCGGATTCTTTGAAGAAACTACGGCCTATGACCCAAGAAGTCCTTATTCAGCATCAAAAGCCTCAAGCGATCATTTTGTAAATGCGTATTTTCATACTTTCAAGGTTCCTGTAATCATGACCAATTGTTCAAATAATTACGGGCCATATCAATTTCCTGAAAAGCTTATTCCATTGATGATCAATAATATCATTCAGAAGAAAGCACTGCCCGTATATGGTAAAGGTTTGAATATCAGAGACTGGCTTTACGTGGAAGATCATGCTGCTGCAATTGATCTGGTTTTTCATAAAGGAAAACTTGGCGAATCATATAATATTGGTGGAAAGAATGAATGGAAAAACATTGACCTCGTCAGGCTTCTGTGTCAACAAATGGATGAAAAGCTCGGACGCACGAAAGGAGAAAGTGAAGAACTAATTACATTTGTAACTGACCGTGCCGGACACGATTTACGTTATGCTATCGACAGCAGTAAAATTGAAAAAGAGCTGAATTGGTTCCCGTCACTTCAGTTTGAGGATGGTCTATCAAAAACAATCGACTGGTATCTTGAAAATAAAGAATGGCTGCAAAGAGTAACTTCAGGAGAATATGCCGGCTATTATGATGAGATGTACAAAAACCGTTAAGCATGACTGAGCAAATTAAAGGCAAAAAATTCATTGTTACCGGAGGCGCCGGATTTATCGGATCGCATCTCAGCGAGCATCTCCTGGAAAATGGTGCTTCAAAAGTAATTGTGATTGATAATTTACTCACAGGTTTTGTAAAAAATATTGAGCACCTGTCATCTTATCCGGCATTTGAGTTTGCGGAAACAGACATTAATGACCGAAACACCATTGCTTCATACTTTGAAGGAGCAGATGTGGTATTTCATGAAGCAGCACTTGGGTCTGTTCCACGCTCTGTAAAAAATCCGGTTGACACCAATTTACATAATGGGCACGGGTTTGTAAATATTGCATTTCTGGCCAAAGAAGCAGGGGTTAAAAAACTTGTATTCGCATCCTCATCCAGTGTTTACGGTGACGACACCCACCAGCCCAAAATAGAAATACATACAGGGAAAGCTCTTTCTCCTTATGCCATTAGCAAAAAGACCAATGAAATGTATGCAGAGCTTTTTGCGGAATTATATGAAATGGATATTACGGGATTGCGTTATTTTAATGTTTTCGGCCCCAGGCAAAATCCTGAAGGGCCATATGCAGCAGTTATTCCAATTTTCATTGATAAAATACTGAAAGGTGAAAATGTCCCAATATATGGCACCGGTGAACAAAGCCGCGATTTCACATATGTAAAAAACGTTGTGAATGCCAATATTCTGGCCGCCTTTACACCCAACACTGAGAAGCCGTATCGGATTATTAATATTGCCAATGGAGGGCTTACCAGTGTAAACGAACTATTCGAGAATCTGAAAAAACACATTGGTGGAATATCTGAAGCATTATATCTCGATGCCAGAAAAGGCGATATTTTTACTTCCACCGCAAATATCGATAAAGCAAAAAACATTCTAAACTATCAGGCTGAATATAGCTTACAGGAAGGGTTAGAAGAAACAGTTGCCTGGTATAAAAATCAATTATAATGTCTTTTTTAAAAGGCCTTTTCGAATCAAAATCTGTTTCGGGTATTGCCGATCTCGAAACTGATATTCACTCGCATTTTCTGCCCGGAATAGACGATGGGTGTAAAACTGTTGAAGAAGCTGTTGATTTATTAAAGCAATACGAATCGACAGGAATAAAGCGTGTGGTATGCACCTCGCATATCATGAAAGAATTCTACAAAAACACTCCTGAAACCATTAGTAAAGCTTATGGCATATTGCAGGCTGCTTGTAAAGAGGCTAATATCTTTATTGAACTACACTATGCTGCCGAGTATCTCATTGATGAACACCTGGAAGAGCTAATTGAAAAAGATGAAATACTACATTTTGGAAAAAACAAGTTTGTACTAACCGAGCTTTCATACTTTACTCCTTTCAAAGCATACCGTGATATTATAAGCAAACTTCAGCAGAAAGGATATACAGTAATACTGGCCCATCCTGAGCGATACTCATACTGGCATTACGACCTTTCAACCTTAAGAGACTTGCATCGAAATGGTGTACTTATGCAGGTTAACCTGCCCTCACTGGCTGCCTATTACGGAAATACAGTAAGAAAACATGCCATAACGCTCATTCGTAAAGGGCTCATAGATTTGGCGGGAGGCGATATTCACAACCAGCGTTATCTGAATGCAGTAATAAACTCGCAAAAAGACAAGGCTTTTGGGAATGCCATGAAGTATAATGTGTTTAAGAATAAGTTGTTGTTTTAGATATCCTGTTTTCAGAAATCAGTACACTTCTCCCTCCTCTTTTCTTGGTTTAAGGCAACCATTTTACTTTTTTTGTATCTTAGATGTATGAAAATGATGAGACGATGAAAAAAATCTTAATATTCTGCCTTGGACTTCTTCTAAGTACTACGATTCTTGCTCAGAACAAAGCTATTGGAAGTGATAGCATTGATGTTCAAAACTATAAGATCAACCTTAGCATTACCAATTTGTCATCACAGAGCATTTATGGATATACTGAGGTTGTGTTTACGCCCAAAGAAGACCAATTGCAATATATTCCACTCGATCTGTTGGCTCTTAATGTAGATTCCGTATATTATCAGGGAGGAAAAATTACAACATTTACGTATAACGACACGCTGTTAAATATTCAGCTTCCGGCTCCTATTGCCATTAGCAGCATCGATAGTGTAAAAGTGTTTTACAGCGGCAATCCGGTTATTGATCCAAGTTCCTGGGGTGGGTTTTATTTTTCAGGTGATTATGCATATAACCTCGGAGTGGGTTTTCAGGACGATCCGCATAATTATGGCCGGGTTTGGTTCCCTTGTATTGATGATTTTGTAGACAAGGCATATTATGATCTGAATATAATTACAGACACCGGGAAGATGGCTGTTTGCGGTGGCACACTTGCCGACAGTTCAATGGTTACTCCGGGTACTGTAAACTGGCACTGGACTCTGGAAGACCCGATCTCAACATATCTTGTGTCTGTTGCAGTTGGCCCATATGTAGCCTATACCGATACATTTGTCGGAGCCCTCGGACCGGTTCCCATTGAAATATATGTTCCATCATATCTACTAAGTAATGCAGCTGGAACATTTACCAACCTGAAAGCTACTTTATCAGCATATGAATCATTTTACGGACCTTATCGCTGGGAAAGAGTTGGTTATGTAGGCGTGCCGTTTAACTACGGGGCGATGGAACACGCTACTAATATTGCTTATCCCCTTCTAGTTATTAACGGAACTACAGCATACGACGACCTCATGGCCCACGAGCTTTCTCACCACTGGTTTGGTGATTTGGTTACCTGCTCCAGTGCAAATGAAATGTGGATAAATGAAGGTTGGGCTGTATTTTCCGAATTCATTTTTGAAGAAGCAATTCACGGGCAGGATGCAGCGCAAAACTATATCCGCGACAAACATGCTGATGTGATCAAGCAGGCACATTTCGATGATGGTGCATTTTATCCGGTATGTGATGTACCCCATGATGTAACTTATGGTACTACGGTTTATGACAAAGGAGGCCTAATGGTACATACACTGAGACATTATATGGGAGACTCGCTCTTTTTCTACACTGTGCAGCAATATACTAATGACTATCAATGGGATAATATTACTTGTGCAGAGATGCGCGATTATTTCTCATCAGTTTCAGGTATGAGTCTAAGCGATTTCTTCGATGCGTGGATATTTACAGAAGGTTTTCCGCATTTCAGTGTCGACTCTTTTGCAGCAGTGCAGAATGGTGTAAATTATGATGTCACCGTGTATATGCTACAAAAACTTTACGGCCGCACTACATATGCAAACAGCAACCGTATTGAGCTTAGCTTTATGAATGACCAATGGCAGGAATATACTGCTATTATGGAGTTTTCCGGTCAAACCGGATCGCAAACTTTCAGCGTGCCTTTCAACCCCGATTTCATTGTATGTGATAAATATGAAAAAACAACAGACGCAATTGTCAGCTACAATGCTATCCGTACCGGTACTGGTTCAGTAACTTTTGCCGATGCAATTTGTGCTATAGAGGTCACCAATTATGTCGACAGCATATACTTCAGGGCCGAGCATCACCGTGCAGAACCTGATCCTGTAAAAAATAATTCGTCTATTTACCGCCTTAGTCCGAATCATTACTGGACGATTGACGGAATTATTCCTGATGGAACTACTTTCACAGCACAATTCGATTATAACCGGGTTGCAAGTGCAAATACCGGTATGATTGATACTGAATTTATGCCTACAGCCACAAGTGCAGATTCACTTATTCTTGTATATCGCCGTGATGCTGCTGATGACTGGGTAATGACAACTTTTTCTAGAATCGGGAACTCAAACCTTGGCAAACTGAAAGCATCAGATGGAAAAGCCGGTCAGTACTGCCTTGCTATTGGCGAACCCAATCAGGCAGATATTACCGAGAACACACAAAACCCAAATGGAATCTCTGTATATCCGAATCCCTCGAATGCCTTTACAATTGAAATCTCAGACAGATCCATTTCCGAGATCACTATTGTCGATATTCAGGGAAGAACAGTTTTTAGTGAAAAAGTAGAAGAAGGAACAAATGTATTATACTGGTTGCCGGAATCTCCTATTACACAGAATTTCTTCATTTATGCTTTTGATGATAATGGTCAAGTAATGGGTATGGAAAAAGTTGTGTTTACTCCATAATGATATGCTGATTTACCGATCATACCTGTGGATTGACAGGTGTACCAACGTACTGATTGATTAATTATTTTTTAGTGTTGGGTCTTAAACTTGTTTATCTCCGTAAGATTTGAAGCCGTTTCCAAAGATCTCATTCGCATTAATCACGGTCATAAAAGCATTTTCGTCGATTTCACGAATAAAATCTTCAAGCATTGCAACCTCGCGTCGATTCACGACAGTATAAATCATTTCTTTCTCGCTGCCGGAGTACATTCCTTTTGCCGGAATAACCGTACCACCACGATTCAAATCTGTAAGAATCTTTTCTTTAATCTCAGTGGATTTCTCGGATACAATGATACAAGTTTTTTCATAGTTTACACCCTGAATTACAGCATCAATAACCTTCCCTGTAATAAAAATCACTATCCAGCTGTAGAGAGGAATCTTCCAGTCGTCGAAGGCCACCAAAGCTACCAATACAATACTGGCATCAACAGCAATGAGCAATTGTCCCACCGGAAGACGGGTATATTTTGAAAGTATCATTGCAATAATATCACTACCTCCGGAACTGGCTTTTGAACGAAATATTAAGCCCAAACCAAAACCCAAAAGCAAGGCACCGAATATTGATGACAACAATGGATCTCCTTCAACCAATGGCTCATATCCCCAGGAGAATTCAAGCAGGGAAATCCATCCGGAAAGCAGAACAAATCCCACTACAGTTTTCACTCCGAATCGCGGGCCAAGTATCTTTATTGCTATGATTGTCAATGGAATATCGATTGCAAGACCTATTACTCCAATAGGCAATTCAAACAAATGGTGAAGCATAATGGCAATTCCATATACACCTCCGGGAGCCAATTTATATGGAGAAATAAACAGCACAAAACCGGCAGCCATAATAAAAGAGCCGATCACGATAAGCAAATATGCTTTAAACCAGTCTTTTGAGAGAAATTTCTCTTTTGTAATATAAGCCATCTCAAAAATTTTTGCAAAAGTAATCTATCCTCACTATTTAAAACTCAATTCATGTAATATTTCGATGAAAAAAGCGTTATTATCTGTCAGTTTTCTTAAAAAGTCTACTTTTTTCTGGACTTTTGCTTTTTGAGACATTATCTTTGCAAAAAATACTACAAATGAAACTATCTGATTTTAAATTTGATCTTCCTAAAGAACTGATCGCACACTTCCCCCCTGAGAACAGAGATGAAAGCCGCTTAATGGTGATTGACAGAAATTCCGGAAAGATCGAGCATAAATCATTCAGCCATATACTCGATTGTTTTAATGAAGGCGATGTGATGGTGGTTAACAATACTAAGGTTTTTCCTGCCCGTATGTTTGGCCGCAAAGAAAAAACCGGTGCAATAATTGAAGTATTCCTGCTCAGAGAACTTAACCCCGAGTCAAAATTGTGGGATGTCCTTGTTGATCCTGCAAGAAAAATACGCATTGGCAATAAACTGTATTTTGGTGAAAACGATGAGCTTGTTGCAGAAGTTATTGACAATACTACATCGCGGGGACGAACTTTACGCTTCCTTACCGATATGGAACACGGCGATTTTAAAGCCTTGCTGCAGTCGCTTGGCGAACCACCTCTGCCTAAGATTATTAATCGCCCGGTTATTGATGAGGATAAAGATCGCTATCAAACCATTTATGCAAAGCATGAAGGTGCAGTAGCTGCCCCAACGGCCGGATTACATTTTTCAAGAGAACTCATAAAAAAGCTGGAGATTAAAGGAATCAATATTGCTGAAATAACTTTGCATGCAGGGCTGGGAAATTTCCGCCGTATCGAAGTAGAAGATCTCAGCAAGCATAAGATGGATTCTGAAGAGTTTATCATTGAAGAGAAAACGGCCTCCATCGTAAACAAAGCAAAAGATGAGCGCAGGCAAGTTATTGCCGTTGGAACAACATCAATGCGAGCCATTGAGTCTAGTGTTACCATTAACGGACGGCTTAAAGCTTTTAAAGGGTGGACCAATAAGTTTATATTCCCTCCTTATGAATTCAATCTTGCAGATTCCATGATTTCAAACCTGCATCTGCCACAGTCATCAATGATGATGATGGTAGCAGCATATACAGGTTACGATCTGCTGATGGAAGCTTATGAAGTAGCCGTAAAAGAAAAATATCAGTTCTTTACTTATGGTGATGCAATGCTAATCATATAATTGTGAGCAATATACACTTTGTTATTGTTGCAGGCGGATCCGGAAAACGTATTCAATCTTCGGTTCCAAAACAATTTGTCGAAATTTACGGAGCACCGATATGGATTCATACATACAGGAGGCTGAAAAATGCTGTTCCCAATGCTGAGTTTACCATAGTGGTTCATAATGACAATACAGCTTTATGGAATGAGCAGAAAAGCAAGTTCCTTCAGGATCAAATCATTAACCTGGCAGATTCGGGACCAGAGCGTTTTCATTCTGTTAAAAACGGTCTGCGCTTCGTAAAACCAAATCAAATTGTGGCAATTCACGATGCAGTAAGACCATTTGTAAGCAATGCTGTAATTGAGAAAGGCATTCATGTTGCAGACCGCTATGGCGCAGCTGTTCCTGCTATAGCATTAAAAGAATCCATACGCCAGGCAGACGGAGCATTGTCCAAAAGCCTTGATCGGTCACAGTTTCGCATTATTCAAACACCTCAATTTTTCAGGGCAGATATAATCATTGATGCATACCGTCAATCTTATCACTCCTCTTTTACTGATGATGCGACAGTGGTTGAAGCAGCATCAAAAAGTATTCGCCTGATAGAAGGAAACACGGAGAATGTCAAAATCACGGAAGATATTGATCTGATTATCTGCGAAGCACTTTTGAAAAGAATGTCGCACTCCTAAACAGGGCGACCTTTCCATTTTGTTTTGCCTGAGAAGGGCAAAGCCAATAAAACCGAAAGCAATATAAACGGGTAAAATACAAACAAGAGCAATTGACCGACTATTGAATATTTATACCTCATTTGTATTGCAGCCGAAGCAGAGAATAAATAATCGGCAGTCAACACAATTCCGGCAGGAATAAAAAAAGCCTCTAAACCAGATATTATGAAGAGGAAAATTGCTAAAGGATAAAGAAAGCCTTTCAGTATTGCAATGAACCCGAAAAGAAAAGGTATTATACTTTGATAAGATACTGCTTTAGATGCCCACCTGATTCGCTGCCTCAGGAAGGCGCTTAAGCTTTTTGGAACATTGGTTAAAACCACCGAAAATCTGTGTGTAGAAACTCCAACAGATCTACGTTTATATTTTTGAAGAAGAAATTGCATAAAAAACACATCATCACCATGATTGTGTCTTTTGCCCAGTTTCTGATCAGCAAAGCTCAAATAATCGTCTCTATAAAATAACATTCCACCCCCGGAGATCTGAAAAGGAAGATTCATCTTTGCTGCGGCAACACCTCCGGCAACCAGTTGTAACAACTCAGATCTGAAAAGAAAACTAAGCACCGAGTTGGAATTTCCATATAATACAGGAGCTCCAACAACCCTGTGTATTTCATTTTTAGATGTCAGCATAGATTCAGCCCAGTTTGCGTGGACAGAGCAATCAGCATCTAAAGACAAGACCAACTCTGTTGTAGCAAGTTCACAGGCTTTCTTTATTGCTTCCCGTTTTCCATAACCAGTAGATTCATAAACAAGAATATTCATTTCCGGATGTTCTACTGAGAAAGAATTTGCTTTAATGGCCGTATTGTCATCGGAGTGGTCACTGACAATAATAATACTTACCGGTTTGATGGTTTGAAATTCAAGTGATTTTAAAACATTCTGTATGTTCTCCTCCTCATTTCTGGCTGCAATAATCACGGTGTAATCCAATTCAGTACTTCCTGATAACTCTTGTTTTCTAAATGCCAATGACATAACAATCAGCAAGATAAAATACAATGCTGCAAAAATTAAAACTATCCACAGAAGGATTATCATTTTGCTTTACGTTTAAAAATGCTGAATCCAGGTATAAAAAATGCTCCCACAATTGCAGGCACAGCAATGTTGATTAACCAGATTAATGTAGAAGCCAAAATCACCCTAACTTCCAGTGCATCAGGCAAACCACTATTCGAAAGCTCACCCCATGCTGAGAGCAGCATAAACAATAATGCACTACGTGCAGGCAATTCTGTTAATGCAATTGTTGGCAAAACCATAAGAATCAGGTACATCAATGAAATAATGAGAAAAGCATCCGAAAATGGAAGTTTAATCTCAAGAAGTGCGAGCAGAATAATATATTGCGAAGTGAAAACTATAAAACGGATAAAACTAAATGCCAGAACATAAAACTTATCACTGCGCCTCACCTGATTTAGCACATCAATCTGCTTGTATATCCTTTTCAGACGCTTAAAAATGTAAGTGAACCTATTTAAACTAAAATACACCAGAATGAGAACAATCATAATCAATGCAAAAACTGCAACTGAAAAATAATGCAGATTGAAAGGAATAATGCCTTCAAGCAATTCACTGAAGAACATAAGAGCCAGTAAGCCCCAGAAGCCGGTAGTCAGCAGCTGAGCAAAACTCGTATAAAATGCCAGCACAGATGCTTTCCAGAAGCTAGCTTTTTCCAGCATTAATGATTTTCCGGCAAACTCACCTACTCTGTTGGGTACAAAAAATCCCACAGCAAGACCTGCCAGAACAGATTTTAAACTTTCAGTAAACGACAACTTTTGCAGAGAGCCTGTAATTCTTTGCCATTTGAATGCTTCAGCCGACCAGTTTATAAGCATCATCAAAATAACACATGCAAGAATTAAATACTGCGAAAAACCGGAGAACAACTCTGCCCAAACGAAGGACAGATCTCCGAAAATGTACTGAAAACCATCTTTCCCTTT
>PKSX01000084.1 GCA_002869435.1 Marinilabiliales bacterium | reverse complement strand
GAATTTCAATCTGGTCGCCGCTCTTCAATCCGTGATTTAGTGATACAAGTTTGTGATTTACTTTGGCACCAATACACTTATTTCCCAGATCTGTATGGATATGATAGGCAAAATCGAGCGCAGTGCTGTTCTTAGGCAGGTTTCGCATTTCACCTTTCGGGGTATATACAAATATTTCGTCTGTAAAAAGGGTCAGTTTGAAATCATCGAGGAAATCGAGCGCATTACTTTCTGACCGCTGCAGCAATTCTCGTATTCTCGACAACCAGTCATCTAAAGTACTTTCTATACCTTCATGATCTTCCTTATATTTCCAGTGTGCTGCATAACCCTTCTCTGCAATTTCATTCATTCGTTCTGAACGAATCTGCACCTCTACCCATTTCCCCACGTCACTCATCACAGTTGTATGTAATGCCTCATATCCATTGGCCTTTGGAACAGACACCCAGTCGCGCAAACGATCCGGATTCGGACGATAAGTTCTGGTTATTACAGAGTATGCCTGCCAGCAATCTACTCTCTCTTCATCTCTTTTTGAATCAAGAATAACCCTGATGGCAAAAACGTCATACACCTCTTCGAAAGGAATCTTCTTACGAAGCATTTTATTCCATATGGAATTTATAGACTTGGTTCGCCCGATTATTCGAAAATTAAGACCTGTTTCAGTCAGCTCTTTTTTCAATGGAGTAATAAACGCCTTAATGAACTTATTTCGTTCATCCTCAGTTTCCTGTAATTTTTGAGTAATCCCCAGAAAAACCTCCGGTTCTGTATACTTCAGAACAAGGTCCTCCATCTCACTTTTCACTGCATAAAGTCCAAGTCTGTGTGCGAGTGGTGCAAATAAGAATGAAGTTTCTGAAGCTATTTTGAGACGTTTTGTAGAGGGTAAAGCCGACAGAGTACGCATATTATGCAATCGGTCTGCCAGTTTAATTAGTATCACCCTGATATCTTCCGACATCGTCAGAAGAATCTTTTTAAAATTCTCAGCCTGAAGCGATGGAGAAACATCGGTATTATCAACAATACCAGATATTTTAGTGAGACCGTCAATAATTACTGCTACTTTATCACCAAACAATCCCCGAATATCTTCAAGCGAGTAATCTGTGTCCTCAACAACATCATGCAGTAAAGCACATACAATAGAAGTAGTACCAAGGCCTATCTCTCCGGCCGCAATTGTGGCCACCTCAACCGGATGAAAAATATACGGTTCCCCACTTCGGCGGCGCATACCTTTATGTGCTTCTGCCGCCAGATTGAAAGCTTTCCGTATCAATCTCTTATCCTTAAGATCAATATAAGGCTTGCTTACCTTAAGTAGGTTACGGTATCGCTTAAGCAAATCTTTCTTCTCCTGTTCCGACAATCCAATTTCCATCCGGGAAAGTTATTTTTACAAAAATAGTACTATTTTCCTCCGAATCGCTATTATATTTCAAATAAAATAGGGTAAAACACGTATTAATATTTAGGTAATTGATGCAACTTAGTTAATAATAATGTGTCTATAATGTTAAGTATTTGTATTTTTGATGTCAAAATTCCACAACACCCAAGAATGAAAAAATTATTATTACTTTTTGCAGCCCTGACATTAGTTTTTGCATCAGGATTTTCTCAAACCATAGCATATGAGGAAGATTTTGAAACCACACCGTACGCAGTTACATCGTCCGGTTCAACAACCTGGGACATAAATACACGCCTTCAGGTAAGTGGATTAAATTCTGATTCATGCGTAGTTGGTCTGGCTGGAACATCCTATCTTACTACAGATCAAATTGTTACCACCGGTAACAGCAGTGTTATCCTTGAGTTCTCGCATATTTGTAAGATCGAATTCTTCGATGCAGGTCAAATTGAATACAGTATTGACGGAGGCACAACGTGGACCGCCTTAACAACAACTGAGTATATTGGTTCCGGCTCATTTACAGGCAATAAATTCACCGCTCAAAGTTATCCTGCAGAATGGCAACCGGCTGTTGGAAGTGCAGTTCCAACAAACAGCTGGTGGAAAACTGAGCAATTTGACCTAAGTGCATTGGCAGGTAATCAGGCTGATTTACGAATTCGCTTTGTGCTTGCAGATGGTAACAATAACGGCCCCAACCAGAATGCTGGTTGGTATATCGATGATATTAAAGTAACCATTGCTGTATCTGAGCTTACACCACCGGTTATAACAATGCTGCCCACAATATGGGAAGATACCGTTTACAATACTGGCCCATTTCCTGTTAATGCAGACATTACAGATGCCAGTGGTCTTGACACAACAATGCTCGTATATTGGGTGAACAGCGGAACTCCCGACACGCTGACCATGGTCAATACTACAGGTAATGAGTATCAGGCTACTATTCCGGCTCAAACATTAAATGATACTATTGAATACTACATCTATGTAACCGATGCCTCTGCTGCCTCAAACTCTGCCAGAGAGCCATCAACAGGAGAATATTGGATGGTAATCAAGGAAAACCCTCCTCCACCCGGATGTACGACTCCAATTACAAGTTATCCTTTTATTGAAAACATGGAAACCTTTACCGTCGGTTCTCCTGGAACAACACAAAACGGTTGGTATACAACACCTACAACCGGATACAGATGGCAGGTTAACAGCGGAGGAACTTCATCAAGTTCTACCGGACCATTGGTTGACCATACACTCGGAACCTCTTCAGGAATTTACATGTACACTGAGGCCTCATCAGGTATTCAGGGTGATACTGCAAATCTTTACAGTCCTTGTCTTGACCTTACGTCTTTAAATAACCCTGTTTTATCATTCTGGTATCATATGTACGGCAGTACAATAGATAGTCTGCAGGTAAACATTTGGTATGGAAATGATTGGGTCAATATGCACACATTTATCGGTCAGCAAACAGCGACGCAAGCTGATCCATATCAGAATTTAATGATAGATCTTGGACCATATAAGAGCATAACTCAGCTTAGATTTAGAGCATACAGAGGAAGCAGTTATTACGGAGACATCTCGCTGGATGACATCATGGTATTTGATTTGCAACCTGAAGATGTGGCAATGATAGACATGACTGAACCTGTAACTCCTGCATCTGCAGGGTTACAGGATGTTAAAGTGAGGATATTAAACTTTGGAACGGATACACTCACATCAGCAACCATTAACTGGTCAATAGACGGAGTTGTACAAACACCTTTCAGCTGGACCGGTTCATTGCCCACAATGGATACAAGTGCTGCCATTACAGTTGGAACGTATAACTTCATCACCGGTTTCTACAATATGAAGTTCTGGACGACCTTACCAAATGGTGTTCCTGATCCGAATACAACAAACGATACCATTGAAGATATTGTAATTGTATGTGGTGGCGGCCTGGCCGGTAATTTCACGCTCGACCCTGCCACACCTACAGGTGGAGTGAATTTTGAGTCATTCGAGGATGCCAAACTATTGCTAGAAACCTGTGGTATTTCTGACACTACTATTATAAATGTTTTTCCTGGAACATATGATCTGTCCATTGCATTTGACACCATTCCCGGAGCCTCAGATACCGCATCAGTTGTATTCCGCTCTTCAACAGGACTGGCAACAGATGTAATACTAACAGATTCAGCTACGTCTTCGGTTGACTTCTACATATTGAAGTTTAATGGTTCTAAATACATGGAGTTCAGAGCCATGACATTTGAGCCAAAAGGAATATCCTATGGTCATGCTATTGAAATAGCTAATAATTCTAGTAATATCAGAATTGACAGCAATATTTTTAATGGTGTTGTTACAACATCAGCAACTACAAACCTATGTCATATATTCAACTACAGTAGTTCGTTAGATACAAATATTATTGTAAGTAATAACAGCATGTATAATGCATCATACGCAATCTACTATTATGGTATCGGGACCAGTTCAATGGAAACCGGTAATGTTTTTGAAAACAACCTTATAAAAGATTTCTATTATTATGGAATTTACTCTTATTATCAGGAAGGTTTCCAATTATTAAATAATGAAATTACTACAAACACAAATTACGCTAGCCCATATGGGTTGGGATTAAGATATAATGACAAAACTATAATGTCAGGAAATACCATTTATGTCCCTGCATATTATGGTGTATACTTCTATTATTGCGATGGTGATGCAATTTCACAGAATGAGATAAACAACAACTTCATCAGTGTAGGAAGTACCGGAACATCATATCCTTTCTATTCATACTATTCAACGTATTCGAATTTCTATCACAATACATTCAATTCGTACGGATCATCAACCGGACGAGCCATGTATCTTTATTATGGCAATGATAATGATTTTACAAACAACATATTCAGCAGTTATGGTGGCGGGTATGCAATATACAGCACCACTACAAGTTTTACATCAGATTACAATAATTTCTATACAAATGGTTCTTATCTGGGATATTTAAGCGGAAATCAGGCCGATATTACTGCATGGCAAACTGCATCATCTCAGGATGCCAACTCAGTGAGTATATATCCGAACTATTTTGGAATGAATGATTTACACACCATTGCATTTCCACTCAATGACCTTGGTACTCCAATAGGAATTACCGAGGATATTGATGGTGACATCAGGAGTTTAACCAATCCTGATATGGGTGCTGATGAATTTACGCCTCCTCCTTACGATGCAGTCATAGTTTCTGCTGAATCACCTATTGGCGGTTGCTCTCTGGGTATTGACAGTATTAAAATAAAACTGACAAATAATGGTATTGATACTATCAACAGTGGACTTACAGCATGGTATGATATAAATGGCACAGGTCCGGTTTCAGAAGTTGTAAGCAACACTATTCCTCCTGGAGACACTGTTATTTTCACTTTTAGCTCAACTGTTGATCTCACCGTTGGAGCATTAGACAGTGTGTTTGAATTTGAGTTTTATGTAAGTATTGCTGGCGACCCCATTCAAATGAATGATTCACTTCTTTATACTATAATTTCTCTGCATTCTCCACAGGCAGTTATTGTAAGCAATGCCACAATACCCTATGGAACATCAACAACTCTTACAGCAACCTGTCCAGACACTATTCAATGGTATTCAGACCCACTACTAACAAACTTACTGCATACTGGTCCATCATATACAACTCCACCTCTTTATGACACTACAATCTACTATGTAGCATCTACTTCAGGAATAGAGTACAATTACACTTTTGACTCTGACCTTAATGGCTGGACAGCAACAACTCCATGCTCATCCTATACCACATATAACTGGGTATGGGATTCCGATGGTGGAAATGGCACTGCTTTTATGTTAGATCCATCGACCACATCAAGTGCTGCGTTGGTATCTCCCGTCTTAAATGTATTTGGAGACAGCGTTGACATTGAGTTTACTCATAAATTCGAAACAGAAAGCTGTTGCGATCATGGTTATGTTGCATATCGTATTGACGGTGGTGCTTGGACACATTTTACTCCAACAACAGGACTTTATAATGGTTCCGGAGGCTTAAGCATAGATCCTCTTCTTGCATCATGTGTATATGGTCCAACAGTTGGGTACTATACGGGTAGCAGTGCTGGATATATGACCTCTAGTGGTACTGTTCCCTTAAATGGTGGAACAACCATCGAATTTGCCTTTGCATTTTCAAGTGATGGCAGTGTATCTGGTACAGGATGGTATATCGATGAAGTGAAAATCGGAAAAGATGGTTGTCCCGGCACAATAAGTGAAGACACTGTGTTTATTACTGGTTTTCCAACTGCTGATGTAGGTGTTATTGAGATTATTGATCCCAACTCAGGAATAGATCTTTCCAACAGTGAACCTATTACTTTCAGAGTGGTGAACTGGGGTTCAGATCCTCAGGACAGCATACCTGTTAACCTTATGATTAATGGTGGAACTGTTATTACAGATACTATTTTTGCAACAATTCCGGCAGGTGATTCACTAACATATGCATTCATACCCGGTGCAGATCTTAGTTCATACACAACATACAACCTTGCCGGATATACAAGTCTGGCCACTGATGCAGCCAATACAAATGATACAGCTTTTAAAACTGTTACAAACAGTATGCTAACCTATTGCTTCAGCTCAGCTACCTCAACGGGATATGAAGATCTGACCGGTCTGGGTATCGGAACAACTTTATATACCAATGCTGCCACAGGTGCTATGTATACCGACTATACAGGATTGCCACCATTCATAGTTGCACCCAGTGCAACATATGACATTACTGTAATGAGTGATTTCCCTCCGGGCTATTCATATTCATATACCTGCTGGACCAATGTATTTATCGATTATAACTACGATGGTGATTTCGATGATCCGGGTGAGCTGGTTTTTGGTTCTACTACTTCCTCATCCAATACAGTAACAGGTTCTATTACTATTCCTTCCAATCCGCACCTCGGACTTACCAGGGTTAGAGTTGTACTGGTTGAGGGTGGATCATCTGCAACAACAGGTCCTTGTGGAACATATACCTGGGGGGAAACTGAGGATTACATGATTATGATTATTCCTCCAATACCGAATGATGCAGGTGTTCTTTCAATAACTTCACCCGATTTCATTCAATCTGAAGGTAATGATGTTCCGGTTGAAGTGGAAGTTAAAAACTTTGGCACAGATACGTTATACAGTATTCCTATTGAATATGTACATAATGGTGGTGCACCAGTACCTTACACCTGGACAGGCACCCTTTATCCCGGAGACACTGTTGATGTAACATTGCCCGATGTAACCGTACAGGTAGATTCTAATAGCATCTGTGCATATACTGTTCTTTCAGGTGACTCAAACACATTTAATGATGATGCCTGCGACTACTTTTACGGATTACCTCCTATTGTGCTGTTTGAGGACGATATGGAAAACGGAACATTGCTTACGCCTGATGCAGGCACAACATACTGGCAATGGGGTGTACCATCTGCTTCTGTTATTAATTATGCACATAGTGGTGATTCAGTTTGGGCAACAATATTGCATACCAATTATGCCAATAATATCGAAACCTATCTTGAATTACCTCCAATGACATTTGCAGGTATTTCCGATGCCTATCTTACTTTCTACTATTGGGTAGATTCAGAAGAGAATACTGATGGTGGATATGCACAATATTCTCTGAATAATGGATTCTCATGGCTGGCACTGGGAGGACTAAGTCAACCCGATGCACTCAACTGGTACGATTCGTATCTTACTGGTGCAACACCGGGATGGTCTCTTGCAACCGGTGAATGGAAGCCTGCATTTATTAAACTAACCAGTTTGAACGGAATGAGTAATGTGAAGATCCGTTTTGGCTTCAAATCCAACTCATCCATTGTTGCAAATGGAATGGCTATTGATGACATTATGATTCTTGCACCTCAGGTACCTGTAGATGCAGGGGTCATCAGTATCGATCAACCTACAGGAGCTACATCACCAGGTTCGCCGGTAAATGTTAATGTTACCATTCAGAATTTTGGATCAGACACACTAACTTCTATTCCGCTCACATATACGATCAATACCGGATATCCGCCACAAAGCGGAACATGGACCGGAACACTTGCTCCGGGGGCTACTACAACCTATAGTTTCACATCTACTTATAACGGACCTGCACAGGATTACAGACTATGTGCTTTCACAAGTGTGAGCGGAGATCCTTACCCAAGTAATGATTCTACATGTCTGTACATACCAATGGGTCAGGCAGATACCGATGCAGGAATAACTGCTATATTAAACCCCGTGGGTACTACAGTAACAAGTCATATTATTACTGTTCAAGCAAGAATCAAGAATTTTGGTACACAAACCCTAACCTCAATTCCTTTGATTTATAAAATAAACGGAATAACACAGGCCAGTGAAACATGGACCGGTACACTTAATAGTGGTGATTCAGTCACCTATACCTTCACAACAACCTATCAGGGTCCGATTGCACAATATAATTTATGTGTAAAAACCAACCTTGGAGGTGACCAGGTTACTACCAATGATGAAATCTGCGAATCCATACTAACCGGTATTGAAGAAACCAGTGCCAATGGTGTTGTTCTTCTTCAGAATCTTCCAAACCCGGCAAACGATGAAACAGAGATTCGTTATACTTTGCCTGAGCCCGGAACATGCAGGTTCACTGTAAGAAATGCACTGGGAGAAATTGTTTACGGATCTGAAACAAGTGGAGAACTTGGTATTAATAAACTTGTAATCAATACTATGAAATACGAACAGGGCATTTACTTCTATACACTCGAATATGAGGATGTAATACTAACCAGAAGATTTACTGTTCTTCACTAAATAATGAAAGCTGCCTCCGGGCAGCTTTTTTTATTCTTCATATAATCTTCCCTGCCATGTATTTCTTTCCTCAAATCGCTTTTCGATCATTTGCATAACCTGATCATACCTGAATAAGCCCCATTTCGGAGCAATTAGATATGGCAACGGAACTTCTCCGGCAAACCTGTCAATCAGCAGATCAGGTCTTAATCGTTCACAAAAAGACACTGCAAAATCAAGATATTCCTCCCGCTCAAATAACTTATAGTCATTTGGGTTATTTTCAAAATCCTTATGCATTTCAGTACCCTTTACTATCTGAAGCTGATGAAGCTTAATAGCTTTCATCGGAATTTCAGATAAAATTCCTGCACTTTCCAGCATTTCTTCCCTGCTCTCGCCGGGCAAACCTAATATATAATGGCCGGTTGTAAACAGACTGTATTTCGCAGCCATTTCAAATGCCTGAACTGATGTTTTAAAATCGTGGCCGCGATTCATTCGTTTCAGACTCTTATCAAACACACTTTCTATGCCCATTTCAAGAAAGACATAGTGACTTTGTGACAAATCACTGAGCAATTGCAGTTTCTCCTCATCCACACAATCGGGACGAGTACTTACAACAATACCTGAAACATCAGGAATAGCAAGTGCTTCATTATAGATTGTTTCAAGTTTGTCAACCGAGTCGTATGTATTGGAATATGGCTGGAAATACACCATAAATTCTCCGGCATTCTTATAGCGCTTCCGCAGAAACAAAAGTCCTTCCTCCACTTGTTGCTTTATGCTCTTTCCGGGATCGCAATAGGATGGATTAAATGCTTTATTCTCACAATACGTACAACCTCCAACAGCAACACTCCCATCCCGGTTCGGACAGGTAAATCCGGCATTTACAGATATTTTCTGCAAACGATGCATATATTTTTCACGCAAGTAAACAGATAGAGAATTGTAGCGACGATCGCTTGGGAATTTGATCATTTTGTGCCCTTTATTCAAGCACAAAAGTATGTATTAATTGGAAATCGTCTCCATGAACTCCGAGAATATACATACCGGATTCATACTCAGAAACATTTAGATTCAAAGCGTTCATCGCTTTATATTGGTCAGCAAAGAGAACCTTACCTTGCATATCAGATATCTGAATTGAAAAATCTGCCATCTCTGT
>PKSX01000154.1 GCA_002869435.1 Marinilabiliales bacterium | reverse complement strand
TCGGCCACCATGATGTTTGGCCATGTGGAAACCCGTGAAGAGCGAATCGAGCACCTCATCAGCATTCGCGAACTCCAAAAAGAAAAGCCGGATGGCCATATCGGCTTTATGTCATTCATCCCATGGCCATATTACGAAGCGGGAACCACACTTGAAAAAACCGGAATGGTAAAAAATATTCCCACCGCTCTTGAGCATGTGAGACTAATTGCCATTTCACGTATTGTACTGCATAATATTCCAAATATTCAGGCTTCGTGGCTAACAGTCGGACCCGATACTGCATCACTTTGTCTACACGCCGGCGCCAATGATCTGGGCAGCATCATGATTGAAGAAAATGTGGTGTCTGCGGCCGGAGCATCTTATTCAAGCGGAGTCGAAGAATTGCAGGAAGTTATTCGCAAAGCCGGATTTACACCCCGCAAAAGAAATCAGGATTTTACAGATTACCGGGAGGTTAGATCATGAACGGCGAACAAGTGCAATTTTTCACTTTAAGCCAGCTTTCTTTAAAAATTAAGCGGCTCATGCTTGAGAATTTCCGACATGCAGTATGGGTGAAGGCTGACATGCTTAAACTTAATTTTTACCCGCGTTCCGGCCACGCTTTTCCTGATCTGGTAGAGAAGCAAAATGATGAGGTCATTTCGAAAATCAGAGCGAATATCTGGGCCGATGACCTGCAACGCATTTCTCAACGATTCAAACATGTAACCGGTAAAAATCTGGGAGACGGAATCAGCATATTGTTCAAGGCCGAAGTTCGATACCATGAGTTATATGGACTTTCTCTACGTATCGTTGACATTGACCCGACTTACACTTTGGGAGAAATGGCGCTTCAGAAGGAGAAAACAGTCAAAAAACTGAAAGAAGAAGGTCTCTTCGACCGAAATAAAAAGCTGGTTCTTCCTGATTTTCCAAATCGACTTGCGGTTATCAGTATTGACACCAGTCGTGGCTATCGTGATTTATTGAAGATATTGTGGTGGGAAGGTGTGCTATTCAGAACCGAAATCACCCTTTTTCCGGCTGTTTTACAAGGTGAGAAGGCCATTACTACCATTTCCAAACGCATAGGTGAAATTGCCATGCGAAAAGAGGAATTTGATGCCATTTTAATCATTCGGGGTGGCGGAGATGAAGCCGGAATGGATTGCTATGATCATTACACTCTTGCCCGCAATGTTGCTCTTGCGCCCCTGCCTGTGATCAGCGGAATTGGACATGCCACAAACGATACCGTCACAGAAATGGTGTCGCACAGTAATAAAATCACCCCCACCGATGTGGCCTATTTTCTTTTGTCGAAATATTCGCATCAGTATCAGCTTTTGCAGGAAAGATCGGCACGGCTTACTACTTTCACGATGATGTATTTCAGTGAGGAAGAAGCCCGTTTACAGGAAGCCGCAAGAAAGCTCTCTGCAAGAAGCATTAAGCGTTTCAGCAAGGAATATGAGATGCTGGCTCATTTGCGTAGCAAAGCCATGGAACTTCCAAAACGCAAAATCATTCAGGAAAGGGAAAAAATAAAACAGGCAGAACATATTTTGCTAAAAAAGCCGGCTAAAAATACTCAAACCGGGTTGAAAAAGCTTGATTTTACACTGGAAAGACTGGAAAGGGCTGTGAAACATAACCTGAAAGCAGCCAAAGCCAAACAGGAAAGTCTGGATCAGCATATCAAACTGCTTGATCCTGAAAATATTTTGAAGCGTGGATATTCCCTCAGTCTGTATGAAGGGAAAGTGCTGCGCAGCACCGCAGGTCTGAAAAAAGGCGATGTAATCACAACCCGATTGGCCAAAGGAGAAATTGAATCTAAAATTGAAAAAACAAAGAAAAAATGAAAGATATACCTTACAGCAAAGCCGTAGAAGAGCTTGAGGCGATCATTACCGAAATCGAAAACGATGAAACCGAACTCGACCAGATGATGGAAAAAGTAAAGCGAGCCGCCGAGCTGATTCGCTATTGCCGACAGAAGCTTCTTCGTACTGAAGACGAGGTAAATAATGTTTTGACTGAGTTGAAGGAGTTGTCGGAGGAGGAATAATATAGTGGAAAGTGGAAAGTGACAAGTAGAAAGTACTTTTAACTTTATACTTGCTACTTTCAACTCTTATTTATTTTCCCGATATTTGCAAATTCAAGTCTGAATCAAATGGAGAAAGAATCGAGGATGAAGCGCTTTTTTGGCAAGATGCGATACAAATACCGCCTCATTGTCATGAACGAAAGCACCTATGAGGAGCGTTTTGCCATGCGCCTTTCGCGGCTAAATGTTTTTACAGTAATTTCCGTAACGTTACTTGCTGTAATTGTAATCTCGTTTTTTCTAATTGCGTATACACCTTTACGTGAGTACATTCCGGGTTATGGAAATGTTGAAGAACGTAAAACCCTGTATGAACTTTCTTTAAAAACAGATAGTCTCGAAAAAGAATTGCAGGCAAGAGATGTGTATTTTCAGGCCTTTTTCAGCATGCTGCTCAACCTTGATTCTGCCATGTTGGTTGATAATTATTCTGCGTATTCCAATAGCGGTGTAAACACTGATTTCAATGCTGAAGGCGGCTCTGCCGGGTTTTTATTGCCTCCACTCAAAGGGAATGTTGTGAATAAATTCAATGTATCAACAAAGCACTTTGGGGTAGATATCAGCGGAGAAAAGGATTCCTTTATTCATGGTGTAGCTGACGGTCTGGTCATTTTCAGTGACTGGACTTTGGATGGTGGCAAAACTATTGTCATACAGCATTCATCGAATATGATTTCGGTGTACAAACATAATTCTGTTTTACTTAAAGAACAGGGCGAATCTGTTGCTGCCGGAGAGCCCATTGCATTGATAGGAAATACCGGAGAAGAAACTACCGGACCACACCTGCATTTTGAATTGTGGATTGATCAGGTTCCTGTTAATCCCGAACACCATATAAGTTTCGAGTAAATGCCACAAAAACTTGCCATTCTAGGATCTACAGGTTCCATCGGACAGCAGACACTTGATATTTGCCGGAAGCACAAAGATCAATTTACTGCAGAAGTACTTACTGCCGGCTCAAATGCTGACTTATTAATTGAACAGGCTGTTGAATTTCAACCTGACACCGTAGTAATTGGCAATGAAAATCTTTATGAGAATGTAAAAAATGCACTTTCGTCTCACCCGATAAAAGTATTTGCCGGTGCTAAATCAATAGAAGAAGTTGCCGGATACGAGAGTGTAGATACGGTAGTATTGGCTATGGTTGGTTTTTCCGGATTATTACCGGCCATTTCGGCGATAAAAGCCAGGCGAAAAGTGGCGCTGGCGAATAAAGAAGTTTTGGTGGTCGCAGGGGAACATATCAGCAAGCTATCACAGGAATATAAAGTCCCGATTTTACCCATAGATTCTGAGCATTCGGCCATATTTCAGTGCCTGGCAGGTGAGCGTTTACAGGATGTCGACAAAATTATTCTAACGGCCAGCGGAGGGCCATTCCGAGGTTATACAAAAGAACAGCTTAAAAATGTGACCTTGGAACAGGCACTGGCACACCCTGTTTGGAAAATGGGAAGTAAAATCACCATCGATTCTGCTACCATGATGAACAAAGGCTTCGAATTAATTGAAGCCAGGTGGTTATTTAATCTGCCTCCGGAGAAGATTGATATTCTTGTTCATCCCCAATCGATTATTCATTCAATGGTTCAGTTTGTTGACGGCTCTATAAAAGCTCAATTGAGCAAGCCGGACATGAGACTCCCCATTATATATGCACTTTCGTACCCTCAAAGAATTAAAGCTGACTTTCAAAACAGTGGCATGGCCAATATTCATGAGCTGACATTTGAGAAAGCAGATACAAGCACATTCGGGCATCTGCAAATGGCTTACGATGTACTTAAAGCCGGAGGCTCAGCCCCGTGTGTACTAAATGCAGCCAATGAAATTGCAGTTGATGCATTTCTAAATCATAAAATTGCATTTTCAGATATGGAAAAGCTTCTTGATAAATCTTTAAGTATCTTTGCCGGACGAAAATCAGCCGGAATTGAAGACCTGCTGGAAATTGACAAAGAAGTCAGAGTATTTTGTAAAAAGGAAATTTAATAATAATGGATATTTTCATCAGAGTAGCACAGCTATTACTAAGCTTATCAATACTGGTCCTCTTGCATGAGATGGGGCACTACGTGGCTGCACGTATTTTTAAAACAAGGGTAGAGAAATTTTATCTTTTTTTCAATCCATGGTTCAGCATTTTTAAATTCAAAAAAGGGGATACGGAGTATGGTCTTGGTTGGCTACCGCTTGGAGGTTATGTAAAAATTGCCGGGATGATCGACGAGTCGATGGATAAAGAGCAGATGAAAAAGCCCCCAAAACCCGATGAATTCAGAAGCAAAAAAGCCTGGCAGCGACTGATCATTATGATTGGAGGTGTTGTTGTTAATGTATTTCTGGCCTATGTTATATATATCTTCATGCTCACCATTTGGGGAGAACAGTATTTGCCCAATAAAAATGTGAAAGACGGTATTGCCATTGATCCGATGATGACTGAAATAGGGCTGCAAAATGGAGACAAAATATTGAAAGTGGATGGAGAGGAAGTCATTGACTTTTTCAAAATCTCGACAATGATTCTGCTGGAGACCGCTGAGACTATTACTGTTGAGAGAAATAATGAAATAAAAGAGCTTGCAATTGATCCTGTTTTCATCAAGAAAATAATGGATGAGGAAAGGGCCAACCTTATTACTCCACGCATTCCGATGATTATCGGAGAAATTCCAGACACATCAGCCAATATAAACTCGGGGATAGAAATAGGTGATAAAATTATTGGTATAGATTCCTCTTTTTTCAATTTTCAGGATGAATTTAAAGCTATAGCTACTGAGAAAAAAGGAACACAGGTAGAGCTTGCGGTTCTCAGAAATACGGATACTTTATTTATGCCTGTTCTGATTAATGACGATGCCAAAATTGAGGTTTTTCTGATGACTGATCTTGATTCCCTCTTTGGGACAGAAACCAAAGAATACACATTTTTCGAAGCAATTCCTGCCGGATTCAAAAAAACGTGGGTAGAATTTGGCAATTACGTTAAGCAATTCAGGCTCATTTTCAATAAAGACATAAAAGGTTACGAAAATGTTGGGAGCTTTATTAGTATTGGCAAAATATTTCCAACTGAATGGGATTGGTATTTCTTCTGGAAAATCACTGCTTTCCTTAGCATCATGCTGGCCTTTTTGAATATTCTACCTATTCCTGCCCTTGACGGCGGACACGTTATGTTTTTACTGATCGAGATGATTATTGGCCGAAAACTTTCAGACAGAGCCATGGAAATTGCCCAGTATATTGGCTTCTTCCTTGTAATGGCATTAGTAGTGCTTGCACTGTTTAATGATTTCATGCGACACGTTTTCTAGTGGCAGTGTTAACCATTTGATACCCCCTTCCTGTTAAAACCCTTGCTTTTGCATGGTTTACTGTTGTATATTTGTATGTTACAATCGTTTTTTGTTATCCGGGGTTTCTATGAAAATTAAAATACTCTTCTTAGCACTTTTTCTTGTTCCGTTTCTAGCCAATGCGCAGGTTGTGTACAGTTATGATTTTGGAACATCTTATACTTCATTCATTAGTAGCACTTACAGATGTTCGTCAAGTCCTGCATCCAATACATCTCTTGGATGTACCAGTTATGGATGGTATGGATATTCAACATCCAGTTATTTCACAACCAGTTCTATTACACTACCAGCCAGCAGTACTATTACATTGTCTTTCAATTATAAATTCCCGGGCTTTAGCGGATATCCGACAGTGGAAGTCTCAACCACCGGGTGTTACGGAACATACACTGTGGTTCAAACACTTACAGGGTATTATAGCAGTTGTACTCCCGTAAATATAGATCTTTCATCATATGCCGGACAGACTGTAAATATTAAATTCAATGATAATTCGTCATCATATAATTTTACAATAGATGACATTGTAGTTACGGCAAGTTCCGGGGGTAGTGGTACCTCTTTATGGAGTCAGGATTTTACCGGTTTCTCGTATGACATGGGAAGCTACAGCAACTTCACAAGGAGCAACGGAACATCTTATTCATGTGTGTTTGGAGACTATGTTTTCTATACAAATTCAAGTAACGCACGTTTTCAAACCAATACATTTAGTGTACCACAAGACAAGGGTATACGATTAAGCTTCGATAGTTACCGCACCAGCAGCTCTGCCGGAAATATCAGGGTGTATTACAACGTAACTGGATATTGTAGCTTTGATTATTTCAATCCGAATAATAATGGATGGGTTAAATGGGGTGAAATTACACCTAATACAGGAACAGGAACAGGAAATTGCACCACACAGTCTCTTTCCCTCGAAAGTTTTATCGCTGGCGGTCAGGATATGTCGGTGTGTTTATGGTGTCCAAATGCAAGTAGTTTTAACCGAATAAGCATAGACAATATTGACATAACTGACGGAGGACCAACCTCTGTTCCGACTCCGGTTATTGCAGGTGCTGTTGAGTATACTGAAAACTTCACCACAAATGACTGGTACGGGCCGGTAAGTGACTCATGGTATGATCCAACAGGTGTAGTTATGCCATACAAAAGCCGTAAATCAGCATCAGATTGCTATGTGTATTTATGGAATAACGGAGCCAACGGTATGGGGAATCATACGGGAACATGGTCGGATTATTATGCAGGTTTTTATACCGGTTTTGATTTTTGTGGCACCACCGGTGGCTCACAAATGATAACAAAAGAACTCAATACAAGCACTTGTGCTGCTGCTGAGGTAAAATACGCATGGAAATCTTTATATCCTTGTGGCGGTGCAAACTTCGATTACACATTTGATGAAGATTACACCATGTATGCGCCAGAATTATACACCTCAATCGGGCAGGGATATACATGGGTACAGCAACCTGTAAATTATTATTTTCCGGATGGTCTATGGCATTACGCATCATACTCTGTGCCATCGGCAGTAAATATCAAGGTGCGTTATTAAAGAGGTGGATTTTGCACAAGCCCGGTTGAAGGAATTGATGAAATAAGAGTTTTCTGCCGCGATTGCTCCATAAGTGCACTTTCCGGTGGTACAATTACGGGTGAATCCAACCCATTACCAAACACTGATTATACTTACAATATAACTCCAACAGCAGGTGCCACATATTATAAATGGATGGTCAGGGCTGTTGACCGCACTCCTCCCGAAGTCATTGAAGCAGCATGTCCAAACGGAGCAGACCCCTGTATTGTATCAGGTCAGGGCACCACTTCATGTACTATTAATTTTGGCACGACCAACGAGAATTTCAGGGTTATGTGTATTCCTTATGATGCAAATCCCGGTTCATTGGCCTTCCCAAGCGATGCGTGTTATGCATTAATAAGTCTGTTTCCTACTTCTCCACTCCCGGTGGAATGGAATTATTTCAAAATTAAATCTGTACATGATGATGTTTTACTGGAATGGAGTACTCTTTCAGAAACCAATTGTGCCCGTTTTGAAATAGAAAAAAGCAGTGATAACATTAGTTTTCATACTATACATAGTGTAGCAGGTGCGGGAAACACAACTGTTCCTCAATTCTATTCCTGGATTGATGAGAACCTTATGCCTGGGCAAACTTATTACCGTCTAAAACAAGTCGATTTTGATGGTGCATTCTCGTATTCAGATATTCGTTCGGTAATAAGTGAAAATCCTGAGCAGGGAATTGAAGTAAGTACGATATTCAGCAACAGCATCCATATCAGCTCCATGCTTGATATTTTATATCCGCTACAGATTGACATTTACGACATGCAGGGAAGGCTGGTTAAAACAATTGAGAATTTCCGACTTAGTGGAGGAGAGAGCACTGATATTTCAGCATCTGAACTCAGAGACGGTATTTACCTAATGCGAATATATGGAATTGGAGTTGATAAGAAGTTTAAGGTGGTAAAATCAGGAATTATAGAGTAATCCCCCCCAATTACAAATAACTATTTATGTAGAACCTGCCGGACCTGATTTCAGTGTTCGGCAGTTTTCTTATATAATATAAAAACCAGCATAAGGCTTTTCTTATGCTGGTTTCCATTATCAGTTTTTAATGTATAATCTATTCTTTAACCAGAACCAAACGCAACTTATTAAAGTTGGCTGCGGCATTAACCACATCGCGAAACGCTTCGTAATCTTCAAGAGAATAGTGTATTTCTGTGTAAGCCTCTTCCGAAATAATTACAAATTCATTCCCCTCAGTTTTATATTCAGAGGTAAACCATGCTGTAGACGAAGCTCCTTCACCCAGTCTAACATCCATTGTAAATGCCTCCGGGTTATCAACCTTGTAACCGTCAGGAATCTGAACACGTATTTCTCTATAGTAATGATTGGTATAACCATGATCGACCGGAAGTGTTCTCGGAATACTATCATATAATTCTGCCTGAGGTCCTATTAGCAAACCAACGTCAACCAGAATATGGCCGGCAGATTCTTCCAACAGCTCGTCGCCACTGAAATTACCTTTCATAATAAAAGGTTTTATAAGAATATCTTCCGGCTCTCCGTTTTCAAACTCGACAGAATCCATTACAAAAGGCAGAGGCTCAATTTCATAAAAAGCCATGAGGTAATCCACCATGTCTTCATATTTAAACTCATCCTCGTCAGAAATAACATCATAGAATGCCTGAACCGGCATTGCTTTATATCCGATCTGAGATCTATAGGTGTTTACATGTGCAGTAAGCTCTTCAGGATCAATGGTTACATTTTGATAGATACTATCACCTGACAATTTCCAGTCTGTAACTCCAATTTCTGCATATTTTGGAAGGAAAATACCTTCTCCAACCACTTCAACTTCTTTCAGATATAATGCCTGTTGCCCCATAAGGTAGGCATTTGGAAATCCAATTCTGGATGTTGTGATGGTGGGTGAGGTATACATATCAAATTCAGGGAAATAAAGGATAGGTTCATCAATATGTGTATATGCATCAAAATCTTTATCAAAAGGCATTTCATCTCTGCTACAGGTATATAGTAGTTGCACCTCATAATCAAGATTTTTAAAAACATTCATGTATAATTTCACTATACCTGTTTCAGAGGCAAGCTGAAATTCACTAATGGTAACAAGATTTCTAAATGCAGGGATATCGAGAGAGATGTGAGTGTATTCTTCTTTCAAATAATTCTCAATCTCCCTGGCTGCAATAAGGCGATCCTCGCTTTTACTTTTAGAAGCCTTTACTATCTTCTTAAGCACTTTTGTTTCCTTCTTTTCAAGCTCAAAAAGTTTTGCATATAGGTTTGAGGCAAATTCGGCATGTGTAAGAATCCTTGCTGCATTTCTGTTATAATTATACCCCACGGAAATACTCATTCTCATTGCATAGGGGTCTGTTTCAGCCCATGGTTGCGATGGCAATGCCGGCAGATAATCGGAATGGAAAAAATATTTCCGAGTTTCTTCGTCTTCGTCTACTTCTTCATCCAGGTCAGGTAATCCATTATAAGATTTACTTACATAGCCGAGAAAGTCCGGAACTTCCAAAACATAGTCTACATCATAACAGGGAATAGAATATTGAAAGTTCATGTTATTGATCAAGATCGGATCCCGTTTGGCCACCCAATAATACTCAATAACAGCGTTTTTTTCAACACCGGGGAGTGCAATCGCCTTATAATCACCTTCTCCTGCTTCGTTTTCCACTGTTTTTATATCTTTTTGGTCAAGGTAAAACACGTTGCCATCAGGGGTAAAAACCCGGGCATCAACCTTCAACAGAGTATCAATTCTATTTAAATATATATTGAGCGTATTATAATCTTCAATAGCTTTCTCTTTACATACACGATAAGCCTTATGAATAACAACAATTTCTTTTAAATCATCATTTTCATCATAATACTGATTCTGAATATAGCAATCCTTTAGAATAATCGCAGAATAATCATCATTCAGGCTGTCAGTAATTGCAAAGTTGCAACTGTCACCTTCCCACGTATAGTCCAGATAATCATCATTCTGAGCAATACCTAAAGACGTGAAAGCTAAAAACACAAGTAATAATGCTGTTCTCATAATTATGGTTTAGTTATTAATATGCTTTGGTTTAGATACCTATGGATTTTCTTGAAGAAGTCGGTGAAATCTTCCATTTTATCATCCATAATGTATATCTCTGTTGTTCTTAAATTATAGAATGACAGATATTTGCCGTCCTTTTCCTCATATTTGGCCTCAAATCTGGCGCAATCGCAGGTAAAGACCGTATCGGCAGGCAAACTGTGAACATGAGATCCCTCTTCCAGATTGAATGAAAAATTGAATTCCCATACAGCTGGAAAATCAATTGCATAACTATCGTATTCTTTTAAATCCGAATAGGGGTCTATGTCGAAGAAATGCGACGGACAAATCTTTACAAACATTCCTTTAGAGGAGTAAGTAACCGGTGTCTGATTTGTTGCATGAATGGTATAAGTTATCTGGTCAAGCGAATCGTTAATATTGAAATTCGAAACCGAATCAACTGTAAAATCACGTTCATCGCCATAAGTAATAATCTTTGTAATGTCTTTCTTTCTCTTATCATTCTGTTCAAACATATAGTTCTTGAATTTCAGAAAGAAATACCCATTGGCCTCAACATCAACCTCTTGTTTCAACAAATCATTTGAAATGCTTAATTCGACATTCTGAACAAGCCTGCTATCTTCGGGCTGAACACCCGGAAAATGGTAATTATAATAATGAATACTGTCAGTGACCACCAATGCAGATTTCCCAAAAACGGCCATTGGTGGCAGTTTGCCTAAATATTCTGACTGAGTGGGGTCAAGATACCAATAATCAGCTCCATTAGTATCTACTGCAACAATTACATGATTGTCAACAATTGGTGAAACAATTTCCTCATGATCAAATGGCAGATCATTGGTGCCAACAAAAGCAGGATAGGCTGTTATTCCGGCTCTTTTAAGCATTTCTATCAACAAATTAGTCTTATCCTTACAATCACCGTATCGCTGGCTAAAAACAAAGTTAGAACTGCGTGGGATATAACCATTGTATCCGTCTTCAACGCCAATGTATCTGACTTTATGTCTAACCCAATCGAAAAGCGTCATTATTTTCTGCTTCTCGTTTGTGGTATTTTGCACTAAACTGTCTACCAACGCATTCATGACAGAGTCTGGTTCATTACCGGCACTGTAGAAGTTTTTATGATACCATTTTGACAATGTTGACAGGTCCTTAAGGTATAGGTCTTTTGTCCCGTCCTTCTCATAATCAGATATTAAAATATGCAAACTTGGAAGATACTGCATGCCGGGAATGAGTTCACCCTTACGGGAATCAGAGACACTATATTCCCATCTGGAAATTTTCTTTTTCCGCTTTATTTCCTCTGAAAACTTAATTTCAATCCCTTCCGTATTGAATGAGTAAACGTTGAAATTCATTCCTACCGGGGAAACAACTGTGATGCTGCCATCCTCAACCACTTCGCCTTTTGATAGGTAGAAACTGCCCCAGAGGTAGGGTTCATTGTATTCTTTTTCATAAAACAATTCAGTACGACTTCCTTTTTCAATATTATAATAGCTGATGTACTTAAAATAATAGTCGTTGTAGAAAAACCCCCCCATGCTGCTATAGTCATTTGAATAGAACACCCTGTATTTTGAGTATTTTTTTTCATTTGGCTTATAACCATAGGCCTTGTATTCAACTATTTTAGAAAAGTCGTTAAACGGAATTATCGCGAAGTCAATTTCATCGGTATTCTCAGAAAGAAGAATCTTTTCCATAAATACTTCTTCTGTAATAAGAAGCTCACCTTCCTTGGTTTCTGTAATTTCAATAACCTTATTATCTTTTAGCACCAAAACATCTTCGTCTTCATATTTATCAAAATATGATTGGTAATCATCAACCCGTTGGGCAAATGTAATAAGGGTAGATACCCACAAAAACAGGAAAGCAGTTGTTCTCATAATTAGTTTACGTATTTACACAATGGTCTAACACATTAGGGATTGGTGTTCTGATTCGTCATAACATCAAGGTAATAATCTCTCACCTCAATCAGTTTACCATTCTTGTCATAAACGTTTTCTTTACCGGTTTTATTACCATAATAATACTCTTCTTCCCTTTCGAGTTTTCCGTTTTTATGAAATGTCAGTGCCTTTCCGTGAAGATAACCATATTCGTAATTGAAATCATACATTTTAGAACCGTCAGGCCAGTAGCTGACATCTCTTCCGTGTGACCTGCCCATATGATTGTATTCTTCCCAGAAAACACTACCATTTTTATAATAATATACCCTTCTGCCATTCCACTCATTTCCAATTAATGTTGCTTCGAAAGACTTTTGTCCTCCGGGATAATAAGCAACCATGTTTACAGTATCTTTATCAACGAGAATGGGCTCCACAAACTTGCCATTAGATCCTTTGTATGTATATGCTTTCAAATAGCCATTATGATAAATTAACCTGACCATGAATTCCCCGAGAGGATTATAATAATCACGGTTTCCGTTCAAATTATCATCTACAAAGTGTGTAAGAGAAGAGATTTTTCCATTTTTGAAGTACTTTTTCATTACACCGTTGTAATCATCATTTAGAAACGGAGTTTCAGAGTGCAGGCTGCCATTCTCAAAGTATCTCTTTCTTAATCCATTTTGATAGCCCTGCAAAAACTCTTTCTCTTCATCTAATGTTCCGTCATCATAATAGTATTTCAGAGATCCGTGATATCCATCTTCGGAAACATATCCTTCTTTTACAACAGTTCCGTTTATATTCCATAATACCAGAGAATCAACCAAAACATTATCGACATACATGAATTTTTTCCAGTTCTTGCCGTCATCATATTTTATATCAGCATCCAGATAACCATCCACAACTTCATAGTATAAAATTGTATCACCGTTGGCATCAAAACTAAGATAACCAACCATTTTGTCTGATTCGTAATGCTCCATAAAATCTATAATAGTATCCTGAACATAATGAATAATCCAACCGTTTCGTTCTCCTCTTGAGTTATAATACCTTGACTCTTCTTTAGTACCATCCGGGTAATAAGAAATCCATTCACCCACACGATGATCATCAAGATAATAACCTGTTTGTTCGAGGGTGCTATCAGGATAATATTCAGTGTATGGGCCTGACAATTCCCCGTTTTTAAACTTCTTCTCTATACGTATTGAACCATCCGGATAATATTCAAAAAACTCGCCATGCAATTCGTCATCCTCATACATCATCGTGCGTAGAAGTGAACCACTTGGAGTAAATACTTTATAATATCCTTCGTGTTTTCCACCCTTCAGTTCATAATCAATTATAACCTGACCGGTAACCACATCGATAGTTTGAAAAACGTTATTGCCTTTGTTTAAGTCTTCAAGTCTTTGTATTTCAGTACCCGTAGTATCGTAAATTATAAGCGAAACGTATTTGTCTCCCTTCACATACAAATCTGAAAGCATTGCACCATTATAATGAAACTCATAATTATGGTATGTATCTTCTTTTTCATACTCAACAATAGTACTTAAATTACCTGAGCTTCCGTAGTGCTTTTCAATAATAGTTTCTCCATCCTCATCAAAAACATAAAAATCTGCAGTATCCCCGCTAACATTATAAATTACCAGAGTATCCACATACTCTCCGTCTACAACTTTTGATCTGCTATGAATACTTCCATCCATGAAATAACTGGTCATAACACCTTCTTGCTCGGCATCTGATTTGGTTCTGATCTGAGTCTTTAATAGTTGGCCGCTTGAATAGTACTGCCTGATTTGATACAGGCTTGTATCTTCTTTACATTCTGACAGAATTGAAGCCGTGTCACCAAATATGGTTAATTCATAACCATTGCCGGTGAATCTGTCATTTTTGTAATAGTAATTACTTTCCAAATTTCCATTGGGATAATACTCTTTATAGTAACCATTTTTTACATTATCCTTAATTTCTATTTCGTGCGATAATTCTCCGTTTTCGAAATAGGCTTTAAAAAGGCCATCTTCATCTTCATTGCCTTCGTATTCTACCTCCATAATCATCTTCCCTTCATCATCATATACATAAGCTTTCTCAACAGGAATATCGTTCTCATATTTTCCACGGGAGCTTATTACCCCGGTATTGTGGAAAGTCATGTATTCTCCGTCAAGAATTTCTTTTGTTGAATCGGAATAGGTGTAAATGCTGTATATTTCTCCGTCCTTATATTCATAATGAACATTTTTGGGATGGAAAAAGCCGGTTTCATAAATATAATGGGCAAATTGCCTGATTGACCATTTCTGAAATATAATGAGTTTCGTTTTTTTCTTTTTGACATATTTCTGTACATCGCTAAGATTGAAATTTTGCAAAATGTAATAGCTGTACTCATCAAAATACTCTTCATTATAAATACTTTTTACTAATGGAAAATAGAACGAAGTATAGATGTTGCTATTGGGGAATTCATCATCAAGCTCAGAAAAAACCACATAATTATACTTGGTGAACGAATAGTCATTCTTTGTTGGCATTTTCAGTTTCTTATTGGTAATCACATGGCTGCTAATAATGGGTTCCAGCTCCTGGATTTTATCAGATGTAATGCTGTCAGGACATTCAATATCCTTCACAATTTCATCATCGTATGCGCCTTCACACACAGACTCAAGCTCTCTAACAGCCGCCATCCCCAATTCATTATCGGCATTCAGCCATGCGGCAACATTAATACAGGCAATAGCATGAACAGGTCTGTTCATTAATGAGTTCAACAAACCAAGAAATATGCTGCTTCGGGGATGCCATGGTTTTAATAAAATAGATTTAATGAATGCCTGCTCGGCAAGTTCGTAATCCTCAGAAAGGAAATATGAAACTCCAAGATTATACCATGCATTTTGACTGTATGGATGTTCTGCAACCAGGCCTTCATAAATTTCCTGTGCTTCATCATATCGTTCCTGCTCATCGTATAGACTGGCCAGCATTACCATGCTGCGCAATGTTTTGTAATGGTATGTATTAATTATGTCTTCAAGCAATACCACTGCTTCATCAATTTTCTCCTGTGCATGTAGGCACATGGATTTTTCATACATCGCTACAGGATAAAGCGAATCGTTTTTATTTACCTCGTCAAATAATGAAATAGCTTTTGAATAGTTACCATTCTCATAATACTTAACACCTCTTGTAACCAGATCATCGGGATCTTTAAACTTAGTTTGTGAAAAAATTTGTGCTGATATCAGCATTACTAAAACAAAATAAATTCCTTTCATCTCTTTTTTTGTGATAAATATATAAAAAATAGATAATGTTCAAGGTGTTTTTGTTTCACAAAAATTTAAAATTAATACCTATTCATGAAAACAGAATATAAAAAACAGAATAAGATAGATGAAAAAAGCAGCATGAGACCGCACTCTTGCTCACATCTTCAGAGCGAGTGTAAGAACGAGAGCGAAGAAAAAAGAGAGTAATATTGTTTGCTATCGCTCTCAATCTCACTCTCTTTTAGTACCCGAGGCCGGGATCGAACCGGCACGAGTGTTACCTCATTGGTTTTTGAGACCAACGCGTCTACCAATTCCGCCACTCGGGCTTTTAGGGATTGCAAATGTAAGAAAAGTTTTGAATTATGATTGAGGATTTATGAATTGTGATTTATGAAGTTTTGAAGTCACTTTCTTCGTCTTCTACATTTCGCAGAATGCTTAGATAATTATGGTATCGTTCGGGGTGAATTCGACCTTCTTCAGCTGCTGCTCTTACCGCACAATCAGGTTCGCCAACATGCGTACAGTTCTTAAATTTGCAATTCGGAATAAACTCTTTGAAATCAGGGAACCAGTGCCCCAGCTCCCATGCTTCAAAATCCACCACTCCAAATTCTTTTATGCCGGGCGTATCAATTAAATAGCCGCCAAAAGAAAAAGGGTGCATCTCAGCAAAGGTAGTGGTGTGCTTACCCTTAAGGTGATAATGAGAAATATCGCCGGTTTTTAGTTTGTGTTCACTGTCAAGAGCATTAATTAATGCTGATTTTCCAACCCCGCTGTGCCCGGTAAACAAAGTAACCTTGTCTTTGAGTTCAGCACGAAGATCGTCAATTCCGTTGCCTTCAAGAGCGGAGACTTTACGCACATCGTAGCCGGCAAATCTGTACATTTCTTCATAGTACTGCACGTACTCTTCCAGCTCTCCGTATAAAATGTCGATCTTATTGATCACAATCAGAGCCGGAATATGATAAGCCTCGGCCGTAATAAGAAAACGATCGATAAAGCCTGTGGACGTTCTTGGAAAAACAGGCGTAACCACAACCAATGCCAGATCGAGATTAGCTGCCAGCAAATGTGTGGCCTTGGAAAGATTGGTTGCCTTGCGGATGATTACATTCTTGCGTTCCTCCACCTTCTGAATCAATCCGGTTTCATCGCCGTCTTCAAGAGTGAATTCCACATTATCACCCACGGCAATCGGGTTTGTAGTGCGTATCCCTTTTAGTCTGAAATTTCCTCGCAAACTGCACCGAAAAACCTCTTCGCCGCTTTGCACCATGTACCAGCGTCCGGTAGATTTTATGACTTTGCCTTTCAGGGTTTGCATTTATTTCAGTTTGGGATTATTTTGATGGCGGTCAGCATCACGATTGGATTTCTTATCAAGGTTTTTCACAATTGCAGTTTCCAGATCAAGGTCCATTTGATTGGCTAAACAAACCAAAACAAAAATAATATCGGCCAGCTCATCAGCTTTGTCGTATTTTAAGTCAGAATCTTTATATGACTGCTCGCCATATTCACGCGCCATAATACGGGCAAACTCACCCACTTCTTCCATCAAAATAGTAGTATTGGTAAGTTCGTTGAAATACCGAACGCCTTTTTCTTTGATCCATCCATCTACTCTGGACTGTAATTCCTTCAGTGTCATTATTCCTTGTTTTTGGAATCAATAAAAATGGTCACCGGACCATCATTCACCAGTTCAATCTGCATTTCTTCCCCAAATGCTCCGGTTTTAACCGGTCTTTGGGTAAGCTCGGCAAGTTTATCACGCATTTCTTCATACATCGGAACGGCTTTATCAGGGCGTGCAGCTCGTACATACGATGGCCGATTACCTTTTTTAGTATTGGCCAGTAATGTAAACTGACTAACCAGCATTACTTCACCGGAGACCTGAGTGATGTCATTATTCATCACACCTTCCTCATCATCGAAAATACGAAGTTTTGCAATTTTACCTGCCAGCCATTGCAGATCGTCATTATTGTCATAGACATCCACACCGAGCAAAATCATCATACCCGCATTCGTCTCGGAATGTAATTTTCCATCCACAGAAACTTTTGCATTTTTTACTCTCTGAATTACTGCCCGCATATTATTTGCTCTTCTTTTTCTTCATTTCTTCCTTCATAAACTCATATACAGCAACCGAATCACAGCAAGGAGTATCGGGAAGGAATGTAACATTGAGATATACAGGATTATGATCTGAAACAGCGAACCCTGCATTAATTGTTTTCACGTTGTGCACTTCAATATTGGGTGAGCACAAATAATAATCGATAAGTGTGGTTTTGGATTGCCCTTTGAAATACGGAGCAGACACATCGCGGTTGGTAGGCATAGTCGGATCATAAACCCATTGCCATCCTTCAGGCATAAAATCGGTATCTACGGATTGACCAACAGCATATACTAAATCACCACTTGACACCTTCGTTGAATCAAAGCCGGGGGGATTGGCGTTCCAGTCGCCACCCACGATGACATAATTTCCGCGCTGAGTCCAGTCTAGCAAAAATGATTTAAGAAACTGCATTTCGGTAACCCTGATATCAGCCGCATCGCTATATGCAGAATTATGGGTATTTACCATTATGAATTCTTTTCCGTTCTCGAGATCAAATTTCATGATGATAAAGCAGCGATCCAGGAAAAAGACTTTCATTGGCCATTCATAAGATCCGGGATACTGAACACGGGCAGCATAATCAGGGATAAAACGGGAGAATGTCATCATTCCCGAATGAACCCTTCCCATTGGATTGAAAATTGGGAATGGGATATAAGGCACTTTATAATTGGCAGCAGTAACATACGAAAACATGGGCAGCGCGCTCATCAATACAGAGTCCTGATGGTCATAATATGTTCTTTTGGCATCAAAATCCACTTCCTGAAGTAGCACAAAATCGACAGAGTCCATTTTGGAAACCATGGCAAAGACCTGATTGATGTATTGCTGATACATTTCCTTATCAGGACCCATGTTTTTACCACCTTCATAGAAAAAGTCCATCTCCTGCCCAAGTCCGCAATAACCAATATTCCATGATATGATGGACACCTGCTCATCCTCGAAAAGAAATGAGTTTCTCCCCTCAACAATATTAAGGGTGTCGCTCATGGGTGGCTGAAAGTCTTTTGAAGTGGCAATAGCTATTACGGTAATGAAATATGCAAGTACCAGCACAATAATGGAAACAATTGACCAGATACTGATGCGGAAAACTCGGCGGACTGACTTCTTCATGCTGAAAATTTTAGCTAAAATACGGATTCTGGGGAAGATTTGGCAAAAAATTGTATTGGAACACAGATGACGCAGACTGAAGCACAGATGACCGCTGATTTTTAAAGACTCGTTCTTCAAACAACCACGAATTTGCGAATTCATTGGATCATACTTCCTTTAACAATTACAGCGAATGCACTTCGCAAATGCTTGTGCCACGAATCAGGGTTGATCTCTCAGCGTCACAGATGTGTATAGCGTGGATCCTGAGAACGTCAACCATAAGTGTTTCCTCCTTGTAACGGTATATATTTTTGACGCATTTCGACAAGCTCAATATGACAAAAATATATTTGGCAAAAAATTTGCACCTTTACAGCGCGAAAAAGGCCACATGAAAGCACTTACTGTTATTTTACTTCTTTTTTCTCTGTGCATTACCGGAACTGCTCAGAATGATAACGCCTGGAAAAGACTACTAAGTAAAGAAACCTATGTTAACGTTCAGGGTGTTTTACCCTATCGCCTCTATGTTCCCGACAGTATTATTCCCGGGCAAAAACCTGCATTTGTTTTGTTTCTGCATGGAGCGGGCGAACGTGGAGATGATAATGAATTACAACTTTTACACGGGGTGAAGGAATTTATGTCTGAAGATATCAGAACTGAATACTATTTTATATTAATTGCCCCGCAATGTCCCGAATCTGCTCGTTGGGTGGAAGTAGACTGGAGTATGCCTTCTCATAAAATGCCCCGCATTTCGATGCCGTTAAGCCAAACATTTTCTTTAATGGATTCACTGATATCTGCATATAATGTTGATACAAATCAGATTTATGTTACGGGGCTTAGTATGGGCGGTTTTGGTGCATGGGATGCCCTTTGCCGCAGACCGGGTTTCTTTGCTGCAGCCATGCCGGTATGTGGCGGTGGAGATGAAACACAAGCCGGGCTAATTGCTCATACGCCTATACGGGCTTTTCACGGAAAACTGGACCACCTGGTTATCCCCGGAAGAACACTGAATATGGTTAATGCCGTTAATTTAAACGGAGGCAAAGCTGAGGCTATTATTTTTGGAGATATAGGACACTTATGCTGGAACAGAGTTTATCAAAACCACGATAATATTCATTGGTTATTTTCCAACTGGAAACAGTAACGCATGTGTAATTAGCAAAATTTGATGTAGGTTTGCAGAAAATTTTTGGTTTTGACTGAAAGAAGAAAAACACCCCGGACTTATTTTTACTTTTTATTTCTCCTGATTGGAGTACTTGGTCTTTTTACACTGTTAAGCTTTAGTGGTGTGCACATAAAAATTGGCAAACTTGAGCTTAAAGATTCAAAAATCAGGCAGTTTTTCTACCCAGAAGTAACACCAATTGCTTTATACGCTGACAGCACACTTCGTGATGATGTTCAAACTGAGCCCGATTCGAGTTCACAGCATTTTCTGCTTATTGGAGATTCTATGCTTGAGTTTTTACGAATTCGCCTCAATGATTATGCACGTCATAATGGTCACACAATGAACACTGTCATTTGGTACAGTTCATCCACCTTATGGTATGGACAATGTGACACCATAACACATTACATTAAAAAATACGACCCCACTTATATTATTCTGGTTCTTGGAGCCAATGAGTTGTTTATTCAGGACATCATTTCAGAAAGAGATAAATATGTGAAGCATATACTTGGCGAAATGAAAGATTTGCCCTATATCTGGGTTGGCCCTCCAAACTGGAAAGACGACACAGGAATAAATGATTTAATTATCAGAAATGTGGGACGCAAACGCTATTTCCCATCTAAAGACCTTTCATACGACAGGACAAAGGATGGAGCTCATCCAACAAGAGAATCGGCTTATAAATGGATGGATTCTATTGCAAAGTTTATGAATAATGATGCACTGTATCGTGTAGTGATGGAAATGCCTGATACATTTACTTTTAAAGTACCCAAAACCGAAATTATTCAACCAAAACCTCCCGGCGAATGATTTGGTCAAACATTTGGGAGACGATTCTGGGCTATAATGAGAAAGCCCCTTTACTGTTTAATAGCGGGCAGTTCTGGCTTTTCTTTATTGTGGTTTTATCGGTTTATGCAGCCTTATACAGAAACAATTTTGCCCGAACGGTATTTCTATTGGGTTTCAGTTTGTTTTTCTACTATAAGTCAAGTGGTGTTTTTGTGCTGTTATTGATTGGTACCCTTATACTGGTGTACATATTGACAAGAGTAATGCACCGAATACAGCATAAAGGCCGAAAGAAGCTGGTGCTGGGAATAACAGTTGCTACTGCTTTAGGGTTTCTCGGGTATTTCAAGTACACCAATTTTTTCATTGAATCTATTAATGCAATTAGTGGGAGCAATATTGGGGCGGCCGATATTTTTCTGCCTGTTGGAATTTCCTTCTACACCTTTCAATTGCTAAGTTATGTTATTGATGTGTATCGTGGAGATGTAGCTCCGGAAAAGGACTTTCTGAATTACGCTTTCTATATTTCATTTTTTCCGCAACTTGTAGCCGGGCCTATTGTTAGAGCCAGTAAGTTTCTGCCTCAGCTGAAAGCCAAAATAAAGCTTGATAAAGTAGATCTTCAGGCCGGATTTTTCCTCATCATGATGGGCCTCTTTAAAAAAGCTGTTCTGGCAGATTATGTGGCTCAATATAATGACATTGTTTTTGACAGCCCCGGCAATTACAGCGGATTTGAAAACCTGATGGCCATTTATGGCTATACACTTCAGATTTACTGTGATTTTAGCGGATATTCCGACATAGCAATCGGAATTGGCAGAATGATGGGCTTTGATTTGGGCATAAACTTTAACAAACCATATCAGGCTACCAGTATTACTGACTTCTGGAGACGTTGGCATATCAGTTTGTCTTCCTGGTTACGCGATTACTTATATATACCATTAGGCGGAAACCGTAAAGGGAAATACCGCACTTATATTAACCTATTTATTACAATGCTGCTGGGAGGTCTGTGGCACGGCAGTTCCTGGAAATTCGTTGTCTGGGGTGGCATGCATGGCGTAGGACTTGCATTTGATAAATTATGGACCCGTTATGTTTCGCCAAGATTAAAAAAATCAGTTGTCAGATCAGTGATTTCCTGGTTCATTACTTTCCATTTTGTGGTATTTCTTTGGATTTTCTTCAGGGCTAAAGATTTTGATACCGCATGGCTAATGATTTCGCAAGTCTTTGGATCTATGGATTGGGCTTATTTAATGCCTTTCTGGGATGTACGACAATTATTTGTAATTCTACTGTTTGTTGGTTTTGCAATACATGCAATTCCATCTCAATTATTTCCAAAAATGGAGAAAATCTATGTGAAGAGCCATTTCATTTTAAAAGCTCTGGCTTTTATTGTTTTGATACAATTGGTTATTCAACTGAAGAGCGAAAACGTTCAACCTTTTATTTATTTTCAGTTCTAGGACCTGCCTTGCTTTGCTTCTTTAACTGCTTTAATTGCTGTTGTTCTTCAAAGTATGTAGTCCACTTAAAATTATAGAGGCCTTGATTCAGCCGAATTTGCTTCTCTTCTTCTGTTAAGCTATCATATTCCTTTTTCTGGCGGTAAAATTCTTCTTCCTGCTTTTTTCGCAAAGCTTCTTCCTTCTCCTGCTCCTTGCGAATCTTGTCCATATAATTCTTTTCAGCTCTCCAGGTCAGATATTTTTCAGCAACTGAGGGGAATAACTCAAGCAACAGCTCTTCTTTTTCTCCTTCAGCCATCTTCACATCACCATATTCAAAAAGAGTTTTATTCATTTGCTTCATATAGCCCGATGTATCATATGGTATTTCATCTGGTGAGCCGGTAATTCTTTCTCTGAAATGTTCATTTACCGGAATTGGTGTTTTTCCATATGATCCTTTCACCAGATTTACAAATTGAGTATTTGTATTTGTATACCAGTCTTTATCATTGTTCTCGTCAAGTACACAGTTAACGGCCTGAACTCCTACAATTTGACTCGTTGGGGTTACCAGAGGAGGACAGCCGGCATCGACACGCACTTTTGGAACAGCTTCTAAAACACTTGGCAATAATGCTTCGAGCTTAAGTTGTTTAAGTTGTGCAAGCATGTTGGTGTACATTCCGCCCGGAATTTCTGCATCCCGAACATTGTCGTTTGGCCCCGGGAAATTGAAGTATTTTTCTATCGCAAATGTTGCCTCAAGCAGATTTGTTTCATTCTCAGCTTGTGCCGCTTCAATAGCAGTGTCAAAAAGCTTTTCTATATCAGGTGGTAATGAGTCTTTGGTAAGATCAAACTGACGCGGAAACATCTTGTAATTATCGTAATCTGCCAATTCTTTGCGAATGTCAACCAAAACATCATTCAAATCGCGAAGAACTTCAATGTTCACATTGGTTTCAATATCGAGCTTTTTACAGAAAAGGTGTATTATTTCGTATGCTGGAGCAGCAGGGCCACCGGCGAAAGTCATCATATTGGTGTCTACTATATCGACGCCATTAATAATGGCCATTAATACCGAAGCAAGTCCGTATCCGGGTGTACAATGTGTGTGGAAATCAACAGGAATACTTACACTTTTCTTAAGCGCCCTGATAATGGGTCCGGCACTGGCAGGATTTACAAGTCCCGCCATATCTTTTAATGTAATCATATCGGCACCCAGGTTTTCCACCTCTTTGGCTTTCTTCACAAAATAATCAACAGTGAAAAGAGGTTTGAATTTTGGCTGCTTTTTAAAAATGCCGAAGAAGACTTTCTCTGCAGGCAACTTTGGATCGACCGTATAACAAACTGTACCATCTGCAGTTCCCTTGTTGTTTTTCACATACCGAATGGTACTGGCAATATTGTCCATATCATTCAGTGCATCGAAAATGCGCATGATATCTACACCCGACTGGATGGCATTGCGATTAAACCCCTCTATAACTTCTTCCGGATACGGGTTATAGCCAAACAAATTTCTTCCCCTGGATAATGCAGTAAGCAAAGACGCATCTCCAATACCCTCTTTAATTTTCTCCAGTCTTACCCAAGGGTTTTCGTTCAGATAACGCATAACTGAATCCGGAACAGCACCGCCCCATACTTCCATGGCATAGAAGCCTGCTTTTTTAAAATATGGCAATGTTCGGTATACCTGTTCCTGTGTCATACGGGTTGCAAAATTCGATTGCTGCCCGTCGCGCAAAGTTAAATCACGAATTTTTATTTGTTTTGACATTGTAGTAGTTTTCGTCAGCGTAAAGGTAAAAATTTATATCGGCTTTGTCCAGATATTTCTAATTAGAAAAATTTTTTCACCCCCCCTGTAACTTTTTCAAAACCTTCTGCGTCATACTCACAAATCACAAAAACAAAGAACCATGAAAACTTTAATTGCACTCATAATCATTCTCGCCCTTCCGTTTTACTCCATGAGTATTAACGATCCCACAGTTGAAAATGCCGTTCGTTCAGAGATTACATATTCTCCGGAATTGAAAGCCAATAATGTAGAAGGGGAAGTACTCGTACAATTTACTGTTTTGAAAGATGGTTTCGTAAGTGTCGATCAGATAAACAGCAGTGATGCAACTTTAAAAGACTATGTTGTATCTAAACTCAACACGTTTTTCTTTGGCAAAAGCGATGAAGACAAACAATACAATATGAGATTCAGCTTCAAATTACTATAACCACACTTCATAAGCTCATAATGCGAATAGAAACAGTCTGCAATTGCGGGCTGTTTTTTTATTACTCACTGCCGAAAGAAGATAAATACACTGCCAGGTCATCATCCTTTTCCAATCCCAGCTTATGTCTTAATCTGGAGCGCAAAACATGAATACTTTGAAGTGTCATTCCTGTAATCAGCGACATCTCTTTGGAGCTTAGTTGTAAGCTAATCAAAGCACAATACCTGAGGTCACGAGATGTGAGATTTTTATGTCGGTCAGTCAGGTGAAAGAAAAAATCAGGATTCAGCTGCTTAAAATACTTCTCGAACTCACTCCATATTTTTTTATTTTGAGCACTGCCTAAAATACCGGCAAGTTCAAATAATTCCTTTTGTACTTCTTTTGTACATTTTTCACCAACTTTTCTCAAGCGGTTTATTACATCTTTACCCTGCTCGTTTTGCATTACCTGATTAAGTACAACAGCAGCAATTTCCTTGTTTCTTTCACTCAACTCTTTTGAGAGTCTGAGCCTTGCTGCCAATACGCTCTCATGCTGCCTTTCAACTCTAAGTATTCTGGCGCGGAAACGGGCGCTGTTGAAGTAGTAGATTAAAGCAGAAACAATAATCAGGATTATTGCAATAGCGATTAAAAGCAAATAAATTTTCTGCTGCTTTTCGAGATTCTCATTTCTCAATAATATTGTCTTGGCTTTTTCTTTTTCAAGATCCAGTAAAACCGAGTAATACAATCTGTTCACTTCAGAATCTTCTTCGTTTTCATCCAAAATTGCTTTAATTTCACGGTATCTGGACATATGGTAGAAGGCCTTTTCATAATTCCCTCTTTCTTCATAAAAGTCTGCCGATTTTAAATGAATATCCAGCAGAAGCGGGTAATTATTATAAGCCTCCATTATAGCCATCGACTTTTCAAGAGAAGATTGTGCCTCAGGAAGCATTGATTTATTACGATAATAAATGCTCTCAAAGAAAAAGTATAAACCAATCCAATTGTCTTCACTAAAATATTCCTGTAAGGCCATACTTTCTTCGAAATATGGTTCTGCTTTGTGCCAATTACCTATACGATTATAGAAGATGCAGAGATTCAGCGAAATTATTGCCTTATTCTGCAAATTATTCTCACGTTGTGTCAGTTCATACGCTTTCAAATAGCAATACTCGGCCGATTCATTATCATTATTCCGTGTAAAATATGAGGCCAGATTATTGTATGCTGTAAGCTCCAGAGCAGGATCATTGGCCTTTTGTGCAGTAGAGATCAATTTTTGCATTAAAGGCTCCGGCCTTTTACCGCTTTTTGTAAATATCATAAAAGCAGTATTATACGAGCGAAACAAATATGTATTATTCTCAAGTGCTTCAGAGAGGGAAGACATGATTTTTAGTGTAGCTATAGCTTCGGAATACATTTCTAATCTGTCGTAGCAGAGTGCAATCAGATATAACGAGTTGAGTATTTCCTTTTCTTTATAGCACAGGGAAAAGATTTTAAGCGACGGGAACAATATGTCCAGCGCTTCCTGATATTCCCCTTTCTTGCGGTGAATTTGAGCTTTAATATTTAATGATAATGCATTTTCGCAAAGCCTTACAGAAGCAGAGAAACTGAGAGCAGAATCTATAAAGACTTCCGCAGAATCAAAAACACTTATTAGCTGAAATGCATCTGCTTTATATCTTAATGACTTAACAATAAAAACTGTGTCATGTTTTATAAGGGCTTGCTCATACAAATTATCAGACTCAATTAATGCAAGATCAGGATTTGAAACAAGCAAAGAGTCAATAATTTCTGATTGCCTCGACAAGTTTGTTTGCGCATTTGAATTTATAATAGCGCTTGCGAAGCACAAGGAGAATAAAACCAATGATTTTGCTAAAACGTTTTTCACTTAACAAATATATACTTAAAAGACACATATTTATTTAAAAGGTTGATGCTTGTCGGTCTTGATATTTATCATTTTACGCTAAGTATCTGATTTTTAATCCATATCTTTATGATGATTTTTAAAACTAAAATACAAGGCACATGAAAAGCGATATTGAAATAGCACGTGAAGCAGAAATGCTTCCAATTACAGAAATAGCAGAAAAGATTGGTATTGATCCTGATGATCTGGAATTGTACGGAAAATACAAAGCCAAAGTACCACTGGATTATATTGATGAAGAAAAAATTAAAAAATCGAAACTGGTATTGGTTACGGCCATAACCCCAACTCCTGCCGGCGAGGGTAAAACCACTACATCGATTGGGCTTGCAATGGGCTTAAATAAAATTGGCAAAAAGGCAACTGTTGTTTTACGGGAACCGTCTCTCGGACCCGTTTTTGGAGTTAAAGGAGGTGCAGCCGGTGGTGGAAATGCACAGGTGGTTCCGATGGAAGACATTAACCTTCATTTTACCGGTGATCTTTCTGCCATTGAAAAGGCAAACAATCTTTTGTCAGCCTTAATTGACAATAATCTACAGAGCAAAAAGTACAACCTTGGCCTCGACCCCAGAACCATTGGCTGGAAACGTGTAATGGACATGAACGATCGCGCCCTTCGCGATGTGGTAATTGGGTTAGGAGGAACCGGAAACGGAATTCCACGGGAAACCGGATTCAACATTACTGCGGCATCTGAAGTGATGGCTATTTTATGTATGGCAAAAGATCCGGATGACCTGAAAGAAAGACTCGGGAACATCTTTATTGGGTATACTTTTGACAAAAAGCCCATTTATGCAAGAGATTTGAAGGCGGAGGGAGCTATGGCGGTTTTACTTAAAGATGCCATTAAGCCAAATCTTGTTCAAACACTGGAAAACACACCGGCCATTATTCATGGCGGGCCATTTGCGAATATTGCTCAGGGAACCAACTCACTTATTGCCACTAAGCTTGGTCTTTCAACCTCGGAGTTTGTTGTTACAGAAGCAGGTTTTGCTTCTGACCTTGGTGCCGAAAAATTCTTCGACATTAAAAGTCAGGTTGGCGGTCTTCGTCCCAATGCAGTTGTGATTGTAGCCACTATTCGTGCTCTGAAACATCACGGTGGTGCCAATAAGGATGAGTACGGAACCCCGAATCTCGATTATGTTAAGAAAGGACTTGAAAACCTGGATAAGCATATCGACAATATGAAACATTTTGGTTTCACGCCGGTGGTTGCTTTGAATAAATTCCATACTGACACTGATGAGGAAATTGCATTGGTTGAAGAGCGTTGTAAACAGCATAGCATTGGAATGGCTGTAAATGACGGCTGGGCCAATGGTGGTGATGGAGCAACAGATCTTGCAGAAAAAGTATTAAGTGCTGCTAAATCTTGTCCGTCATGTTTCCATCCGATTTATGAACTCGACTGGACTATGGAACAAAAAATTGAAACCATTGCTACAAAAATGTACGGTGCAGCTGGCGTTGAGTATTCGCTTAAAGCACGTAAGGACTTGAAAACCATTGACGAGCTTGGTCTCAGTAATCTTGCCGTATGTATGGCCAAAACTCAGAATTCCCTTTCGGATGACAAAAACTTAAGAGGTCGCCCTGAGGGATTTATTGTAAATATACGTGAGATTGAAATTGCCAGTGGTGCCGGCTTTGTTGTGCCGATTGCGGGATCTATAATGCGTATGCCCGGCTTACCCCCAATTCCTAGTGCAGAAGCCATTGACTTCAATGACGATGGCGATGTTGTTGGACTATTCTAAACGTCTTCAAAAGCGATGGCTATGATCAGCCCGTTGAATTGACGAAAGTGAAGTTGGTAGTGGTTGGTGTAGTCATTGCTTTTTACGAAACCCTGTATTTTAGCTTTAGAACTCATATCAAAAGGTAATACAGAAACATTTTCTTTTAATGTTAGCCCCTTTTTACCATTGGCTTTAAAAAGAGCTTCTTTCATACTCCAGTAAGCAACAGCCTTGGTCATGTTCTTATCCTTTTCCCATTCTTTTTCTTCATTCACATTGAGAAATTTATTCAAGACCTTTAGTATTTTTGGATCTACCGGCTCAACATCAACACCATGCTGAATTTCTAGGTTGCGGCTTATCAAAACCGCAGAATAAGAAGAGCAATGGCTAATGCTGATGGATCTCGGTGGATTAACCAAATATGGCTTTTTGTGTTCATCGTAATGGATGCGAAAGATAAAATCCGTTTCTACCATATGGCGGATCAGGGCACGATAACTCAACCATTGTTTCTTTCGGCTTTTGCTTTTGAATGAATCCAGTGTATCAAATTCCTCTTTATTGAGAAACAACTGGGCACAAAGTTCTTCGGGGCTCTCTGTAATATGCCACAGAGCAAGTTGAAGATTATCGTTTATCCATTCGTGATACACCAAAGGCATAATATCAACTTAAGAAATTGTTTTCGTTCAGGAAGTTCTTCATTTCTTCCGATTTTGCAGTTCCAATCAGTACTTTCTGATTATTTTTCAGGGTCAGACTAAGTCCTTTATTTCCACCAAAAGAATATGCTTTGCCCTTATTATTCCAATTATAACGTATGCCCCACCCTCCGTAGTCTTTCATGGGCTCGTATTCAATAATTTCGAACGATTCAATTTCTTTCCAGCTGAAACTTTTTGCCGTAAAAGGGTAATATCTGAAAAAAATGCCCTGAGAGTTGATTTTCAGAATTAGGCGGGCTGCAAAAACCAACCAGTTTATAAAAATTACCAAAACCAGAGTGGCATACAAAAACCAATCCGGGCCCGGGTTAGAGCCAAATTCATGTCCAAGAACAACCTGATAAACAAATCCGAAAACAGCCAAGGCCAGAAGCAAAAGTGTAACGAGGTACACCCACCACATTCGCATTCTTTGAGTTTCAATAAATTCTTTCATGAGACTAATGTTGTATCGTTATAAGTCGTATTTCCACAGCTTTATCAAACACAAAACTGAAGCTGTATACCCCATTGGAAAATGCTGAAAGATCTATGTTCTTTTCGTCGTGAAATATACATACAAGACTTCCGAAAACATTATACATTCGAATTTCTTTTAGTATCAGATCGCGGTTATACTCAATGTTTAGCTTGTCTTTAGCAGGAACCGGATACGTTTTCAAAGAAGGTTGTATTTCTGCTACGTCCATTCCCGCAGTGGGGCTCCAGATATAATACACCCAATGGGGCATGTCTACAAAAGGATTTCTGTTATGCTGAGCATTGTACACAGCATTGTTTCTGTCTCTTTCCTTGTCGCTAACCGGATCGAGTGCATGCCATTCCAGCATCATATTTTCAGTCCAGCTGCTTAAATTGCCGCCCGAAAATGAAGCTCCGCTCCAGGATGGTATTTCATCTTTGTAGCGAACAGCCACATAGAAATAAATACGGGCAAAATCGCCTTTGAAACTATCGATGGGTTCAAATACATTTCCGGAATATCCGGGATAATTACAAGAGCCCGTTTTACTTCCGTTTTGTGATGTCCAACTAGCGGACCCTACTTCTCCAAATGGATCATTTCCGCGCTTATTATTTACCCATCCATCCGTTGGAATAACCATAAATACATCTGAATACATGGGGCTGTTATCGTTGAACCAGCTTGCCGGCACTGAATGTTCGCGATTATAACAATCGCCCTCAGAATTGTATGTGCCACACTGATCAGATCCGAAGGTATATTCGTAGGGTGCCGTGCCCCCCGGAATATCTGAATACATATCCCAAACCTTTCCGTTTGGCTTGGCATCTGTTTGATAATATGTGGTCCAAAGGTTGGAGTATGAAACGGACGTAAAGCCGTTTGAAATAATGTCGTGCAGTGCGTTTCGTAAGGGTTCCCCGCTAAGCCCATAAGTTGCATCATAGTATCCCGCCGGGATTTGAGAATATGCCGGTGAAAGGTATAAAAATACCGCGAGAATCATCAAAATCTTTCTCATAGTTCTGTCTTCGAATAGTAAAAGTACAAAAAATAAGGCTCTTTATGCAAGAAAGAGCCTTAAATGGTATCTTGAGTTTTGTATAGAATCTAGTACAAAGAGAAATTCTTTCTTGCAGGTGAATAACACAACAATACTTCAATGCTTCCAAAGCCATTGCTGGCGTTTCGTAGTTTTGATGTGTTTACTTCGTATAATAAACCTACGCCGATATTGGAAAACTGATACATGATTTTGCTGATAAAAGCATCTTCATATCGATATGCAGCGCCCAGGGTCATGATGGTTTTGGAAGTAGAGTATTCACCGCCCTGTGCCAGGAAGAATTTGACATCTACGCCCAGCAGAAGCTCAGAGGCACCACCGGCATACATTCCCAGCAGATAAGGATTCAGGGCAGTATTACTTTCTTCGCCCATGGCAAAAAGCATGGAGCCGAAAAATGTGGATTTAATATCGGCGTTTTCTTCGGTCATTGTGAGTCTTTTTCCCTGGTTTAAATGCCAAAAACCAAACCCAAAAGCTCCTTTTTTCTTTGGAAATTTTTCGCCGCCATTCGATTTATCTACAAATGAGTAAGAGATGCCCGCTGCTAAATCAAAAGCAAGAGCCTGTTCAGTATCGAAATACTCCCCGTGGTCGATATTTTCATCGTAAACTGACCCATTATACTGATCGGGCCACATAAGTTCGTCAGGGTTCAGTACTTCATAGCGGGTACCTGCGCCAATGCCAACAGTGAGAATTTGCCCTTCATTGAGTTTTACGTTGGAGGCCACCATTACGTTTGCAAGTAAGTTCTGATAGCTGAAAGCTTGCTGGTTTATAACAAAACCACCAACAGAAAGTGATGATCCGCTGGATTTATAAATTTTAGCATTCCCCATCAAACCAAAAGTTTGAAAAGCCGTGCCCACATTCTTCCATTGATTGCGATACAGGGTTTGAAACTCCATCTGGTTTTCCATAGTACCAATAAATCCCGGTGAGTGGTAGGGGAGAATTTCGTTATTGGAGCTAAAATGCGGATCCTGTGCGCTGAGTAATACCGGTGCAGAAAACAGCACACCAAGTAGTAATATTTTTATGGTCTTTTTCATTTGTTTCTGCTTATCGGATTAATACAAAATTGCCCTGACCTTCAACCTGAGTTTCATCGGTGAGTGTTCCGGTAAAATAATAGGAGTATATGCCTGATTCGGCATCATTGCCGCTGAAAGTGCCATCCCAGTATTCATCCACCGTATTGGTTTCAAAAACCAGATTGCCCCACTGATTGTATATTTTCAAATCAAGGGTATACAGGCAGCGGTTGAAAACTCCAAACACTTCATTTTTGCCATCATTATTTGGGCTGAAAGCATTTGGTACATAAATGTCGCCGCATTCACCTTCAAGCGTAACTCTAACTGTATCCGAATCGGAGCATCCATATTCATTATATACCCACAGAACATAGATCATATCTTCATCGGGTGTACAAACCGGATTTGGAATATTTGGATCAGATAAATAATCAGGTGGAACCCACTGATAATATGCACCTCCATGTCCGGAAAGAATTACAGACTCCCCTTCAAAAATAGTTGTGTCCTGCCCGGCATCGGCTGTAGGATTTGGAAACACACTCACAGCAATGGAATCATTATCGGAACAACCAGATGAAGTTCCTGTTACATAATATACTGAATTTGCAGTTGGGCTAACCTGAATAGAATTGTTTGTTTCAGAAGTACTCCACAAATAATTATCTGCGCCTGAAGCAGTTAAAGTTAATGTCTCTCCCAAACAAAGACTATCGTCGCCATTAATCTCCACAATCGGGGCAGGATTAACAGTAACCAGCAAAGAGGCAGTATCTGAACATGAATTCACATCTGTGACCGTAACAGTGTAAGTGCCGGAATTAGATGTCTGTGCCGGAACAAGCTGCGGACTTTGTGAAGAGCTGCTAAATGATGATGGTCCTGTCCACTCATATTGGCTGCCACCATTAGCATACAGAATTATACTATCGCCTTCGCAGTAGTTGCCACCGCCTGAAGTTGATACAACCGGGATATCATTAACAGTAACTGTTGTACTTGTAGTTGCGGTGCAGGAACCTGTTCCGGTTATTGTTACTGTATAGGTTCCACTGGCAGAGGGAGTTGCTGCCACAATGTATGGATTCTGAGTTGTACTTGAGTAAGACTGTGGCCCCGACCAATTGTATGTTCCTCCGCCACCGGAAGATAAATAAACGGTATCGCCACTGCAATACGGGCCTGTATTTGATGCTGATGCCACAGGTAGAGCGTTCACAACAACGTTTGTAGATGCAGAATCCACACAACCGTATACGTTGGTGACTGTAACGTAGTATGTACCGGAATTTACAAGCTGAGCCGGATTTATAGAAGGATTGGAACCACTTCCACTCCAGGAATTCGGCCCTGTCCATGAATATCCGGTACCTGTACCCGCTGTTAAAGCGATATTATCTCCTTCGCAATACGGACCTGTATTGGATGCTGTTGCCACCGGATTGGGGTACACATCGACCTGAACACTGTCAACCACTGTATTAAACCCATCGTACACTGTCAGAGTATAGGTCGTTGTTGTTCCGGGAACAAATGTTGTATCTGGTCCATTTCCAGAAAAACCACCCGGATTAGAAGACCATGTATAAGTATATGATCCGGAGCCCCCGGAAACAAGCGATGACAAATAAACAGAATCGCCATCACAAACACCGTTTGCATTTGCATTTGCATTGAGTGATAACGGACCACCGCTTATAAAAACAGTGATCTGATCACTGTGAGAACAACCTGTAGAAAGATCCGTAACCACCAGTGTATATACAGTAGAGCTTGTCAGGTTTGTTGTTTGAGGAGATGCCAGAGTAGAATCGTTAAGTAATGAGGCAGGACTCCATGCATACTGGTATGAACCGCTTCCACCGGAACCAGAACCAGATAATGCAGTATTTGTTCCGTAGGGAATTGTCTGATCTGTTCCTGCATTTGAAGTTGGATTTACATTAACGGCTACAGATGTTGTTGCTGTATTGGAGCATGAATTTCCATCGGTCACCGTAACGGTATATGTTCCGTTGTTTGCCGGTGTTGCCCCGCTGATGCCGGGATTTTGCACCGAGGAGCTGAATGATGGCCCCGACCAAATGTATGAGACTCCGCCACCGGAGGTAAAACTAATGGCATCGCCCGAGCAATACGGACCTGTATTTGAAGCCGTAGCAGTGGGCAAAGGATTTACAAAAAGATCGTATTCAAGCAGTTGCCTGTGATCGCAAACACCTGTTACTTCGAGTACATAGGTACCTGTTGTTGAAGGTGTAATAGTAATATCCTGAGTGGAGGCACCACTAGGATCCCAGTTATATGCAGTAGCGCCTGCAGGACCATACAGTGTTACAGTATCTCCGATACATATTGGATTTTGAGACGCGGTTATGTCAGGGAATTGTACACCGGCAGAAGCCGTAATAGAATAAGAACAAATATCGCCTGCAAAACCATCAATCATAAGATAATAATCCTGCCCCATGATAAGGCCGTTTGCCTGAATAGTTAACTGACTGGATCCTTCTTTAAAGTCTGAAACAGGCACAAAATCAGCACATGGATTTGCAGCACTGAATATCTGCATCTGAATACCACCGGAAGGGTAGTTCCCAACATAGCAGTCATATATATCCACGTTTAATGTAGCAGTATCAGCTGCAGCTGTAAAACGTATCCAGGAGTTATTATTAATCTGAACATCACAGTTAGGGGCACCTGTTCCCCAGGCGCCACCCAGTCCAAATATTCCTCCCTGACAAGTTCCGGGTGTGTATGTATATGCTGGAGGATCATCCATTTCAGCATTTCCTCGCATATTTCCTGGACGATCTTCAGTATATGCAGCATTTGTTGTGCCTTCGTATCCGTTCAAATCACAGATATATAAAGCATTTGCACAATCATCATTGGTTGGAGTTGTCACACAAAGCCCAAAGTCTCCTGTGATATTACCATTAAAAGCCCAATATCGCAGAAAAACGGTAGAGCCGGGTGTTAAACCGGTTGCCAGCATAAATGGTTTGTAGTCATTTCCCGTTCCGGGATAATTATGATCATCTGAACAAGCTATTTGGGTAAGAGAGGCACATGTACCAGAATATAAAGCCATCACTGCATCGTTGAAGCCGTAAGAAGGTTCTGCCATAATACTTAGTACTCCGGATGACGGTACTGTAATTGCAAACCAAACATCTTTCGGTTGAGGAGTATTGTTAAAACCACCCTGCGCAGGAGCTGACCCACCTACACATGATGAAGGAGTTGGAGCACTAGAAGTTGTTGTTGCACCAGTTGTTGTAAATGATAAATAATCGCAGGCAGATGTTACAGGCGGAAGCTGAATTGCATCACAAGGTTCATCGTTTGAAGGAGTAGGAGTAGGGTCGCCAGTAATACAAATATCAAAATCACCCCCACCATTGGATGAATAATAATCGTAAACACGAACATAATAAGTGGTACCGGGGACTAAACCCACAGCCTGTATCTCTTCTGTGTCTCCGCTAAAGCCATTGTCTTCGCACTGAATAGAAGTAAACCCACCACAGGTTCCTTCAAGCAATTCCAATACAGGATCCATGGTTCCGTAAGGAGCAACTGTAATAGTTTGCACAGCATTTGTAGCAACAAATCTGTACCACACATCATCGTCAGCAGTTCCGGCACAACCTGTTTGTGTTTGCGAAGCTGAAACTGTAGTGCCGGAAGTAGGGGTACATGATGAATATACATTTAACAAGGTTGCACTTGCACAAGCATCGTTTCCGGGAGCCGGTGGCGCTTCGGTAACACAAATTGTGAAATCACCAGTGCCAGAGCCAGAATAATAATGATAGACCCTGATTGTGTAATCTACCCCTATTGACAAACCGCTGGCATAAATGGTTTCAGCATCACCGGTAAATCCAAGGTCCATACATTTTAATGAGATCAGCGTGGAGCATGGCCCGCTGAAAAGTTGTACAACCGGATCCATTCCTGCAGATGGTGTAACAGTAATGATGTGGTTGGTTGCTGTTGCAGTAAATGTATACCAAACATCATCATCGGCAGTACCTACACAACCACTAATTGTTTGAGTAGCTCCGGTTGTGGTTCCCGCAGTTGGACTGGAGCAGTTTGGTGTAACACTAATGCTCGTTGCAGTTGAGCAACCATCGGACTGAGCTGTCAAACCACCTTGAAACAAAAGCCCGGACAAAAACGCCCAGGCAGCAAAAGTTTTCAAAACTTTCATAATATCTTAATTCACTTTAGTACATTCTATGGGAGTCATTCCTCCTTCAATAATGAGCCTTTTTATCTCAGCCATATCAATATTCTTTCTCCCTTCAGCAGTTGGATCAGGCTGCACAACAGTAAATTCCATACGGGCTGTTCCTTTGTCAAGCTTAATATCAAATTTCAACTCACCGATAAAATCAAGCGCCAGCATATTTCGCTCAAGCGAATTGATTTGTTCAAGCGTTCCTACATTTTCAATCCCGTAAATAAATCTTTCCTCAATATTCCCATTATCCTGTGCTATAAGCTGTAATGAAGAAATGGCAATAATAAGAAAGCTAAGTATAAAACCCCTCATTGTAAATAATTTTGTGCAAAAATACAGCTTTTAGTATTAATACATGCATTTGTCGGAGAATTATTAATAATAAGTGTGAATATTTAACGTTTCGGTCTAAGTTATTTATTGTGACGTTTCCGTGTCCTCTCGGTAAAAACCTGTCAGGTTTTGTGCGAGTATTTGCAACAAACCTGACAGGTTTCTCTTTTGTGATAGTTTCGGCGTAGATACAATCTACTCCGAGCATTAGTAACGAATTAATTGACGATGAACTTTTCAATCACACTTTCACCTGTAATATCATTAATCACGTGAAGAAAATACATGCCTTGTTCATAATCACTACAATCAAAACTGAACTCTGAGTCAGTCACATCATTGAATACAGCAACTACCTTCCCGTCAACAGATGTAATGAGAATTTGGTGACTATCAATCCCTGGATTGTTAAACTTGACTGTTGTGAAATTGTTTGTCGGATTGGGAAAAACTCCCATTATTTCAAGTTTGTTTTCATTTGTTGAAACAGAAATAATTTCCCATAATTGATCTTCGCATAAAGCAGTAACGTCGCCCGATGTCAGGGCTCTGTTCCAAATAGCTACTTCATCAATAATACCCTGACCATAAGTATGACTGGGATATCCCGAATTATGTCTGCCGAGTGATGTAGGTATTGTTGGATCTATTACATAGGAAGAACCGGTCCCTGCATAGTACCCGGTATCCGGCTCACAATTTATATACATATAAAAATCATTAAATGCATTGAACACACAAACAACATAATACCAGGTATTATTATTCATTGTTGATGTTGCTTTTAACGAACGATATGAGGACGAGCCAATTCCACCACCATCGCCCACACCCATTGACAAGACACCATTTATATCGATTAATATCCAGAAACCGGAGTAAATTCCATCATTTCTAAAATTAGATGCAATTAACCTAAAACCCTCCCCTGCATAATCATAAGGTTTAATCCAAGCAGCCACTGTAAAAGGAAAGTCCGGATCTAAAGCTGGATCAAGAGGCATTACAATATGGTCATCAGTACCATCAAAATAATATGCGTGATTTGATAATCCGTCCTTGTCAGGAGTTAATACTGCACCAGAGACAGTAGCATCGAAGCCATTGCCACTCCAATCATTAGCATTGCCATCGAAAGGATAATACACAACTAAGCTGTCGAGAATACTTTGAGAAAACACAGTAGTAAGAGAACTCAATACTACAAATACTAATATTATTAATTTTTTCATAATAATTTTATTATCCATACAAATGTAAAGAATTTTTTATTCATTCAAAAAGATTTAATATTATTTACACTATTTTTGAATCCCATGATAAAAATATTCACAATCAGAAGAATAAAGAGGCTCATACTTTTTGTTGGAGCACTTTTATTAATCGTGTTTTTGGCAGATTGGCGCATTAAAAATAAGAGCAAAGACTTTATTTATGAAAATTGCGATTCCATTCCCAAAAACAAATGCGGTGTAGTTTTGGGTACTATAAAAACATTGAAATCAGGAAAAGAGAACATGTATTTTACTTACCGCATTGATGCGGTTATGGGATTGTGGGATGCTGAAAAAATAGATTATTTGATTATCAGTGGTGACAATAGCCGCGAAGATTATAATGAACCTCAGGACATGAAAGATGAGTTGGTGGCTCGTGGATTTCCTGAAGACAGAATATATCTTGATTTTGCAGGTTTCCGCACCTGGGATTCAATGATAAGGATGAAGGAAATATTTGGGCAGACTTCATTTACTGTCATTTCTCAAAAATTTCATGTTGAAAGAGCCGTTTTCATTGCGCGGCATTTCGACTTGGAAGCCATTGGATATAATGCAAAAGATGTTGAATATTACGGAGGTCTCAGAACAAAGGTTCGCGAAAAACTTGCTCGTGTAAAAGTTTTTGTTGATTTCCTTTTCAGGAAAAAGCCGAAATATCTGGGCGATCCAGTGATAATCCCATAAAAAAAGGCCTGCCGGAATGACAAGCCTTTTTAGATTATCTTAAAATAAATTATTCTTTCACGAAGCGCATAACAGCTGCACCTTCTTCTGCAGAAATGCTTAGCATATATACCCCGCTATTCAATCCTGAAACATCAAGTTGAATAGTGCGCACATTGGTAAACATTTCAGAGCGTACTATTCTGCCCGACATGTCGGTAATCTGAAGCAATACTTCGTCAAGATCCATTCCAATCTCAACGTTAAGCTCGCTATTAGTTGGATTAGGATACATAATTACCTGTGAAGCAAAATTCTCTGAAATAAAAGAGGCATCCATTACTTCCACGCTATCATAGTATGCACATCCATGCTCATCCATGCGACCGATACAATACATACCCGGAGCAAGTCCGCTGAATGTACCTGAAACTTGCCATGTGCCACCATCAATATTATATTCAACTGTGCCAAATCCTGTTGCACTGGCTATAATTTCGCCATCAGATCCGGTTGAAGAATGTGTTACAGTATATGAAACTGTAACTGAATCAACATAAACGGCAAATGTAAGCAGTGAATCGAAACATGAACCTGTATAGACATGTGCATTCAGTGTTGTTGCACCGGTGTAAAATACAAAGTAAGCAGAAGTATCATCAACAGTAGATACATATTCTCCTGCATCGCTGGTCCATGCAATAGTATCAGCTGCCAAAGCATTTGTTACAGATACCAGAACGGTATCACCGGCACAAACAGAATCTTCAACAAGAACTGCTGAATTATAGAATGGGTTAATTGAATCATAAACAATGATAATATATCCATTTCCTGCATTTGCACCTGCAACGGCCATTGGATTAGCGCCTGCATTGTAGGAGCCGCCACCCCCACCGACGCCACCGCCGCCGACTGAATTGCTGCCGGAGCCGCCGCCGGAATATCCACCGCCGCCGCCGCCAACAACATATGAAGAACCAGCTCCACCTCCACCAAAACCACCTGGTGCTGCTGAATAGTAGCCCGGAGTTCCACCATTTAAAAATGATAAACCTCCTGTTCCAGTAGTCCAACCATCTGCACCATCTGTTAAGAAACCACCACCGGCTCCTGTTGTAAATGTTGCCCCGGCAGCTCCACCATTACCATTATCTCCACCAATACCACCGCCCGCAGCACCATTGCCTCCGGCAGTAGTTATCTGTCCGTGCTTATTAACCGGATCATCAACTGATTCGGAGCTTCCTCCGCCTCCACCGGCAATAATGTATGGAGTGTTATCTGATTTCACGAAGAAAGATCCGCCACCACCACCGTTTCCGTCAGCTGATGGGAATTCTCCAACTAAACACTTAAATGTATCTCCGGGTAAAACATTAAAATCACCACTTAATATGGCTCCCAATCCAGAAGAGTGGGTTGAAGATGGATCATTTCCTCCCCGGGCACCGGCAATTTCAACTCTAATGCCATAGATACATGTAGGAACCACAAAATCATCAATAGTTCCTGTAAAAGCATATGATGTGCCTCTTACAGCTTCAATAATTACATAACCATGACCTGTATTTGCACCGGCAATATTGTTTTGAAAGGCTCCGCTGTTGTATGAGCCGCCGCCGCCGCCAACGCCGCCACCACCGACAGAATTAGATGCACCGCCACCACCGGAATAGCCGCCGCCGCCACCGCCAACTACATATCCGGAACCAACTCCGCCACCACCAAAACCACCATATGCAGAGCTACCATTCGCAACAGTACCTCCATTCACAAATGCAGTACCACCGGTATTTGTGGTCCAACCATCTGCTCCATCAGTCAACAGACCTCCACCGGCTCCACTGGCAAAAGAAGCACCAATAGCCCCTCCATTACCATTATCACCCCCTAAACCACCTCCGGCAGCACCTGTGCCACCAGTAGTTGTTATCTGTCCATGTTTATTAATGGTGTCATCCACATCCTCTGAAGCGCCACCACCCCCTCCGGCAGCAATTAAAGGGTTATTACTGACATCACAAACAAAAGTGCCGCCACCACCGCCATTGCCAGAAGTTGGGCGTTCCCCGACAAGGATTTGTAATTGCTGACCCGGGGTTACTGCAAAATAACCTTCCATTACTGCACCTCTTCCTGCATCATAAACAGAACTAGTACCAAAGCCTCCCTCGGCTCCGGCAGCAGTAATTTTAACCACAGAAACACCTGCTGGCACCGTATATGTTTCAATACTTCCTACATAATTATACGTTGCAGTCTGTGCTTGCAAAAATGAAAATGCAAAAAACAATACCGACCATAATAGAACTCTTTTCATAAAAGATAGATTTTAATTCGACTTAATGAATTGATCATATTTTGCCAAAAGACCAATATTTGCAAAGATATCAATAAAACAGACATATAAATTGCAATTTTTTACAAAATGATATAAAAAAAGGCGATCCAATGATCGCCTTTAATGTAATGTAATGAATTGTGTTTATTACAAATTCATGATAAAGTATTGCAACATCTGATATACATCCGGACCAACATCTCCCTGAACATGGTTGTGGAATGTTGTAAAGAAGATGGTACCTGCTCCACCTAAGCAAGATCCCACATAGTCACCATGGGCGAGGTGAGCCGGTAGTGCATTAACAGAAATTGTAATCGTTTGCATATTGGCAGGATTTCCCGGAGGGAAGTGACAAATGGTTACCCAACCCTGCTCAAGTTGATTGCGAACAGTTGCTGCTGTAGGAATATTCATTCTTGCAGCCAAAGGACCATAAGTTACCGGGTCCTGAATCAGAATTTCCCATGGAGCAGTAAGATCTTTAATAACTTCCCACGCACCAAGATCATATTCTATATCAATATGGGTTTTACCCAAGAATGCCATTATTAATGTGTCAACAATCTCAGCCTGATAAACCATCGTTGACGGGCCTTCTTTATCGGTGCAAAGAGTTGCATCATCAATAAAACCACCTATTTCAGGAGTATTACAACCGGCTTTCATATTGTTCATGGGCACATCGCCGTGATGATGATGTGATGCACCTCCATCATTAAGGTTGAGAGTATAATATCCGTCTCCGGTAAGATACTCTACAGCATAATCGGAAGCGTAGATATTTCCTCCGTTCATCACATACTCTTCCATGTTTGCATACTTGGCACTGTCAAGAATACCTGATTTTCCGCAGTTCAGGAAAATAGCACCATAGCCTGCCATTAAAACAGGATCATCAAGGTCAGAAACAGCAATTTCATCAGCTGCATACCCCATTGAATCAATCAAAATGGTTTCAATACGGTCATAAGCACCTGGAATATAAGCCAGTTCGACAGCTTGTGCAACCAGCAAATAATTATCCGGGAGATTTAGAACCTCATCAGCGACAATTTCAATATTGTACTGGCTTCTGAATAAAGAGCCATCACCACCCTGAACGTGAAGTTCACGCTCGCCTTCGGGGGCACGCAAATAGAAATATCCATCCTTATCGGTACGGGCAATATATATTTCACCTTCCACATCAACAAATACATTGGCTGCAGGAACAGGCACTCCACTCGGAGTATATACTTTACCACTTACATAACCGAAGTTCAGGACTCCGTCCGGGTTATCTTTATCCTTTTTACAGGATGAAAAGGCCAAAACCAGGGAAAAGGCAAGACTGATTAAGAGAAATTTTTTCATATCGGCAGGTATTAATTTGCAAACAAAAATCTGTGCAATATACAATATTTTAATGCGATTTGCAAATATTTCGCTATAAATCAGGGGAGAAGAGATGAAAAACAACTCTTTTCTAACTTGAAATCCTAATTTTTATACGATTAGGCAGCCTTGCTGAAACACGCATTCTGACAAGTATCTGATACAATCTCTCATTTTCTTCTAATAATCGCGCCCGATACGAGAACAATTTGTCGTAGTCAATGTCATCAAACAACAGTCTTTCAGCTATTTGGGAAACAAGAGAGTCGTTTTGACTGATTTGCATTTTTAGTGCCACAGAATCTCCCGAATACAGGTTCATTTTCAACCCGGCACTTTTCTTTTCTATATGACCAAAACTTTCAAGTTCCTCATCAAAGCGTCGGTATCCTGCATCATCGGTGTAGAATTCGACAGTGAATACTCTGGGCTTACTCCCATCCTTGTATTCAAACATTTCAACAATGACTGAATTAATTTCATCAAGTACACTTAGAATTTGCAACCGGGATTCTTCAAATTTGTTGAGCGCTGTAATCTCGGCATCCAGTTCTTTGTAGCGCACATTCTGCGCTGTACAAAAAGCAGCTATAAAAGCCACAAACGATATTATTAAAGCCAGTTTTTTCATTTTCGTTGTTTTTAAATTAAACGTTTATTTTTTCATAAGGGAATTATAGAAGAATATTCCGGCACCAATAAGAATTGCAAGTAATACAGCTCCGCCCAGAATAAGTAAAATTGCCGATCCTGCCCATAGGCCCAGGACAAACAAAAATGTACCTGCAGCAGCAATAATCCATGCGGCATTACTGCCTTTACTTTGTTTTGTTTTTGTTGTTCCAGTCTTATTATTTGGTGTTTCGTCCAGGTTTTCTACAAAAACAGAACTATTATTAGGTTCCTTTTCCTCATTTTTGCTTTTTTTCTCTTTCCGGTCTGAAGCTCCGGCGTTCCTCCATGAAAAATACAACCCCATTATAACCAGAAGCGGAACCATAAAGACCAGAATTCCGGTTACAATAAAGCCCATGTCAAAAACAAAAGAAATCAGAATAGTAAGTACGATAAGTGAACCTACTGCCCCAAGAATCATCCATACCGTACTTGCCGGATCACTGCTTTTTATTTCAGGTGAAAAAGCTCTTGATCGACTATTGAAATTGATATTCAGTGAAAATGAAGGGTTGATATACGCCCGGTGTTTCACAACATCTTTTTGAACAGCAGTTTGAGAAATAGTATCAGAATTGATTTCTTCAGAGCAACAAAGGCCACAATGCATTTCTGTTTTTGATGTCTGACTCTCCACAACACATATAGCACTGTCTTTTATGAAATCAGAATTCTCTGTATTGTTTTGCAACTCGACATTCACCGGAACCTTATTCAAATGAGGGTATTTGGCCTTCTGAAATATGGAACAGGAAGAACATAGCATTAATCCTGCAATCGATAATATGACAAATGTGTTTTTCATTTTTTTGCGATTTTTAGTTTTCCTGAAAAGTGCTTGAATGGTTTGAATTGTGGTTTTTTCTGCCCCATTTTTCATATTTATTGGCACGTGAACTCCCATTGGTTTTGTGCTGTTTTGAATCCACGAGAAGAATCACTCCTACCAGAATTAATATTAGCACAACCACCGGCAGGAGAAATAACAGAAACAAAAGAACTAGTATTGAAGCCTCAAGAATTTCAACGATGATAATAATGAGTACAATTAAGAACAGTATTATCGCCAGTATAATCCATCCTGCATTCGATCCATTAGTCAGTGAAACTCCGGCAGAGGCATTGAAAAGTCCAGGTATACTTAATTTCGGAATGACCCGGGTGGTGTGATCAGAAACATTTTCCGGCTTTTGTTCATTAACTTCAATTGCTCGAGAATGGTTTGCGTATTGAATTGAATCATTGGTGGCTGTTATGGACACAAGATATTGTTCTATAACTGGAAGCTTTAATATTGTGTCTGACTGTACTGTTGTTGAATCTGAGTTATGCAAGCTCATTTCACTATTAACAGGCACTTTATTCAAATGAGAATATCGGGCTCTCTTTGTGAGGCTGCATGATGTAAAAACTAAAATCAGAATTACGATCATTATTATTTCTGTTCTTTTCATGGTTCACGTTTTGAAAGGTGAAGTATGGGCGCACACCATGTACGCGTGCGCCCGATTATCAATTATCGGTTTCTTGAATTATATCCGAAAGAAGCTCCGAATCTCATTCCCTCCTTAGAAGGAATTACATATAGATTCACAGGGATGTTAAGATTACCGCTTTTAAATGTTTTTCCAAAGGCAAAAACAAATCCTGATGTCAGGGTGTAACTACCTCTGCTGTCAAGTCTTGAATAAATGAAATTTGGGTTTTCAGGAATCGAATCGTAATCCCATTCGGAGGCAAGGTGCCAGTTGCCGTCAACATAGTATCCATCAGCCATCTGATTCAGCAGTATGGTTGGACCAAAAGCGAATTCCCATCCACTGCGGTTGTTTCGTAAACCGTTCATCAAAGTAAATGAAGGAATGAATCGGCCCTGGTCAAGACCGGTAATCATAGGTACAAACTCAAACAATGCCTGAAAACTACCTTCATTCAGATATTGTACTTCAAACTGATATCCAAACTGAAACATAGCAGGGTAACCGTCAAATCCACCTTCCTGAAGCGGAGCAGAAAAACGATCGGCCTGAGAACCGGTCAGATAAGTCAGTCCTATTCGGGGACCGGATGCATTTAACCTGCTTGAACGTGAATTTCTCGAGGAAGCAAAATCATTCTTATCGGTAAGTTTACGCTTTGTATCAGGATCAACCGGCTTTCTTAAAATATCCAGAATTGAAACTTCAATCATGGCCGGAATCTCATTGATATTATAGATGTACTCAATGACATTGGAATTGACCGGAACACCTGTTTTTACATCTATGATCCGCATTGAAATCATAATAGAATTTCGACCATAGACCTCAACAGATCCAGAGAGCATTTTATCAACTCCTATGATTTTACCTATTTCGGTAAGGCACATGGTGTTATTGCAGTCAGGATTAATTTTCTTCTCAGTAATTATAGTATTCAAATCCCAGCGATCCACTACTGCAAAATCTGAGTTTTTTATCAGCTGAGTTCTGACAAGGTTCCCCATGGTTTCAGAGGTGTAACCGGGTACATTAGTATGTATATTAAGCACAGCTATTTTTTCCTGAGCCATGGAAAAAGCTGCACTCATTATTAATACAATTGCTAAAAGGCTCTGACGAAATTTTGAAATTTGTGTTTTCATGGTTTTGTGTTTTGAAGTTTATGAACCAAAATTACTTCGGGAAATGCCCTACACAAAACTGAATCCCGCGCCACAAGAGGGATTCATTGCGATCATCGCAAAATTATAATTACAAATACTGAAACCAGCCTCTGTTTTTGCAAAAAATGCAACCGGTGTCAAATAATTTGCATAAATTGCAAATGTTTTGGGCAAAAACATTAAAATTCAATACAATGGGCATACACGATCATATTCAGGAAAACTTCATTCAGGCCATACGATCTTTATTGAAGAGTGATCAGAGCCTGGTCAATGAACTCTCGGAACTATTGCATGTAAGCACCGACAGTGCATACCGCCGCATCAGAGGTGAAACTGAGTTTTCTGCAACAGAAGTGGCAAAACTTTGCAATCATTTTCAAATTTCATTTGACAGTTTATCCAATACTCATGGCCATTCTGTTCATTTTCGTTATGATGTGCCCGGAAACGACAACGAATCATACCTGACCTATCTCAGAAATATTTATTCAGGATTAAAAATGATTCATCAGGCAGAAGAAAAGCTAATCCATTATATTGCTGACGATATTCCGTTGTTCCACTTATTTGCCTATCCCCTGCTGGCCAATTTCAAAAGCTATTATTATCTGCGATCGGTTATGAATGTGGAAGAATATGCTGACGGATATTTCGAAGATGCTGATGTACCTGAAGAGATAATGGAAACGGGCAGGGAAATACTTACCATGTACCGAGAAATTCCTTCGGTTGAAATTTGGAGTGAGCAGAGTATAAACAGCATACTGAAGCAAATTGAATTCTACCGGGAATCGGGTTTTTTTAAAGATGAAAAAACAGCAGATACCCTTCTAGGTGAGGTTTCTTCACTGGTTTCAGATATTAAAAGCATGTGCACTCGCAGCAATAAAATTGCCGATTCTGCAGGCGGAAACAATTTCACATTTTATGCATGTGACATAGAAATCGGGAACAATTGTATTTTAGCACAGGCCGGAGCTATGCGAAAAGTTTTTCTACGTCATTCAACTTTTCACACCATTGATACAGCAGATCATAATTTTTGCAATACAACAGAAGACTGGATCAAAGGGTTGATTGCCAAATACAACCAATTAAGCGGAATGGCAGAAAAGGCCCGTAATATGTTCTTTCAGCGGCTGCAGAAGACTATTGAATCATAGTTAAAGCAGAATTACTTACACCTGTTTACAACCTTAATTGTGCCTTCTTCTGTGCCTGAAGCTGTGATTTTAAGTTCGAAAGTAATCACACTGGTCTTGTCATCAATATCAGGATGTTTGTCATCCAACACCCAAACTGATAATCCAGGTGTTCCTGTGCCTTCACCTTCGAGCATGGTTGCAGTAATAGTTG
>PKSX01000161.1 GCA_002869435.1 Marinilabiliales bacterium | reverse complement strand
CATCAGTACATGGCCTGTACTCCAGAAAAGATGTGGAAATAGACGCTCGTCCACCGCTTCGGGAACTGAGTTTTACAGGATAATCCTGTGAGGTGGCCAACGGCAAGGTGCCTTTCAATACAAACCGACCATCCTCAATCATCGGGCTTTCGAATGTGCCGCGCATTTTTATAATGTCCGAGCTTACATTTCCAAGCAATTCCTCATCGGCTTTAATCACAAACGACAAAATGGGCTCAAGCAATGTGGTTCCGCCATTCTGCAAACCATTCATAATGCCCATAGGTGTGGCAATTTTAAAATCGCCGGGGCGGCTGTGCACCTCGTGGTCCTCGCCTTCTATCAAACGAATATTCAGATCGGTAACTTCCCAGCCTTTAATGCCTTGCTTTAGTGATTTTTCTATGGTTTCCTCTACTTCGTTCTGGTATTTCCGGGCTACATCGTCCACGGAAATAATACTTTTGTAATGTACTCCACTGCCCCGCTCAGCCGGCTCTATCTCAAATTTCAATATGGCCCAGCAAGGTTTTGGCATCCAATAACGTACAAAACCGGTGCATTTCTTCGATGGTGTTTCCTTGTAAATCACAGTCGGATTCTCAAAACGAGCTTTAATTTGGAAGCGGTCTTCAATCATACGCTCCATCACTTCCATTTGTATCCAGCCACTGATTTTCACATGAAGTTCCTGCTCTTCCCTGTCCCAATCGAGCTCAAGTGATGGATCTTCTTCATTCAGTTTTTGCATGGCTGCAGCCAATGCAGCATAGTCTTTATCGTCGTCGGCCTTAACCTGTACACTGAGCAATGCCGTGTGCAAAGCCGGCATTTCAGGCACTTCAAAAACACCAGAACCAAGAACATCATCCACCTGTGCTTCACCGAGGGCATAAAGGACGCCTATCTCTCCGGCTTTCAATTCATTCACATCTTCGAATTTTACACCCGAAATCCTGCGGATTTGCACCGGCTTTTCTTCGTTTTGAGTACGCTGATTGAAAACAGGCTTTCGATTTTCGGCTTGACCGGAATAAACCCGTACAAAAGCCATTTTTCCAAGGTTTTTATCCTGATCGAGGGCAAAAACCCGGGCAGAAAAGCTTTTTTCATCAGAAATCTTGGGTGGCGGCAAATATTTTGCAGCAAAATCGAGCAATTCTTCAATCCCAACACTCATCTTGGCGGAAGCATAAAGCAAAGGAAAAGAACGAGCCGCTCGAATATCTTCAAGCATTTGCTGTTCAAGTTTTGCCGTCTCAGGAACCGAACCGTCCAGATACGCCTCCATCAAGTCATCGTTATGTGCAATGATTTGCTCAACCAAATCTTCGGGTATTGCATTCAAACGATTGGCAACAGCACAATCAGCACTGCCTTCATTGTCCAGATTCTGTATCATCAAAGGCTCTATCTTCCACTCCCTCTTTATTTCTGTAATCAGACTTTCAGCATCACTGCTATCACGGTCAATCTTATTCAATAGAAGAATAATCGGAATTCCTCTTTTTTGCAGGGCATTCCAAAGTGTTTCGGTATGAGCCTGCAATGAATATGCAGCAGAAATAATCAGAATGGCTGCATCCACCACCTGCAGAATGCGTTGCACATCGGCCGAGAAATCAACGTGACCGGGTGTGTCAACGATATTAAGTTTTACATCGCCTTGCTGCACGCTAAACACCGATGAGCGCACAGAAATTCCACGGTCTTTTTCCACCTGAAGTGAATCACTGAAAGTACTTCCTTGATCTACCGATCCGGCATCTTTTATTTCGCCACTGTGATACAGAATTTGCTCACAAACAGAAGTTTTTCCGGCATCGACATGAGCCAGAACCGCAATATTTCTGATGCTTTTGCTCAAATCAGATCGCTATTTCTCGGAATAAATAGTTTTCAGAACCACTTCCCCAACCATTTTCAGGGTTTCCTTATCCATTTTGTCCAGATCATCCTCCAGCGTATGCCAATAAGGGTAAAAACCGGTACCGGTGCTTTGATCCTGATGAATAATATCGATGGTGGGAATATTTGCGTATTTATTGATGTAATAATGGTCGTCCATAATCGGATTGCTTTCTTCAAAAAGAAAGCGATTTCCGTATCCAAGATCTTTGGCGTGATTCCATACTTTGCGTACGACAGACGGCGCAAATTGCTGTGAGAAACCTTCCATGCGGAAAACTGCATCTTTGGCGCCCACCATATCCAACAGAATTCCGTAACGCGCATTATAGCCTGGCTTATGCATGTTTTTTGACCAATATTGAGAACCAAGACCCCAGGTATCTTCTTTTCCGGTGTTTTGTGCATCGTGCGGCTCTCCCTGATCTTCCACATCCCAAAAAACAATATCAATTCCGATGCTGGGATGATCTTTTGTTATTAAACGCGCGATTTCAAGCAGAATTCCCACACCGGAGGCTCCATCATTGGCTCCGGGAATGGGTGTTCGATGATTGGCTTCATCCGGATCCCAGTCGGCAAACTGACGTGAATCCCAATGTGCAGAAAGCATTACCCTTTTCGGATTATCGGGGTTGAGACTTCCGATGATATTTTTACCATTGATGATTTTACCATCGTACTGACGAACAGTAATCTCCTGAATCGTAACTTCAAGTCCGTGTCTTTCCAGCTCTCCTGCCAAATAATCTGCACAGGCTGTATGAGCAGGAGTACCGGGAACGCGCGGTCCAAATTCAAGCTGTGCAGCAATATAAGAATACGCACTATCCGCATTAAAATCAGGAATATTTACCTGTTCAACACGATTTGTGTCGGGATTATTATTGTTGTTATTATTGTTTTCTCCACCACCGCATGATGCGAGAAAAATTGCAGCAATAACAGGTATTATTATTCTTTTCATTGTTATAAAATTACATTTCCCAGGATGTGCCATCCTTGGTATCTTTTATGGTTACACCTTTTGCACTTAATTCATCTCGGATGAAATCGCTCATGGCATAATTCTTTTCTTCTTTGAGTTTTTTGCGTACATCAAGCAGAATGTCCATCACATCATTCAATCCTGATCCACCAACCGTTTCGGACGTTTCCAAATCAAGTCCGAGTATATCAACGATGAAATCCTTACGAATATTTTGCAAAGCGTTTTTCTGTTCGTCTGACATTGTCGTTTTTCCGTCTGCAGCAGCATTAATGAATTTAACAGCATCAAATAGATGGGCAATCAAAATCGGAGTATTGAAATCGTCGTTCATGGCATCATAGCACGAATTACGAAGCTTTTCCATATCAAGATCACCGGCTTCCGCAGGATTTATGTCATCAAGGCGACCAAAAGCTTTAATCAGCCGCTCGTATGCTTTTCCGGCACCCTGCAAAGCTTCATTTGAAAAATCAACTGTGCCGCGATAATGTGCCTGCAAAATAAAGAAGCGAATGGTCATGGGGCTATATGCCTGTTCCAGCATATCATGATTACCGGTAAAGAACTCTTCCAGTGTAATGAAATTGCCAAGCGACTTACCCATTTTCTGCCCGTTGATGGTAATCATATTATTATGCATCCAGTAATTCACCGGCATTTTTTCATTGGCCGCCATAGACTGTGCTATTTCCGATTCATGGTGTGGAAAAAGAAGGTCCATTCCGCCTCCGTGAATATCGAAAGTTTCACCCAGATATTTTGCACCCATTGCTGAACACTCAAGGTGCCAGCCAGGAAAACCATCACTCCATTTCGATTTCCAGCGCATAATATGCTCCGGTGCTGCTTTCTTCCATAATGCAAAATCATATGGTTTTCGCTTTTCATCCTGACCATCAAGCTCGCGAGTATTGGCCAACATTTCCTCTATATTACGTCCGGAAAGAATTCCGTATGGGTGTTTTTTATTGTATTTTTCCACATCGAAATACACAGATCCGTCCGCTTCATAAGCATAGCCGTTTTCAAAGATCTTATCAATAATCTCCATCTGCTCAATGATATGACCTGAAGCATGAGGTTCAATTGATGGTGGCAGCACATTCAGAGCATTCATAAAAGCATGGTAGCGGTTGGTGTAATACTGCACGATCTCCATCGGCTCAAGCTCCTCAAGGCGGGCTTTCTTTGCAATTTTATCTTCCCCGTGATCGGCATCATTTTCAAGGTGACCCACATCGGTTATATTGCGAACATAGCGCACTTTATATCCAATATGTTGCAGATACCTGAATACAATATCGAAAGTAATACCCGGTCGGGCGTGACCCAGATGTGGATCTCCGTATACAGTCGGACCACAGACATACATACCTACATGCCCGTCTGTCAGTGGTTTAAAATCCTCCTTCTTTCGGCTGAGAGAGTTAAAAAGCCTGAGTTTATTTTCCATAGCTTAAAATCTATGGCAAAGGTAAAAAATTAAAAGAATGATTTAGCCGGCCGAAGCGAAGAAAGCAACAATTGCACCTATAAGCATAATCAGGCCGGCCAGTAAAGCAACTATTGCAACAGATTTCTTATTGTTTCGCTCCATGGCTTCACGGAAATTGTGTTCACCACACACTTCGCACACATAATATTTGCGTTCTCCTTTTTTATTTGCGACCTCCGGATAAAGAAGCTTTTCTGAACTGCATCTCCTGCACGCACCTACTCCATAAGATCCTGAATATGCCAGTTTGCCTTCAATTAAATCTGTCAGCTGAGCAGGAGAAAGTCCTCTTTGTTTGATTTCATAAACCAGATTCTGCTTTGAAAGCTCATTAAGGTTTTCATGACGGTTTTTCAGCAAAAAAGCAAGCTCAAAATCGGAATACTCATGCATTTTATAGGTCAAATCCTTGCTTACAATGGCCATAACTTTAGTTTTATGTGCAACATTTCGGGATGCTAAAGATAGGGAATATTTGGATTATCCAACACAAATGATTCTTATTTAATCCACAGATTTTACAGATTTCACAGATGAATTGTATTGAATTAGCATCGATACCTCTTCAATGTGCACAGAAAGAATGAGTTTTTCATCTGAGATGATAAAACTCATTCAAAAATCTGTGTCAATCTGCAATAATTTACTTTTCTGTGAAATATGCGTAATCTGCGGATAAGTCGATGCATGAATTATTTGTATTTTTGCGGATTATTGGCTCCGTAGTTCAATGGATAGAATTTCAGATTCCGGTTCTGAAGATATGGGTTCGAATCCCGTCGGAGCTGCCAAGCCTCGCAAGGCGTTGATAGTCAACGCTTTGCGAGGCTTTTTACAACACCTCAAAACAGCTAACACTCTGTATATCTGCCTAATAGTAAATTTTTTAAAGCCAGAAATAGATCCAATTGTGTACCAGCAATTATTTTTGGAAAACAAAATCTGTGTTAAATCACATTTAATAGAAGTCTTAACAACTGCGGTGATAAATTTCAAATTTTATCCACAAACCAATTAATTATATCAATATTTCACTAAATTTACCCCATTAAACATTATAAACTTACACTACATGAAATTACATTTAAAATTTAGCGCATCGAAACATAAATCTGATGCGGGTTGTACAAAGTCAACCACACACACACACAGAAAATCTCGGTTTTTCTCCGGGTCGAAATTTCTAAAGTTTCTTTCGGTATTTTTGTTTACTTCTTTATTGATGGGTGGAGGTATCGTGCAGGGGCAGCAAACATGCCAGACGGCCGTTCCAATTTTTCAAACTAATAACAACGATACTATTAATCTGCCAGCCGGATATGATACTACATGGTATTCTTTTTCTGCAAACAATGTAATAAGTCAAATAGCATTTGGAATTGTTCCTTCTTTACCTATTGCTGATTCAATCTTGATTAACCTTTACTCAGGAACATGTAGTTCACCAGTTTTACAACAAACATATGAGATTAATGATTCCATTTTTGCTGATGATCTTGATTCGACACAAATATACTTTTTGGAAGTTGTAAAAAACATAGCAGATCCAATCGGGTTAGTATTTAAACTTTCAGGTTACTGCCCTCCTTCTCAATATTTTCAGTTTACACCAGAAAGCCGCACTTATTGCTGCGGAGAACCAGTCACACTGCACCTTACAGGAAACTCTGGCTTACCAAATGGTTTTCTTGGCAAAGATGGATGTGTAGGTCTTTATTATACAACTACACCTTGTTCACAGCAATTGTACTGTGGCACTTGGACGGTGATAGATAAATTCCATCTGTTTTTCAATGGGAACACAACAAAAACAGTAACATTTATTCCAGATTGTGACCCAAACCAATTAGAAACACAAATCTACCTAAGATGGATCTGGTTTGATTATTTTCCAGACTGGGTTGATACTTATCAAGAGTATGTTGATTATTGTAGTAGCTGGGCTCCTAATCCATGCTATTCAAGCTGTCGTTTTAACGACTGCATTGGTATTACATTACGTAACCCTCAAATCTCAATTACAGCAAATCCTAACCCAGTATGCATTGGCGAGTGCAGCACGCTAACCGGAAGCGGTGGAGTATCCTATAGCTGGAGTACCGGCGAAACTGATAATCCAATTTCCGTGTGTCCCCAAACACCAACAACCTATTATGTAACAGGTACAGATGCTTATGGTTGTGTTGGCACTGCACAAAAGTATGTAAATGTTGAATTACCCAGACCTTATTTCACTTATAGCGAGAAAGTATGTGTTAATGATATTGCAGAATTTTTTGGAGATGCCAGTTGTATACAAAGTGTGGCAACATGGTTCTGGCAATTTGGCGATGGTACAACCGGATATGGTCAAAACCCAACTCATATTTATCAAACATCCGGCTATTTTCATGTTACATTAACAATAACTGATATTGCCGGAAATCAGGATCAGGTTATGCATATTATTTATATTGAGCCACTGCCTGACAAACCTGAAATATCTGGAATATTCAATGACTGTGATGGAAATATTCTTGAATATACAATCACCAATTATGACCCCGGATTAGAATACAAATGGTCAATACCACTTGGAAGCGGAGTTTTTACATCAAATAATCAAAACGTTATTTATTCGAACTCCCCAAGTGAGAAAATAAACTGGATAAGTGTTCCGCATCCACAAGAGATTCTAATCACAGCTACCGGTAAAAACGGCTGTGGCAACTCCAATACATATTATTTTTATCCGTGTTGCGGACACAATTTAGATAACCATTTTACAAATGAGATAATTACACTTTCATCTACACCAACTCAGGGAACAGTTTTCTATATTGATGGTGACTGCGAGTTTGCCGGTGATTACACATTTGATGGATGCACTTTTCTTTTAGGTGGTGCCGCCAGAATAGTTATTCCTGACAATAATGAGTTAACATTTACAAACAGCACTTTACAAAGCTGTAGAGAGTTTATGTGGGATGGCATATACCTCATTGACGATGACAGCAAGGTTATTATTGAAAACAATAGCCATGTTCAGGACGCACAAAACGCAATTGTTTCAAATAAATGTGCTGAATTTACCATAGATCAAAGCAGTTTTGATTTAAACTATCGAAATATTATTGTAAAACCTTGTGGAAATGAATTTACAGGTACTGTTCATAACACCACATTTGATTGCAGCAATATTTCTTCAATGTTGTTTCCACATGATGGAGAAAGAACATATAGTGCTTATGAAGCTGAAGAAGTTGAAATGCTTTATATCGGACAGCCGCAAAGTGGGTTAACTGATAACACTTATAGCAACCTTTCATCTGCTATTCACCTTAATAAAACTTCTGCTGTTATTCAGAATAATGAGTTCAACAATATTCAGTTCGTGTTTGGGCAACCTGTTATGCCGGCAATCACAGTTGAAGGACATTCCGATCATACATTTTCTCAACCGTATCATTTGCAAATTGGCGGAACTCACCCTGATGAAGCCAATGTCTTTGCCAATTGCAGAAAAGGTATCAACCTCACGTATGGTCTTACATCATATATTGGAAAGAACAGATTTACTAATACCGGTGAAGCGATTTACTTTGCTTTTTGCAGCTGGGATGCAAAAACTTTTGTTATAGATAACCGAATTACAAATAGTGAAACAGGTATATATGGCTACAGAAATAACCTGAGTAAAAATGAGATTAGCAACAATACCATTAAATGGACAGGCAATGCCATGCCCGGAACAGGCATTAAAGTGGAAAGTGTTTTGTCTCTATCCGAGTATTATGCCATTGAGTTCAACAATATTACAAAGGCCAGAATTGGTATTTTTACAAACAGCACGACTAAATCTCTGATCAAAGAAAACGATATCACTTTTGTTAGCGGGGCTCAGGTTCTGCCATCTTACGGCATACGCATTACCGGCGGCGAAAAAATGGAAGTGTATGGCAACAGCATAACCGGGCCGGCACAGGCACAAAACTTTAGCCGTGGTATTTCCATTAGCATGTGTACAAAGTCTGATGTACAATGCAATAGTGTTGATAAATGTGAACACGGGCTCAATTTTGAGGGAGAAACGCCTTCTACGGTTTATCGAAACTCCATGAAGAAGAATTACTATGGCGTTACTTTTACCGGTGGTGGATACATTAGTCCTCAAGGAAGTATGACATATCCTTGTGATAACACCTGGAAACAAAATTACCGTGATGGATATAGTTTTTATTCATTTGCTCATCAATCTCCTTTCTTTGTAAGATCAAATTTGCCAATTCCCGGAAATGTTGCACCCTATATTCCATATTTTGACCTAACATTTGTGACCCCTCCCGGGCCTCCGCATTATACAGCACCTGTTTGTACACTTAATGCAAGTGGTACGATTGTGGCCTGCCAACTGTCAGCATCAGGAAATCCATTTCAGGCCGGGTTTATGAGAAAGATTGCCAAAAATCAGTTAGACTATTCGCAATTTCCACAAAGTGAATCATGGGAAGCAAAAAAGGATGTGTATGGTATTCTGAAGTCAGATACTTTACAAATTTATCAGGGTGATACTGTGCTAACAAGTTTTGCAGACAGCATGTTTTTATCTCCCGTTGAAAAGATTATGCTGTCAACAGATTTATACTCTGCTGATAGTATTGCTTCTGCACAGTTATTAAACAATTCACTTACTGTAAGCACTTTGCCAGAACAACACCTGAAAGCCGTAAATAATATTGCTTTTAGGGATAATGAGGTTGCAATCTCATACTCAGTCAGCGAAGTTCAGTATTTGCAATTCATTGCTTCGCAATGTCCCTATGAGTATGGCCCGGCTGTTTTTGTTGCCCGTGCTTTGCTTTCACCTGTTGATACTACATTCTACACAAATTCATGTGAGATCATTTCCGATTCAGTTTCAAACAGGTCAATGGAGAATAAAATTCATCAGGATGTCGATCATGTTACAGAATTAATTCTTAATCCTAATCCTGCATCCGAGCAATTTGAGGTATTGGTTGTTTCAAAAAATAACGAAAACTGGAATTGGAAAATTCTAAGTATTGATGGAAGTACAATCTTCAATTCAGGTATTGTAACAGCTAATGAAAACAAACAGATAAGCATCTCCAATCTGGAAAATGGCGTATATTTGTTTACTGTTTTCAATGGTAACAATACTTTGACTAAAAGACTCATTATTTTAAAATAAAAATTAATGGGAGGGAGAGGACTCTCTCTTCCTCCCTTCTTTTTTCATGAAAAAGTCACTGTTTTTTTTATTCTGTTTTCTGTCTTTCTTTTTTAGTAAGGCACAAGTGAATTACATCCTTGACCCCTCCATGGAAATGTATGATAGTATAGTATTTTCTCCTCCGCCAATTCCCGGATGCGATTCTTTGCAATACACGCCAAAATACTGGAAATCGCCAAATTCCGGTTCTCCGGACTATATTATAAGTTATAATAATAG
>PKSX01000042.1 GCA_002869435.1 Marinilabiliales bacterium | reverse complement strand
TCTTGAAGTTTTCATGACTATAATTTTTTGTTTTTATTTCGATTTTGTGTCGTTCGATCATAATACACGCACCCCCAAACATACCCCTACGAAATTTTCGAAAAAAATGAATAAAATTCATAAGTGTCATAAATACAGCTATATACTGATGAAATATTTTAAAATATTATTCTTTTGACCTCGAATGCACGAAATTTTATTAAGTTTGATATTATTTTTACCGAATGAAAATTATCGATCAAAGTTCAGATAGATTCAGCTCTGAGACTGGTACTTGTATTACTGTAGGAACCTTCGACGGGATTCATCGGGGTCACAATGCTATTCTGAGTTTTCTGAGAAATACTGCTGCAAATAAGCATTTGAATTCGCTTATATTTACTTTTGATAAACATCCCCGATATGTGTTGAGGAAGGATGAAAATTTGCTTAAGCTGCTGAATACTTCGGAAGAAAAAGCAAGAATTCTTGAAGAAAAGGGGATTGATTATTTATATATCCAGGAATTCAATGAAGCTTTTTATTCAATGGAGGCAGAAGACTTCATTAAGGATATTTTAATTAGCACATTAAACATGAAAGCTCTGGTTGTTGGGCACGATCATTCTTTTGGCAAGGGTCGTATGGGTGATTTCTCATTATTAAAAGAACTCAGCCAGAAATACGGATTTTCTGTGCATCAGCTGTCTGCAGTGAGTAATAGTGGTTTTGCCATAAGTTCAACTAAAATAAGAACGCTTCTTGCACAAGGAGATCTTACTCTGGCCAATGAGATGCTGGGTTATAATTATTCGTTAACCGGCACTGTTATTCATGGCAGAGGAGTAGGTAAGGACCTGGGATTTCCTACAGCCAATATAAAAGCGAGTAATCCGGATAAACTATTGCCCGCTCCGGGAGTCTATATAATAGAGGTTGAGATTAATCAGGAGATGCTTCAGGGCATTCTCAATATTGGAAGTCGACCTACTTTTAACGGAGAAGGACAACATGTAGAAGCTCATATTTTTGATTTTAGTGGGGATTTATACACTAAAGAGGTAAGAATAGAGTTTCTTTTAAGGATAAGAGACGAAATGAAGTTTTATAGCCTTGAAGCTCTTATTGAGCAAATTGAGAAGGATAAATATAAAGCTTTGCATTATTTTAAACGCGTATGCTAAAAAAACTTACAACGCTGTTATTTCTTATCATTCCTGTACTGGCCATTTATGCTCAGCGCGATATTCCTTTTGACGGAACAGTGTATACAGATATTGAGAAAGCACTGAAAGAACCTGAAAAAGTCAGGTTCCTCGATCTTTCCAAGCAGAAACTTAAAGAAATTCCGGCAGGTGTTTTTGAACTTACAAATCTTGAATATCTGGTTTTGTTTAAAAATAAAATCACAGTTATTCCTCCTGAAATTGGCACATTGAAAAAGCTCAGGGTAATGGATATTTCCCGTAATAAAATTGAAGTAGTGCCTCCGGAGATTGGAGAACTAACAGAATTGAGAACACTTATTCTGAATCAGAATTTAATAGCTGCTCTTCCCCCTGAGATTGGTAATCTGAAAAATCTTAAGTCGCTCGATTTATGGGGGAATGAAATTGATGAATTGCCTGTTGAAATCTCAAAACTACAGGAAACACTTGAATACCTTGATCTTCGTGTAATTTATATGTCTTTTGAAAAGCAGGAGGCAATAATTAATTTGCTTCCTGAAACAGATATATACTTCTCTAACGGCTGCAACTGTAATTAATTTGGCTATTTTGCTAACTTTGTGCTTTATTAGGTTTTAACTATGAAAAGCGAAAAAGAGCATAAGCATGTTGTGGCTGCTATCAGTCACGGTGATGTCAATGGAATAGGGTACGAAGTTATTCTTAAAACCCTTGCAGACAAAAGGGTCAACGAGTTTTGTATTCCTCTGATTTACGGAAATTCAAAAGCGGCATCCTACCACAGAAAAACCCTGAAGGTAAGTGATTACCAGTTAACGATGGTAAAAGACCCAAGAAGCCTTCATGCCGGAAAATCCTATATATACAATATTACCAATGACGAGATTAAGATAGATTTTGGAAAACCTGACAGGATTGCCGGAGAAATGGCTCATTTGGCGTTGGAGCAAGCAACTGCTGATCATGATAAAGGATATGTAGATGTTCTGGTTACTGCACCGATTAATAAGAAGACGATTCAGTCGGAAAATTATAAGTTCCCCGGACATACTGAATATCTTGCGCAGAAATACAATGTGAAGGATTATATCATGATGCTGCTGTCTCCAGAATTAAGAATAGGAGTTGTTACAGGTCATATTCCGTTGAAAGATGTTTCGGAAGCACTGAGTAAAGACTTGATCATGAAAAAAATTGAAATCATCGATGCTTCATTGCGGCGTGATTTCGGAATAAATAAACCCCGCATTGCTGTACTTGGGTTGAATCCGCACAGTGGTGATGAGGGGCTGCTTGGCACAGAGGACAAGAAAATTATTTCCCCGGCCGTTCAGGAGTCGTTTGATAAAAAGATTAATGTCTTTGGTCCTTTCCCTGCTGATGGTTTTTTTGGCAGTCTTGACTACCGAAAATATGATGCTGTGCTCGCCATGTATCACGATCAGGGGCTAATACCATTTAAAATGGTAGCATTTGAGGAAGGGGTAAATTATACTGCTGGTCTTCCGCTTGTTCGTACATCTCCGGCACATGGAACGGCGTATGAGATTGCAGGCCAGAATCAGGCATCATGCAGCTCATTTCGGAATGCATTATTTATGGCTGTAGAGATTTTCAGGAATCGTAGAGAATATGATGGTTCACATACAATAGAAAAAGAGCAAAGCAATCAAAGTGAACAAGAAAGTGTTAACCAACGAGACAAAGAAGATAAAAACTAGGGAATGAATGCGCTTTCATTCAGTATAGAAGATCTGGTTTACATCTGTCAGGCTACACTCAGGCAGGGAAAAACGACACAAGTTACTAGGCTGGTGATCGATAGCCGCCATATAACCGATCCTGCATCCTCTGTATTTATTGCCATAGTAGGCGATAAGCACAACGGGCATCGTTTTATTCAGGAAGCGTATGAGAAGGGAGTACGCGCATTTCTTCTGTCTGAAGAATCAGAATATTTGGATACACAACATGATGCTACCGTATTAACAGTAACAGATACATTGTTGTCATTTCAGAAAATAGCAGCTGCCCATCGTGCAAAATATAATTTACCGGTAGTAGCCATCAGTGGTTCCAATGGGAAAACGATTATTAAAGAGTGGCTTAATCAGTTGTTGTCTTCCGATTTTAATATTGTTAAAAGTCCCGGCAGTTATAATAGTCAGGTTGGTGTTCCTATCAGCGTTTGTAATATTGGGCCGGAGCACAATCTCGGAATCTTTGAGGCTGGAATATCCCTCCCAGATGAGATGGCAAAGCTCGAATCTGTTATTCAGCCTCAAATTGGTATTTTTTCGAATATTGGTCCCGCGCACGATGAGAATTTTATAAATACCGGACAAAAGGTTGCTGAAAAGCTAAATCTTTTTGTCAATTGTCAGGATCTTATTTATTGCTCCGATCACTATGATATCGGGGAGAAGCTTTATGCCAGCGGGTTAAACCGGAAAATTAATTTGTTTTCATGGGGTAGCGGTCCCGACAACAAAATTGTTGTGGGAAAATATTAGTACAACGGGTCATATACCATTGTCAGCTTTGAGTATAATGGTCAGCAGGAAAATATTCAGATACCTTTTAGCGATCAGGCATCAGTTGAAAATGTAATGCATTGTGTTTCATTTATGTTGCTGAAAAACTATTCGTTGGATGTAATTCGAAAACGATTACTGGTACTTACACCGGTAAAGATGCGTCTGGAAACAAAAGAAGGGATTAACGGATGTGCTATAATAAACGATAGTTATAATTCAGATATCAATTCGCTGGGTATTGCACTCGATTTTCTTGAGAAAAACAAACGTTTCAGCCATAAAACACTTATTCTTTCAGATATCTTGCAATCGGGAAAAACCGAAAAAGCACTTGCTGCTGAAATTGCCGATATGCTTTCGAAGCGCGATATTGACCGGTTTATTGGCATTGGTCCTGTTTTACAGTCAAATGCACCATTGTTTGACAATAATAGTGAGTTTTTCGCATCAACGGATGAGTTTTTAAGAAATATTGATCCGGGATCATTCCAGAATGAAATCATTCTGTTGAAAGGCGCAAGAAAATTTGAATTTGAGCAAATCAGCCATATTCTGGAAGCCAAAGTGCATAACACTGTGCTTGAAGTTGATTTTAACGCTCTGACGGAAAACCTTAATTTCTTCAGAAGTAAACTTAGCCCGGATACAAAACTGATGGTTATGGTAAAAGCCTTTGCATATGGAAGTGGCGTTTACGAAATAGCCAATCATTTGCAGTATCACCGGGTAGACTATATGGCAGTAGCATACACAGATGAAGGGATTGAACTCAGAAGAGCCGGAATAACTACTCCGGTTATGGTTATGAGTCCCGAAGAAGAGCATTTATATTTTCTTCTCAAATATAATCTGGAGCCTGAGATTTACAGTTTCAGAATACTGAAAAAGTTATTTGCTGTTCTCAGACAATGGAAGGATGGGTTGAAAGAGCCTTTGCCTATTCATATAAAATATGACACTGGTATGCACCGTCTTGGATTTAGAAAGGAAGATACTGCAGAACTGGTGCAAATAATAAATGAGAATAAGGATTTAATTCAGGTATCGTCAGCATTTTCACATTTCTCGGCAAGAGATGAGGCAGAGCACGATGAATACAGTAGAAAGCAGATTGCTGTTTTTGAGGATGTCTGTACTCAACTGGAGTCGAAGCTCGGTTATAAAATAATGAAGCATATAGCCAACAGCTCTGCAATTTTGCGTTTTCCGCAGGCTCAGTTCGATATGGTTAGGCTGGGCATTGGGTTATATGGAGTGGATGAAAGTTCTTATGGTGCCGATCTTGCTGATGTTTTAACGTTTAAAACGCATATTATTCAGATCAGAGAATTGCAGGAAGGCGAGAGTGTGGGGTATTCACGTAAGGCCATTTCACAAAATAAGCGAAGAATTGCCACCATCTCTGTGGGCTATGCCGATGGATTCCAAAGAATAATGGGAAATGGAAACTGGCAGGTTCTGTTGCATGGGAAAAAGGCCGCGATCACCGGAAATGTATGTATGGATATGTGTATGATAGATGTTACCAATATTCCTGAAGCACAGGAAGGAGATGAAGTGCTTCTTTTTGGAGAAGGAAATTCACTGAAAGATTATGCCAAAGCAATGAATACCATTGCATACGAAGCTCTGACCTCAGTTTCGGAGAGGGTGAAAAGGGTGTATATTCAACACGGTTCGTAGATATATTATCGTCTTCTGCCCAAAAGACGAAGAATCATCAGAAACAGGTTTATAAAATTCAGATAGAGGCTTAAAGCACTCATGATTGTCATTTTCCTTGTTGTTTCGGGATGTGCTCCGGCATACTGTGCGTTTTTCTTAATGTTTTGTACATCATATGCAGTAAGCCCGGTAAATACAATTACGCCAATAATACAGATAATAAAATCCATTGCGTCGCTGCGTAAAAACAGGTTTACAACACTGGCTATGACAATACCAATAAGACCCATAATCATGATGGAGCCGAATTTGGTAAGGTCCATCTTGGTTGTGTAACCCAATATTGACATCAGTACAAACATTCCGGCTGTTATGGCAAATGCGTTATAAATAGTGCTAAGCTGGAAAGCAATAAAGATAAATCCGAGACTTGCGCCTGTTAATCCTGCATAAATAATAAAAACAATGGCCAGCCCCGTTGAGCTAAGCTTTTTATATCCAAAGGACATAAGCATTACAAGACCGAGAGGTGCAAATGCAATAATGTATCCAAGGGATGTGAACCCGCTCTGACTATAAAGAAGTCTGATAAGGTTTTCGTTGGTCCCAAACATATAGGCCAGTGCTCCACTTACCAGCAATGCTCCAAACAGCCACATGAAAACGTTGGCCACAAAAGAGGTTCCTATTTTAGTGTTCTCGGATGTAAAAACAGTAGGCTCTGAATTGGCTGAATAATTATTCATTGTAAAAACTATTAATGCAATTGTGCTCCGATAAGGTGCATGAATTCGGCACGGGTTTCATCTTTGCGGAATGCTCCGGTAAAGTCAGAAGTTGTAGTAACGGAATTCTGTTTTTGAATGCCACGCATCATCATGCACAGGTGATGGGCTTCAATAACAACAGCTACACCAAGAGGTTTAAGTACATTCTGCAACGATTCTTTAATTTGAGTGGTTAGTCTTTCCTGAACCTGAAGGCGACGTGCAAAAGCATCAACCAAACGGGGTATTTTACTCAGACCAACAACATATCCGTTTGGGATATATGCCACATGAGCTTTACCGTAAAAAGGCAGCATGTGGTGCTCGCACATAGAGTATACTTCAATGTCTTTCACAATAACCATTTCGCGATAATCTTCCTTGAATAAGGCACTTTTAAGAATCTCTTCGGGTTTTGTGTGGTAACCGTGTGTGAGGAATTGCATGGCCTTGGCTACCCGCTCAGGAGTTTTAAGCAGCCCTTCCCTGTCAGGATCTTCCCCAATATGTAGAAGTATTTCGCGATAGTTTTTCTGCATTTTTTCAAGAAGCTCCTGGTCGTACTGATCAATACGACTATATCCTTCTCCGCTGTAATTATCCATAATGTTTTCGTGCTTCATTACCGGACTCATATTATCGTAGTTTTATCCAAAATATTCAACAAAATTGTTTTCAGTTTCCTGAATTTTTATGCAATGTACGGAAACATTTTCAAATTCATTTAGCGCATTATTCAGTACATTGAAAATCTCAACAGCCAGGTTTTCGGTTGAGGCCAGTTTGCCATTCATGAAATCCACTTCGAGATTTATGTTTTTATGGTCGAGTTTATCCACAACCAGTTCTTTAATGATTTTGCTTAAAACCTTAAGGTTCATTACAAATCCGGTTTCAGGGTTTACCGGTCCTTTAACAGTAACAAATAAAGTATAATTATGCCCATGCCACATCGGGTTCGAGCATTTGCCAAACACATCGAGGTTTTTTTCATCGGAATAATCTTCGCGAAATAGTCTGTGAGCGGCATTAAATCGCTCTCGTCTGGTTATGTATACAATTTTATTTGTCATTATGACAGCTGCTTTCTCCACCGCCACAGGTACATCCCATTGACTTTCCTGTGTCAGGGTCTTTAACCGAACATTGTTTTTTAAATTCGCCGCCTTTTTTCAGGAACATTTTAATGGCAATTCCGGCTATGGCAATTCCAATGAATATTGCACTGATGATAAGTATGGTGAGAAATTCCATTTTTCTATAATTGACTTACACGCTCAGCAAGTTGTGCAAGGCGCTGTGAGTATCCATATTCATTGTCGTACCAGGAAACAATCTTAACAAGATTATCACCAATAACCTGAGTGAGCAGGCTGTCGAAAATTGATGAATGTGGATTTCCAATAATATCGACACTTACCAAGGGCTCTTCTGAATATTCCAGAATTCCTTTCATGGCTCCGTTTGATGCAGCTTTTACCGCATTGTTTATTTCTTCTACAGTAGTTTGTCTACTGGTTTTTACTGTAAGGTCAACCGCTGATCCATCAGGAGTAGGAACCCGCATTGACATTCCGTCAAGTTTACCACTAAGTTCCGGAATAACCAGCCCTATGGCTTTGGCAGCCCCTGTACTGGTAGGAATAATACTTACTGAGGCAGCACGGGCACGACGCAAATCTTTGTGTGGAGAATCCAGGATAATCTGGTCGTTTGTATATGAATGAATGGTGTTCATAAGGCCGTGCTCAATGCCCACGGTGTCATTCAGTACTTTTGCAACCGGTGCCAGGCAATTGGTAGTACAACTTGCATTAGAAACCAATTTGTGTTCTGCAGTCAGGAGATGATCATTTACACCCAGTACAACAGTTAAATCAACATCATCGGCTTTGGCAGCAGGTACACTGAGAACCACCTTTTTCGCACCTGCACTGATGTGTTTATTCAAATCTTCGCGCTTACGAAAGATGCCTGTGCACTCTACAACAATATCAATTCCTAGCTCTGCCCAGGGCAGATTGGCAGGGTCTCTTTCTGCATAAATTCTATAAGTTGAGTTGTTTACAGTAATGGTCTGATCACCGGACTTAACTTCTCCTTTAAACTTGCCGTGTACCGAATCATATTTCAGTAAGTGAGCCAGTGTTTTGGCGTCTGTAAGGTCATTAATTGCGGCGATTTCAATGTTCTCATATTGTAAAAGAGCCTGAAACGTCATTCTACCGATTCTGCCGAATCCGTTAATAGCAATTCTCTTCTTGTTCATGGCTATTTAATTTTGTGTTTTTTGTTGACACAAAGATACATGATTTTATTCATTTGCGGACTCAGAAAGCCAAATGAAAAAGCTAAAATACAATGCAAAAAAGAGGCCCCTAATGAATCAGAGTGATGTTTCCGAGAATGGCATGATCATTTCCGCTGGTGTCCCGATAATACAATCTGTATACATAAGTTCCTTCCGGTAAAAGATTACCATTCATTTTGCCGTCCCACTCAAAAGCAGGGTTGCTCGAAGCAAAGACCAGAGCTCCGTATCGATTGTAGATACGTATACTAAAGTCATCATCAGGCAGATTAATGCCGCTGATATGAAATTTATCATTTATTCCGTCAGGTTTATTAGGTGTAAATGCGTTGGGTATGTACAACGTATAATCAGGTCTGACAGTAACATAACTTATTATGGTGTCGCTACATCCAAATGAATTTTCGACATATAAATATACTTCATAATCACCGTATTCATCAGCCGGGAAGGTATGCTCAAACTGAGGAGTATTATACATGCCTCCATCTTCAAGAATCCACTGCCAGATGACGGGGTTGCCAAGTGAATTGTCGTAGAACTGGAAATATGGATCAAACGATGATGCGATTGGTGGTTGTGTGAAGAAGCTGGCAACCGGAATCGGGCTGACAACCAGTTCGACTTCAGCTGTACCTGTACATCCATTTGCGTCTGTTCCGGTGACATAATAAGTTACATTGGATCCCGGTGTAACATAAAAAAGGTCGTTAGTATCACCGGGTATTTCTAAAAGACTTATATCAGTAGGGTTGCTATCCCAAGTATATGTTTCTGCGCCGTTGGCTGTAAGTTCAACCTCTTCTCCCTGACAAATACTGTCGGGGTCAACATCAGCCGTAACAACAGGAAGTGGGTTCACTGTAACAAGAACGGAATCGGATCCTACACAAATATCTGTAACGGTAACCGAATACTGAGTTGTACTTCCTGGTGTTACCGTAATTGATTGAGTGGTGTCTCCTGTACTCCATAAGTAGTTTAATGCATTATTTGCTGATAACGTTGTACTTTCTCCGTTGCATAAAGCCACGTCTGGTCCTGCTTCAGCAAAACCATTGCCAACAGTAATGGTTACATCTCCTGTTATGTCAAGGTTGCAATAATCAGTTATGGTAACAGTATAGGTAGTAGTGCTAGCCGGTGAAACATAATGAGATGCCAGCGCTGGAAGGCCGTTATCCCAGTTATAATTATACGGTGGGAAACCCATAGAAGGGAATGCATTAATAAAGGCACTGTCGCCACATATTGTTGTATCGGGCGACATGGTCAGATTCATGAAATCGTAGTCCATGATCTGTAT
>PKSX01000171.1 GCA_002869435.1 Marinilabiliales bacterium | reverse complement strand
CAAAAGTCATGTTGCCGCCAAACATGGCTGCATAATAGGTATTGCCTTGTTCATCGCTGTCGATATGAGTTATCATGGAAAGCTTCGCAGCCGGCATTTGCCATATTTCTGTTTCCTGTGCAAAAAGGGCATTCACGGATAGTATCAGGAAAAGAGTGGATAGAAAAACTTTGAGGCGAGTCATGATATATCGGTTTTAATGAAACAAGGCAATACTTATTATTCAAAAGTACAAATTCTATATGAATACTTGTCTCAAGGAACTGTCAGACACCCAAAGGGTAGTCTGACAATTTTGTAAGGTTTATTTGTCATAAGAACAATTGGAAAGACTAACCCATGTATCATCATACATAGGATTCTTGAAATCTACCAGTGCTTTTTCACCGCTGATTTCTTTTATGGTTGCTTTCATTTTGCCTTTAGTAGTGTTTACATAGACAACATCGTCAACTTTAAAACTTTGAGAGGAAGATGATGATGAACTGCCGCCGCCATTGATATTTGTTCCTACATGACCCTGTTTCAAGTTCTTTTCTTCCATCCAATAACCTTTTCCGCTGTTATCGCCAATAAGCTTAATGAAATACCTTTGACTATTATAAGGGTCAGTTTTGTCGATTGTTGCATTATATTCACCGTTTGAAAAAACTCCGGTTACAGCATCGCCAACCTTATAGCTGACAACCTCTCTTGGTGGTACATAAGTGAGATCCGGGGCATCCTGACAATTAGAACTATTGCTTTTTAGTCTGGCTTGCTCATCTTCATTGGCCGCGTAAAAATCAACTTCAGTTAGCATCCATGTGTCGTTTCTTTGCACACCTGCCATATCTAGCATACGACGGTTCTCTCTGTCATAGAAGCGGATTCTTGTTTCTTTTTCTTCTTTAACGGTTGGGTATAGACAATAACATGCACGATATGCTTCAAGATTATCAAGGACCTTGTCAACCCACTCCCTTGTATCATTACTCATCAGAGAGCTGCTGCCCTTCACAAAACAAGTTTCCTTGTCAATGACTTTATAGAAATAAGCCAGAATTACATCTTTCTCTTTTGTGAGAATAATATCATGTGTATAATAATAAAGCTGTTTGCCTGATTCAAATTTTTTCACTTCAATCTTTGGCAAATTCTCCAGCTCTTTAGCTGCTGCATTCTCCATGTCAATTTCATACAGCGTTTTCATTGCATCAAGCTCTTCACTGGTGTATTCAGTAATTTCAAAAGAGTTTTTGTCAATTTTATCTTTCTCGTAAGTGCTGTTAAAACTTTTCCATGGCTCCTGATATCCGTCAGAATATAATCTGACTCTGTAATAACGCTCGCCTTTTGCCAGCTTGGTATACCCCTGTTTCTCTGAATATGTGACCTTGGTGTTGAATGATACAGAATTCAAATCGTGCCAGTGGAAATCCGGGTCATCAGTAAGTTCAATAGGTGAGATATTGCCAACAATATCTACGTAGTGGTTATTCTTAACATAACCTTCAATATCTGACATAAGAAGTGCCAGTATTTCATTCCAGTCAGGATCAGGAACCCCTTCATACCATTTGTCGCCAATATTAAAATTGTCGAATACCCATGCACCGCCACTTTTTACATATTGAATCTGACCCGAATAGCAATAAGTAATATCGGAATATTCTGTGGGTGCTTTAATACGGTATGAATGTAAATAGAAATCTCTGTATGCTCCGTTGTCGTAAGATTGTTCTGTGTAACCATTACCTGTGAGTTCTACACTGGTTGCAGAAGGGTGGTTCGCTTTAATCTTGGCAATCATTGTGCCCTGACTTGGCTGAGCAAAAACAACGATTCCAATAAGAAACATTAAAATTGTGCTTGTAAGTGTTTTCATTTTTTATTTATTTTGTTGTTGATTTATTGACACAATCAAAACTATCAATACTTATGCGAAACTATCCTCTTAATATGCTTATTTTGTTTTCAAAACTGCAAAAATTTACAAGTATTTGAATATCAAATAGAAGAATGGTAATATATGAAACGTGAATAGTGTTTTTTTGTAATTTTAACCACGATGCCGGAAGAAATTAAAATCATCGCTTTAGCAATTGCTTTTTTTGCACCTTTTTCATGGGCAATAACTTACCTGATTGATGGGGTTTGTAAGCAAAAATCCAGAATTTTTATTCTGATACTTATGCTTGCAGCCTCGATTGTGTATTTCATGACATACATGAAATTTCAGGGTCATCTCGAAGTATATACTTTCCTGTTCCCTTTGCATGCAGCACTTGTTATAGTTTTATTCCCACTGCTTTACCTCTATATATTATCGCTTACTTCAGAGAAGAATCTGTCATACAGAAAAATCTTGCCACATTTCATACCGGCTGTGATTTTCTTTCTATTCTTTGTGCTTTATGAAAAAGTAATGTTGAATTCTGAAGACGACCGTCTCTTCATTCGATATATACTGGAACTTACATATGACGCAGAAGCGAGTTCGATATTGAAACTTGGAAAGATGGTATATAGCGTGGGCAAAACTACATTCATTGTACAGTCTCTTATCTATGTAGTATTCACAATAATTAAAATGAAAGAGTATTACAGGAAGAAGCAGAATCTTTTTGCCGAAAACGCTAATAATCAGCTTAACTGGATGAAAATGCTGGCTGTTTTTTTTGTTTTTATGATGCTGGCCCATTTGGTTATTCATATTCTTAATAATAGCCAGGTTTTGAATAATGATTTACTCATTGTGGTTTCATACACTTTGTTTGCATCCTTTTTCTGGATTCTCGGACTTAATGTATTTATGCAGGAAGAGGTATTTGATCCGGTTATGGTTAGTGAGACTGAAACTTTTGAAGAAGAAGTAAAAATTAATAAAGAAGAACTTGAGAAGTACCTGCTTGATGAAAAGCCATATCTAAATCCAGAAATATCGGTGTATGATTTTTGCTATAAGTTTCAAACCAATAGAACTTATCTTTCTGATGCAATTAATAAAGGTTTTGGATTAAATTTTAGAGGACTCATTAATCAGTATCGAGTGCGGGAAGCAGTAAGTCTGATCGATAATTATAAAAAACTCAACCTTGATATAACCCTCGAAAATATAGCTGGTAAATCGGGCTTTAGTTCCTATTCATCATTTTTAAGGGTGTTTAAATCTGAACTTGGTATTACTCCTAATGAGTATTTGCGAAATAAAATCATTGACGATAACGAAAACAAATAAATACTATGGAAAATCCTTTTGTAAATTTAAAGCCGGAACGTCTGTGGCATCATTTCTTTGAAATCTGTCAGATTCCGCATTGTTCAAAACATGAAGAGCAAATTGTTCAATATCTTATCGATTTTGGAAAGAACCTTGGTTTGGAAACCATCTCTGATGAAGTTGGAAATGTTGTAATTCGAAAACCGGCTACTCCGGGATACGAAAGCAAACCTTCAATTGCTTTGCAAAGTCATGTGGATATGGTATGTGAAAAAAATGCTGACACAGAATTTGATTTTAGTAAGGATGCCATTCAACCATATATTGACGGGGAATGGGTAAAAGCAAAAGGAACAACACTAGGTGCCGATGATGGTATTGGAGTTGCCACTCAGATGGCATTACTCGAGGCAAAAGACCTTAATCATGGTCCGATAGAGTGTCTTTTTACTGTTGATGAAGAAACTGGTCTTACAGGTGCTTTTGCCCTTCAGGGTGATATGCTGAAAAGCAAGATTTTACTGAATCTTGACAGTGAAGATGAAGGTGAGATTTTTATGGGTTGCGCAGGTGGAAAAGATACAGTCGGGCGTCTTGCATACCAAACCGAAGCCGTCTCTGCTGGAATGAAAGCCATCCATGTTAAAGTTTCCGGTCTAATGGGCGGACATAGTGGAGACGATATTGAGAAAAAACGCGGCAATGCCAATAAAATTCTCATTCGATTCCTATGGGAAATGGATAAGAAATATGGAATCCGCATAGGAACAATTGATGGCGGAAATCTGCGTAATGCTATTGCACGTGAGGCAGAAGCTGTTATTATGGTAGCTGAAAACAATACTGCTAATCTGCTTGCTGACGCAAAAGAACTCAATGCGGCAGTACAGTCAGAACTTAAAATCAGCGACAAGGATGTGAAGCTCGAAGCGCAGGAAACTACTGTTCCTGCAAATGTAATTGACGAAACATCAGCCAAAAAACTCATTGCAGCCGCTTATGCTTTGCCTCATGGAGTTGTTGCCATGTCGCAGGATATTGAAGGATTTGTAGAAACATCTACAAACCTGGCCAGTATTAAAATGGATAATGGCCAGCTGGTAATAACTACAAGTCAGCGTTCATCAATTGAGTCTGCTAAAGATAATATTTGCAGTATGGTGGCAAGTGTTTTTGAACTTGCCGGCTTTAAGTATGAATCTGGTGATGGTTATCCCGGCTGGACTCCGGATCCGAATTCAGCTATTCTGAAAGTAACGGTTGAGCAGTTTAAAAAACAGTTCAAATATGATCCCATTGTTCGTGCTGTGCATGCCGGTCTCGAGTGTGGACTGTTCAGCGAGAAATTCCCGGGTCTTGATATGGTGAGTTTTGGTCCAAATATTCGTGGAGCACACAGCCCGGATGAGCGCCTCGAAATTGCAACCGTTGAGCGTTTCTGGCAATTGATTCTGGATATTTTTGAAGCGGTTTAATATTTGATTTGTTTTATTATTCTTTGTAGAGACATGGCATGCCTTGTCTCTACATACTTATATGCAATTATTTATAATTGAAATCCGTTAATAATATAAAAACAAACACCAATGAAAAAGCTCTCCGGACTCATTCTTTTTACATTAATTGTATTGTCAACAGCAATGTCGCAGGGCGCACAGCAGGTTTTACCTATAAAAACAACATGGGCAGAAGCCATTGGTGTATCCATATCCATGGATTATTTCGATTACGATGGTGAAGAATATTCACTTGTGGGTAACCCTATTGATCTTTCACTTGATATTTTGGTTTATCAATGCCCCGGCAATGTGCTCGTGGTAGTGGAGGAAGACATAAGCACCATTTTAAACGACGGTTTGGCTGAGACTCAGTATTTTGATTTGATTTACATTTTAGATGACAACATTATCAACTACACATCATATCCCGAGGGCTATGCCTGCAGGGTAGAATATAAGGGTGCTGAGATATTTATTACAGTTTCCTATCTGATTGACGGAAAATCATTTAAAGCAAAACTACATTATGCAGCCGGGGAAGTGTTAAAGATGTAATTATTGTCTGGTAAACCTACACGTACGGCATTTACTGACCATAAGTTGATCAGCAAATCAATTCACCTCTGCCGAGACTTCCATTGACTCAACTTCCTCAATAAACTTCAGTATATTATTGGTTTCACTTTCCCAATACTCGTAATTATGTCCGTATTCAAGTGGAAAATGGCTTTCTGTATAAACCTGGCCCATGTTTTCAAGCACCTTGAATAATGTATCTGATTGTGAGTAGGGTACCACCTGATCTTCTACAGCGTGTCCTATATATATAGGTAAGGTCCACTCATCTGCTCGTCTCAGTAAATTGTCTTTGCCTTCCCATCGTTCGGGAAATTCGCTGTAATCACCATAATAGTATATCATTAGATTATCATCCGGCATCAGGGTCTGGTCATAATCTCCGCTAAGTACAATTGCTGCATCAAAAAGTTCAGGGCGTTCCAGACCTATGGCAAATGCTCCACGTGCACCTGTACTTAGTCCGATCAGGTAGTTTTTCGATGCACCCATAAGCACGTTCATTGAATCATTCAGAAATGCAAATACATCTTCGGTCAGCCATTGACGAAGTGGTTGATCAGCCAGAGTGTTCATGGTTTCCGGATATTTTTCCGAGGCATACATGCTTTTACCCATATCGGGAATAATGACATTGTATCCGGCTTCGCGCAGTTCGTCGCATAATGTGGTTTGCTCACACCATCCCAACGGGGAAAGATTCCAACCGTGAAGCAATAGAATATTACCTTTGGTCATCATAGTTTTAGCGGGTAAAAGATATACACTTCGATATTCATCACCACATGGCAAATTAAGTGTAGTATCAGGCATTCGTTGTTCGGTTGATATTTCATTTTTGTACAGTGCAGTACCGAGAGTTTTGTCGCTGTCGCCGGAGCAGGCAGAAATTACGACCATCAGGATTACCAGTATTTTTAAGCTGTTGAGTTTCATAGTCTTTCTAATTGTTAATAAATTCTTACCGGCGCAGCGGCAATTTTGAGTATTTTTATAAAAGTTAAAACAAAAGCCCGAATTAGCAAATATTATGTCGAAATTCACTCATTTACACTTACATACAGTTTACTCTGTTCTCGACGGTGCCTCCAAAATAAATAATCTGATGGATCGTGCCATTGAACTCGGTATGGATTCAATGGCCATTACCGATCACGGAAATATGTATGGTGTACTCGACTTTTTTAATGCTGCAAAAAGAAATGGAATTAAGCCAATCATTGGTGTTGAAACCTATGTTTCACGGACTTCAATGAATGAACAAAAGTCAAGGGAAGACCGCAGCGGGCATCACCTTATTTTGCTGGCTAAAAATCTTAAAGGATATCAGAATCTGCTGAAGATGGTGTCTGAAGCAAATCTTAAAGGTTTTTACTATACACCTAGGATTGACAAGGAGTTGTTGAGTAATCATGCTGATGGTCTTATCGCTTCATCAGCCTGTCTGGGGGGAGAAGTGGCTCAACTCCTGATGCATGGAAAAGAAGATAAAGCCATTGAGGTAATTGAATGGTATAAAAATCTCTTTGGTGATGATTATTATCTCGAGGTAATGGATCATGGCCGCCCTGAGCAAAAAGAAGTGAATGAGAAGCTGATTGATCTTTCGCAAAAAACGGGTGTAAAGCTGGTTGCTACAAACGATGTGCATTTTGTTCGCAAAGAAGATTTTGAAGCACATAAGATTCTTATTCAGATCAATACCCGCACTGAAGGGAAGGACGATCTGCATTATACAGGAAATGAGTTTTTGAAGTCCTACGATGAGATGATGGCATTGTTTCCCGATGCGCCTGAGGCCATTGCAAATACGCAGGAAATTGTTGATAAAGTTGAAGATTTTTCCATACTTCACGAGGTAGTGCTACCTGTTTTCGATATTCCGGCAGAGTTTGAAGACGATAATGCCTATTTGCGTCATCTTACCCTCGAAGGTGCCAAAAGAAGATATGAGGAAATAACAGACGAAATCTCCGAACGCATTGATTTTGAGCTCAGTGTAATCCAGAATATGGGATATCCCGGTTACTTTCTTATTACACAGGATTTTATTGCCAAAGCACGCGAAATGGAGGTTTTGGTTGGTCCTGGACGTGGTTCTGCTGCCGGTTCCATTGTGGCTTTTTGCCTCGGTATTACCAATATCGACCCTATTAAATATAAACTTCTGTTTGAGCGTTTCCTTAATCCCGACCGTATATCCTTACCCGATATCGATATTGATTTCGACGACGATGGGCGCGATCAGGTGATTAGGTATGTAATGGATAAATACGGAGAGGAAAAAGTAGCGCAGATTGTAACCATGGGTAAACTTGCCGCAAGATCATCGGTGCGTGATGTAGCCCGTGTATTCGGTGAGGATCTGACTTTTGCCGATAAAATTGCCAAACTGATTCCAGAAACGCCAGGTATTACCATTGAAAAAGCTCTGAAAGAGAGTAAAGAGTTGTTTGATTTGAGGAAATCAAACAATGCTGCGAAGAAAATTCTCGATCTGGCTATAGTGCTTGAAGGCAACGTCCGTAGTACCGGAGTTCATGCATGTGGAGTTATTATCGGGCCTGAAGCCCTTGATCATTTTGTGCCGCTTGCCCGTCAAAAGGAAAAAGACGGAACTAACCTGCCTGTAGTTCAATACGAAGGTTCTATTGTTGAATCGGCCGGCATGCTGAAGATGGATTTTTTGGGACTAAAGACACTTACTATTATTAAAGATTGTCTTGATCTGGTTGAAAAACGTCATGAAAAGAAAATCGACATAGATAATATTCCGGTTGATGATCCAAAGACTTTTCAATTATACCAGAAAGGCGAAACCATCGGCACATTTCAGTTTGAATCGGAAGGTATGCGCACATGGCTTAAGAAACTGAAACCAACAGATCTGAATGATCTGATTGCTATGAACGCATTGTATCGTCCCGGGCCTATGGATAATATTCCGAACTATATCCGCAGAAAGCATGGTAAGGAAAGGATTATGTATCCTCACCCTATGGCAGAGGAAATTCTCAGCGATACTTTTGGTATTATGATTTTTCAGGAGCAGATCATGCTCTTGTCTCAGGAACTTGCAGGATTCACTAAAGGTGAAGCAGATAGTTTGAGAAAAGCCATGGGTAAAAAGAAGCATGAACTCATTGCCCAGTTGCGTTCAAAATTTGTGGATGGTGCTCAGGAAAAAGGAATTGATAAAAAAACAGCCACCGATATTTATGATGCTATGGCCAAATTCGGTCAGTATGGTTTCAATAAGTCTCACTCAGCTGCATATTCCGTGCTTGCATATCAAACAGCATATCTTAAAGCCAATTATCCGGCAGAATATATGTCGGCTGTTTTAGGAAATAACCTGAGTGATCTGACAAAGATTACCATTTTTATTAATGAATGCAAGCGAATGGGTGTTCCGGTTCTCGGTCCTGATGTAAATGAATCAGAAGAAAAATTTGCTGTAAATGATAAAAATGAAATTCGTTTTGGTTTTGCAGCGCTGAAGAATGTGGGAGAATCTGCTGCTGAGTCAATTGTGGCTGAGCGTCAGGAGAATGGCTTATTCAAGGATATTCACGATTTCTTTAATCGTATTTCCTTGCGGGTAGTGAATAAACGGGCGCTTGAATCACTTGCTTCTACCGGGGCTTTCCACAGCCTGGGCACCCACAGGGCGCAGTTTTTTTATCGTGAGCATGAGGAAGACAGCATTTTTCTTGAAAAGCTCATTAAGCATGCTGCCATGGTTCAGGAACGACAGAACAATATGCAGGCCAGTTTATTCGGTGATACTGAAGAAGTGGTAATAACAAATATAGATTTACCTGAATGCGAAGCATGGCGATTGGATGATATGCTGAAGATGGAGCTCGAAATAGCCGGCTTTTACATTAGTGGTCATCCACTTGACGAGTTTGAGAGCACAGTGAAGTTGTTGGCGACACATAGTATTGACGAAATTGAAAATGATCTGGAAAGGATTGGAATCGGGCAGCAGATTCTCTTCGCAGGTGTGGTGAAAACAAAGCAGGAGCGCTATGATAAAAAAGGAAATAAATTCATGATCGCCAAGCTTTTTGATTATAGTGGGGAAAAAGATCTTATGCTCTTTCGCGATGATTATGAGCGCTTTGCCGACAAAATAATTGAAGGTGCAAAGCTGTTTTTTCACGCAAAAGTAGAACCTGTTAAATGGGGAAAGAATGAAGGTAACCCTGAATTGAAACTGCAAAAGATTTATTCGCTGAATAAATTATTTGATAAAGTGGTAAATGCCTGCGTACTTCATGTTCAACTGGATGATATCAGCTCTTCTTTTGCCGATGCGGCTCAGGATATCATCAGACTCAATGCAGGTGCTATTCCGCTAACATTTTCGCTGAAGGAGAACGGGGAGGAGACTGCAATGAAGATGGGTTCGGAGTTTTTAAAACTAAATAAGGATGGAATATTTAAGCTTCAGCAATTACCAGAAGTTCAGTCGTATAGCTTAAGGAATATTTTATTGAAGGGTCTGACTCACTATGAGCGAAAATATGAAGAAATAATTGAAGAACCGGATAGTGCAGATGAAATTGGACCGGAATTAATATGATCTGAATCATAATTAGATTTTGATGGCACACAATTTTAAATGAGAATTTTAGTTAATTTTGTCAGACCTAACATAACAGAAAATCAAATATCATGGCAATTCATTTTACAGATGCAGAATTCGAGCAGGAAGTGTTAAAAAGCGACATTCCTGTAATTGTTGACTTTTGGGCAGAATGGTGTGGCCCTTGCCGTATGATTGGTCCTATCATTGAAGAACTAGGCCAGGAATATGACGGAAAAGTTAAAGTGGGTAAACTCGATGTTGACCACAATCCGGGTGTTGCCGGTCAGTTTGGAATTCGCAATATACCTACCGTATTATTTTTTAAAGGAGGCGAAGTTGTTGACAAACAAGTAGGTGCCGTTCCTAAACGTATGTTGGAAGAAAAGCTGAAAAATCTGCTTTGATCGACCTTAACGACAAACGTCTGCAGCAGTTTGGATATCTTGGACTGCGTGCAAGACAGGTAGTTGAAGGATTTATAACGGGGCTTCACAAGAGCCCCTTTCATGGCTTTTCGGTAGAGTTTTCCGAACACAGGGCTTATAACCCGGGCGAGAGTATCCGCCATATCGATTGGAAACTATTTGGCAGAACCGAAAAGCTCTTTGTAAAGCGCTACGAGGAAGAAACCAATTTGCGCTGCCGTCTGATTATTGACGGATCTGCCTCCATGTTATTTCCAAATATCAAGTCCAGACCTGAAGAGATGCAGTCAAAATACCAGTTTTCTGTATTTTTAAGTGCTGTGTTTATGTATTTGTTTCGTCTGCAGCGCGATGCGGTAGGACTAAGTATTGTAACCGACAAACTGGAAGAGCATACCAATGCTAAATCAACTTTTATTCATCATCAGTTTCTGATGAATATCCTGCAAAATCACCTGGATGAGCTTCCTGCTCGTGAGGCTATGCAGTCGGTTCTCATTCCGAATATGCATCAGATTGCCGAGCGCATTAATAAAAGATCAATGGTCATAATTATGAGTGACCTTTTTGATGTGAATCACGAAGCCAAAGATGTGCTCAATGCTTTACAGCATTTCAAACACAATGGCCACGAAGTGATTTTATTTCATATTCTCGATCGCCAGTGGGAAGAGCATTTTGATTATGATAACCGGCCTTATCGCTTTATCGATCTCGAAGATAAATCAACTATTAAGGTGCGTCCTGCCGAAATCAGGGATTTATATCAAAAGAAATTTGCCTAACTCATTCACGATATCCGCGAGCAATGCCCCAAGTACGGCGTAGATTATGTGGAAGCCGACGTTCAGGAAGGCCTTGAAAAAACTTTATTGAATTTCTTTGCTAAAAGGGCGGTGAAGGGGTAGTTTACCTCCTCCTCACTACCAACAAAACCAAGAGCACAGCCACCATAGCTGCCAATATCCCGATAATCACGTTCTGCACACTAAAAAAGTTTATCTGTTCGGCTTCAGTTTCTGCTTGCGGAATATTTTGAACAACTTCAATTTCTGTTTTTTCAATGCTGTGTTCCGAAAGCATTTTTTCGTATTTCCATGCCGATTCATAATCTCCCAGTTCGCTGTAATTGGTTGATAATAAAGAGTAGATGTCGTTTAATATGGGCTCGTATTCCATGTTTTGGGCAAGCTCGAGCGCATTAAGCAGATAGTCATTACTTTCTTTATATGAGCCATTTGTGTTCAGCAGTCGGCCTTTTTCCATCAATGCTAATACGGCCACACGATAGTTATCGGTTTCCATGCAGAGGTCGATACTTTTAAACAGATAGAAATCGGCACTGTCGGTCATTTCCATGACCTGAAACATATTGGCAAGATGCAGGTAGCTATTGGTTAATCCAAGGTATTCTTCGTATTCTTCTCGAATGGCAATGGATCTGCGTATATTGGTTTCGGCCAGATCAAACCGGCTCAAATGAGTGTAATTGTCGCCGATATTGTTTAGCGCCCGGGCTTCCAGAATTGGATCATTGTATTTTATGGCAATATTGAGCGATTTTTTCAGGTACGTATTACTTTTCTCATATTCTGCCAGCTCAGTCAGCACCACGCCCACATTTATCCACGATTCTGCCGCTCCGAAATCATTACCATATAACAATTCATATTCGGCCGATTTCATATACATATCGGCAGCTTCCCGGTGCATACCTTTAATTTGATACACCTGCCCGATATTGTTCAGACCGTAGGCCATACCGGCTGTGTCTTTCAGCAGATAATCTATTTCAAGGCTCAGTTTTAAGTATTTCTCGGCATCGTCTATTCTGCTCAGGTCTTTGCAAACCAGACCCAGGTTATTTGCTGACGCCGACATTCCAATGGAATCATTAATGGCAGTATAGTATTCGAGCGATTTTTCATAACAGATCGATGCGGAATCGAAAGCTGCCTGAAAATATAATGCAACACCCATGTTTTTCAGACTGAGCGCAATTTGTGAAGTATCTTTTTGTTCAAGCGCCAGCAAATAGGCTCGGTTGGCTAAAACAAAACTCTTGCCGGGATCGTATTGTCTGGTTGTAACAGCATTTTCGTTAAGTTCAGCCGGACTTTGCTGACATATAGCCAGTAAAGGAGTAAATAGAATTATTAGCAGAATAAATTTTCTCATACGGAATGTAAATATACGTTATTTTTTCAGGCAGGATATTGCATGGTTTTAGTGTTAGCAAAATCGCTTTCAATGATAATACCGTTTCTTGTTTTAATTCTCACCTTAAAAGTGATGCTGCTGCTTGTAGAGAACATAAACAATTTAATTTTACTTTGTTTTTTGTTTACCGGAATTATTGCACCATCACCATCAGTAATAACCCATTCTATTAAAGATCCTTTGGGAGCATTTACTTCGAAGAAGTATGCAGTGGATTTATCGTTTTCATCAGAAATTAAAGGCTTAATAATAAGTGTATCACCCAGAAGTCTTTCATATAAAAATTCCTTCATCACATCCTGAATGGTGTCCTGCACACTGGTATATCGGTTTTTGTCATCAAATTGTGGTTCGTGTGGCCCGTTTCTTATTGTAATCAGCTTAGAAGGAATATCAAATTTTTGAAGCCTTTCATATATAGGCTCTGAACCGTACACCTTCTGCATAAAAAACCGGGTGTATTCGGGATCAACATTCTGAAACGGATTATTATAATCGTAGGGTACAATACGATCGCTGTCGCCATGTATCAGCAGGGTAGGGATGCGTTCGTTTGAGTCGAGCATATCAATATGAGTGAGTGCTCCCCACATATTTACAACAGCATCTATTTTTACTTTTTCCTTGTAATCGTTTGTTGAACAATCAAGACATCCTAGATCATCGTACAGCATAAAAAGGCTTGCACCCGTGCTTTCGTAGGCTTCTTCGTCTCCCATGAAGGCTGTTTTAAGCGCAATAAACCCACCAGCAGAATTGCCTGCAACAAAAATCTTATCCGGATCAATTCCGTATTTGTTCTTATTATGGATCATGTAGCGTATGGCTGCTCTCGAGTCCTGAACGGCTCTGTAAATGCATCGTTCGAGATTACCGTACGCTCCCGGAAGAAAGACATACCCCATGCGATAATTAATACTGGCAACTACATAGCCCATTTTTGCAAAGTAATTGGCCAGGCGTACCTGAAAATTATCCTGTTTGTCGCCCACAATAAATGCACCGCCGTGAATGAGCATGATAAGCGGACGGTTTTTTGTACTGTCGCCTTTGGGTCGGTAAATGTCCATATTCAGCGTTTGCGTCTCGGTAAAGAGGTTTTTGGCAATACTTCGGGTAACACTCATTATGATTTCAGGGTACGATTCTGAATTCATATCCTTTACCTTTTTAGTGGTGTAAAAACCTTTGGCCTTGCCGTATTTAACTGTTTTACGGCTTACTTTATCAAATATCTGAGTTTTATAGCGGTTATTTGGTTCACCAACAGAATGAGTTTTATGAGCTATGAAATATATATCTGCTTTTTCCGGTTTCTTCATATGGAAAACAAGGGTGTCGGTACCGGCTTCAAATTTTCCGGAGTACTCTTGTTCTCTATTTTTGATTTTTGTGGTTAGTTCTGATGATCCGGATATACTGAATGTTCCCAACTCAGTCATGTGTTGTTCAGGGCTGAAGAAGGCTAGTCCGGAAGCCTCATTAAAACTTTTCTTCTCGAACTTAAGATACAATTCTGAGCCGCTGGGTAATATTGCTGAATACCAATACCCATCATGCAATGTACTGAAATCAGTTTTTCGGCTGCCACCGCATGAAAGTATTATGACTATCAGAATAATTGATGATAAAAAAAACAGTAGTCTCCTCATGATTCAGATTTCTGTGTCAAAGTTAAGGAAAAGTAAAAAGATAGTATAAAGTGGAATGTGGAAAGTGGAATGTGGAAAGTGGAAAGTATAAAGTGAGTTTTATGTTTATTATCTGTGAAAATCCATTTATTCATTGATAGACCGTGTAGATCCGCGTCTACGTTTTACGTTCTGCGTTTATCTGAATATATTCAGCAATCTCTTCCATTAACCACATTGGAGTAGAAGTGGCTCCGCATATTCCAATAGATTCTGCGTTTTCAAACCATTGAAAATCAATTTCTTTATCGGAACTGATGAAATATGAATCTGGATTTATTTCTTTACAAACGCTGAATAGATAATTGCCGTTTGAACTTTTTTTACCACTCACAAATAAAATAGCATCGTGTTCTGAGGCAAACTTCTGTAACTGTGGAACACGTTCAGATACGAGTTTACATATGGAGTTATTGATTTTCAGACTTATCTTGGGGTTCAGTCCCTTTTCTGTCATGCAATCTTTCAATGCATCTGCAATATCGTAAAAGCCCTTTTCATCCTTGGTTGTTTGAGAGAAAAGCACAATTGGTTTTGAACAATCAATCTTTATTACATCTTCTGGTGAGCTAAGAACCAGTGCATTATTGTCAGACTGTCCTGTGAGGCCAATGACCTCAGCATGGCCGGGTTTTCCGTATATAACCAGTTGTCCGCCAATTTTATCTGCATCAAGCCAGGCTTTTTTTACTCGGTCTTGTAGTTTCAGAACTACTGGACAGGTGAAATCAAGTACTTCCAAGTTGTTATTCCGGGCCAGTTCATAGGTTGAAGGTGGTTCGCCGTGTGCCCTAATCAGTATTTTTTCATTTTTCAGTTCTTTCATTTCTTTCCGCGAAATGACTTTTAGGCCCATTTTCTCCAACCGACTCATTTCTACAGAGTTATGAACAAGATCCCCCAGGCAATACAGTTCTTTGCTACGGCTGAGTTCATCCTCAGCAGCCTCAATGGCGGCAGTTACACCGAAACAAAACCCTGATTTCTGATCAATACTGATTTTCATATGACAAAATAACGCAAAATTTTCAATTTATTTTGATTATTTCTATTGTAAAGACACTGTCTATCTTTCGACTTCGCTCTAGATGACAGTGCGATTATTTGTAATATGGAATTTCCGTATCGATTGAATCATTATATTTGAGTAACAAAATCTTAATATAAGAGTATAAAGACACAGGAATATAAACGCAATTTACCCACTTTGTTTGCATTTCGAAACATATTTTTCGCATTGCAGCTTGCTTTATTGATTTTAGCAGGCCCGCAATTACTTTATGCTCAGAACAATGATATTGAAGTTGACAAGGTAAAGGAGGAAGCCGATAAACTGTTCCAAGAGGGAAAATATGTTGAAGCCTATCCATTATACTCGCAATTATTGAGTTTGAATCGTAAAGATCCTTTTTACTCCTATCGCTTTGGTGCATGTATGCTTTATTCAGACCGGCGTGATCCGGAAGAGCCAATTAAACATATGGAGCGCGGTGTTGGCGAACTGGAAGGTGAAGATGCCTTAATGATTCTGTATCATCTTGGAGTGGCCTATCATCAGGCTTATCGCTTTGGGGAAGCTATCAGGGCATTTACGTCTTTCAGGCTGAGAACAAACAGTAAGAATCCTTATTACGAGAAAGCCGAGATTCGAATGCAAATGTGCAATAACGGTATCGTTCTATTACAGGATGTCAGTGATCTTTATGTTTTGAAAAAATATGAGGTTGGGTATCAGAATTTTTTCCGCTCGTACGATTTGACGCGTTTTGGTGGAAATCTGGCTCCCAAACCTGAGTTTTTGAAATCTAAACTCGATAGAAAATCGGATGAGATGCAGCTTGTTTTCTACTCAGATACTCACAATGTAGTGTATTACAGTAGTTTGGGTGATAAGAAAAAAGGTGCAAATAAAGATATTTATCGTGCTTTTAAAAGACCTGATGGCAGCTTTTCTCCGCCGGAAAAGCTTAGCAGCTCTATCAATACACAGTATGATGAAGATTTTCCATATCTGCTTCCTGATGGTAAAACATTGTATTTCTGCTCCAAAGGACATAACAGCATGGGTGGATATGATGTGTTTCGTTCCACCTTTATTTCTGATCTGGGAGATTGGTCGAAACCGGTAAACATAGATTTTGCCATAAACTCACCGTTTGATGATATTCTGTTCATAACTGATCCGAGTCAGCGATATGCATGGTTTTCATCTTTCAGAAACAGCAACGATGGGCGTATAATGGTCTTTCTGGTGCGTATTGATAAGAAAATCGAGGAGATTGAGAAGCTGAATACTGATATGATTGCTTCGGGTGAGATTGACTATGATGATCCAAACTATCAGCAAACACTTGAAAAGATTCGCTCCAAAGCCTCACTTGATGTGAATACAGATGAGGAAATGAATCTGGATCAGGACGTGTTGTCGAATAATCAGGACAATTTAAGATATAATATTCCTGTGAACCCAACCGATGAAGATATTATTGACATCACTTTTGAACACGTGGATGATGCTGAACAGGAAATGTTCAATTTCAGGGCTCTGAGAGATGAGTCGCTGAGACTGGCCGATCTGAAGAAGAGAGAAGCTGTTGACAAGAATGAACAGAGCAGTCAACTGTATGAAGATGCTCTGAATGAAACAGATCCCGACAAACGCAAAGACATGATGGCTGAAGCTGTTGAGTTGGCAAAGAATAGTGAGGATCTGATGGATGAGTCGGATGTGGCCATGCAGATGTACGAACAGTATAATGAAGCTGCCGACGGTCAGAAAGATGCAATGGAACGTATTCAGGATCAGGCTGGATATATTCAGCAACTGGCATTGAGGCAGGAGTTAGATACATCTGTGGTTTTATTGAAAAAACTCATTGATGAAATAGATACATTTAAAATTGAGATTGTTGAAGCAACAAGACGAATACAGGCTGATCAGGAATATATTAATGAACTGCAGGCTGATGTAAATGATGCAGAACAAACAATTTCTGACAATGAAAAACAAGCAGTAAGTCTCCTGGAGGAAGCTCAGCAATATGAAAATGAAGCAGCGCTTACCAGTTATCCGGCCCTGAAAGACCAATATAAGCATGCAGCCGATTCTTTACGTCAGGAAGCTGCAGATTTGCAGGCAGAGGCCGAGTCACTCAGGAATCAACTGGGAGACAATAAGGCAACCTTGAATGAACTCATGAATACTGCGGAAACCCGTCAGGCTGTAAATAATGAAGTGATGGCCACTGTTGAAAATAACGATCTGGCCATGAATAATAACGACAATAATAATACAAACGATAATAATACGAACAACGATAATAATACGAACAACGATAATAATACGAACAATAATTCTGATAACAACACCAATAATAACAATACAAACGATAATAACAACACAAACGATAATAACAACACAAACGATAATAACAACACAAACGATAATAATACCAATAATGATAATAATACCAATAACAATCTCACAGCAGATAATCACCGTGATAATGTGGTGAATATGCTGAATTCAAAGATAGATTCACTTAAAAATGAACTCGATCGTCAGCAGATGGAAAGTGATGCACTGGCGTTGATGTATGCTCAGAAGAGCAGTATGTATAATACACGCCTGAAGGATTGGGAAACCATGAAAGATAAAACCGGAGACAATCCTTCTAATGAAGATATTCAGACTCTTCAAAATATACAGAACACAACCGAAGACCTTTATAATCAGCTTGATGTGTTAAGTGATCTGTACTCTAAATCGGTATCAGAGATTCAGCAGACACAGAATTTGATAACAGAATTGCAAACTCTAAGTACTGAAACGGGAACATACCCGTTATCAGCTGATTCGGCTGTTGCTTACGCTCAGCTTGAAAAAGCCAATGATAAAATATCAAGTCTTCAGAATACGAGTTTGTCTCAATCAGCAATTGAGATGCAGTCCACCGATCTGAGGACTGCACTTGACAATGAAAATACTCGTCTGGGTGAGCTTCAAAATGAGCATAAAACGATTCAGGCTCAGATCGATGAAATCAATGCTAAAATTGAAGGAACCCGTTCAGAAAAGAAAAAAGAGAAGCTCCGTGATAAAAGAATGCCATTTGATATTCAAAACAATGAACTATTACGCGAGATTGCTTTGATTGAAGGCAATATTGAGAATATGAATGATTCCTTGGCTGCTATAGAAGCACAAAACACATATTATAATGATTTCAGCAATTCAGTAAGTGAAATGTCTGATGACAAACTGGCCGATATGGCATCGAGCTGGGAGATGGTTGCTGATATGGGTTCTAATGATGTTTTGGCAGGCCCTGATAAGTCAGATATGAACGACCTGATTGCTTATAATAATAGCAACAGCAATGTGAGCAACAATACTAATTCAGATAATTCGAATAATAATAACGCAAACACTAACAATACTAACAACACTAACAATTCTAATAATAACACGAACCCAGATAACAACAATAATCCTGATTCTGCTGCAACGACCAATGCAAGCGGGCCGGAATTGTGGTATAATGAAAATACCAACATTAATTTTAGCGAATATGATGATCGTGACCTTTCTAATTATCAAGACCTTATTCAGTCGGATTATTATAGCAAGGGAGCACAAAGTTTAATGATGCGTATTGCTTCACTCAAGAAACTACAGAAGCAAAATCCGGATCAGGCTGATGAAATTCAGCGTGAAATAGACGCTTTAACCACAACAATGCAGGCCTATATGGCAGAGTCTGATGCCTATGCAAGAAATGCTGATAATAACCTGAATGTTAACAATATTGACAAACCGAATACCATGCAAACCATTGCTCCCGGAGCTATGGCATCGTGGCATATGAACCAGTATGAGCAAAAACTTGCAAAAGCTGATAGTCTGAGACAGCTTGCTGTAAATGAGGAAGACCCAAATCTTAAGCAGCAATATGATGATCAGGCACAATTGTACAATGATGCAGCCCGCATGCATTATCTGGCTGCAAATGACATATATGGTATATGGAGTAATTCACGCTATGAAAACAATAATGTGCTTATTGCAGAAAATGAAGATGACGGAACCTGGGTAATGACAGATGCATCACAATTGATGATACAGGCCCGTCGTTTGCGCAGTGAAGCATTTAATGAGCAGGATTTTGAGAAGAAGCAGGATCTCTTGAATCAGGCTCGCGAGCTTGAATTGCAGGCACTGGCTCTGCAAGAACGAACTCTAGCAGATGCAGGTGTTGATTCGCCTGAAAAAATGATTACCATTGAGGCAGGACAGCTTGAGAGTGATCTGGCCATGAATCTTTCTGATCTTGGAGATGCTTATTTGAATAATCGAAATATGCTTGATGATTATGGCAATGATCTAGCCATAAATAACAATACAAACGATAATAACAACGATAATAACAACAACAATAACAGCAATAACAATACGAATGATAATAACAACAACAATAACAGCAATAACAATACGAATGATAATAACAACACGAACAACAATAACAATACCGATGCGAATAATAACGCCAATAACAATAATGCAAACAATACCAATAATAATGATGTAAACAATAATGCGAACAACAATAACGCAAATAATAACAATACAAATAATAATAATAATGCGACAAACAATGATAATAATACAGAAACAAAGGCATTGTATTATCGGGTACAGATTGCAGCATCACGTCGCACTGTGGATCCGGCTCAGTATTTTGGAAATCTGGATGAAGTGCTGGAAGAGTTTATTGAGCCATGGTATCGTTATATGACCGGATATTTCACCAGTTTTAATACAGCATGGGCTGAGCGAAACCGTGTTCGTCCGATTGGATACCCTGATGCTTTTGTTGTAGCCTATTACGATGGTGAAAGGGTTCCTGTATACGAAGCACGCAGAATTGAAGCGGGCGGGGCAGTAGCTGATGCCAATGCCAATGCAGGTAATACCAACCCAATTGCAAATACAGCTAATAATGCGGCCGCCACTGAGGATAAATACGAAATGGCTGATGTAAACGGATTGGTGTATTCAGTACAGGTTGGTGTTTATGCGACGCCAAGAAATACTGAACGTTTATTTGGTATTAGCCCGCTAATTGAAGATAGAATGGCCAATGGTTACTATCGCTATTATGCAGGCGTTTATGGCAACATGGAAGATGCAACTACTGCAAGAAACCAGATTCGTGGTGCAGGCGTGCCTGATGCGTTTGTAGTTATTCTGTATCAGGGTAAGAAGATTACGCGTGCAGAGGCCGACAGAATAAATGGCGAAGGTGTACCATTTGGTGGTTCATTGGGAGAGCAAGTCAATGATCATCGTCCAAATAGAAATTATACTGAATCTAAACCGGTCTTTATGGTGCAGATTGGATCATTTGAAGGAGAACCTGATCAGGAGAAGATAGATGAGCTGGTAGTAAGTGTTGGACAGTCGGTTGGCACGCAGAAAGATAATGAAGTAACACTTTATACCGTAGGTTCGTTTCCAGATTATGAATCTGCACTAAATCTTAAAAATCAATTGGGTGAGCTCATTCCCGATGCCTTTGTAGTGGCATTCCTTAAGGGTGAAAAAATTCCGGTTGGTGAAGCACGAAATATGATAGAATGATAGAAGGAAAAAAAATATGGAAACCCGGCAATATCTTGTATCCCTTGCCGGTAGTAATGGTTTCCTGCGGAAGCGAAGAAGACGGATACAATATTATCACCATTGCATGGACGGGGACGATCAATACCAACCCGCCAATGGTGTACATTTCTGTTCGACCAGAGCGTTATAGCTACGATCTGATTAAGAAACACATGGCTTTTACCATAAACCTGGTGAATAAGCCACTGCTGAAAGCTGCAGACTTTTGTGGCGTGAAATCAGGACGTGATATGGATAAGTTTAAAACCGTACGGCTGACTCCAGTCCCGGGTGTAGATATCCCTTGTCCGATGATCGCAGAAAGCCCTATGTCGCTGGAATGTAAGGTTACACAGATTCTTGAACTGGGTTCACACCATATGTTTGTTGCAGAGGTACTAAACTCTATTGCCGACGAACGTTTTTTTAATAGCAAGACCAATAAATTTGACCTCGAGAATGCCGGCCTGGTCAGTTATAACCATGGCGGTTACTTCGAACAGGGCGATAAGGCAGGGAAGTTTGGGTACTCGGTAGCGAAGAAGAAGTGATTAGTTGTTTTGCCTCCCGCTGATCCTGCAGATCTCTCTGATGAGCTAGTGATTGACCTCCAAAAATTCATGTCATGCTGAGCCTGTCGAAGTACGACATGAATTTTATAACATGTTGTAAAACTATAAGATTGATGTAAAGAACGAATAAAACAATGCTAGGCCAAACGAAGCAATAATAATTAGTGGAAAAAAGAATGAAATAATTCTGCTTAGCAAAGTTGTATTTTTATTGCTATTTCTCCCAATTTCAATAAGCACTAAAGAACAGAATAGTGTCCATAGAGATAAAGTTCCAAATGTATTTATTGGAATTATAGTATTTGAGATTTTTTGAGGAATATAGCTAATGGACATTAGCACGAAACTTACTGCAAGCGTGATCAGTCCAAGTTTTGTCCATGAATTCATGTTTAACAACCAATCAATTTATTATATCTAAAACAACTCCTTAGCATAATCAGAAAAAAGTCCGCTCCATTGTTCAAAAGGAAGCTCCAGTTCGAAATACCATAGTTCATCCATGGCCATATTATAATGTGCTGAGCAGCGGCCATATACTACAATCAGATAATCGTCAGCAGGAATAAATCTTTGGTACTCAAGATATTCAATTGAGGCTACGCACTCACAGTTTTCGTACATGTCTACCATCTCAGTATAATAATCACGCATTTCATCAGCTAGCGTATCAGAAGCGAGCATGGCATGAACTTCTTCCAGTTTAGCTTCAATTTTCTCCTTCTTGTTTTTCTCCATCTCCTCAACTATTCCTTCCAGACCTTCCTCGGTAAATAACATATTAAGTGTAATGATATCACCGGTTTCCAAATCAAAAGTATAGGTGGTTTCATATCCTTCACAATATGCACCGCAATACTCTCCACTGAGGGTTACAGAATACATTCTTTCATTAATCAAATCCACCTCAAATGCCAGTGAATAGATCATGGCCGGGTCTTCATCATTTCCCCATACATTTTCGAAGATGCTGTTTTGCTCAGTTCCATAATTGATATAGAGATGATCTTCAATAAGATACTTGTTGATCTTTTCGCAGATTTCTTCATCTCCGCCTTTCAGAATTGGGAATGAATAGATTTCTTCAGAGTTAGAAGGGCTTTTTTGACTCAGTTCATCCACTTCATAGGTCTGAGCGTTTAGAATCAAACTCGCAAATAGAAACATAATGGATAAGAATATGGCTCTCATGGTCTTATGATTTAATGTGCAAGATATGAAATAATCGTACCAAATCCTAATAATTGGGGTTCTACTCACTCCAAACCAGATTCATTCTGGCTTTATACGAAAGATAAATGATATCACTTTCCTCTAAATCAACATTTAACTCGAGTTCATGTTGCCCGGTTTCCTGAATTTCAACAGCCATCTTATCCAATATAAATTGCTTCTCATCCGGTGCAATTGCTCTCGAATTCAACTCATGCATACTCCATAAAAGTGATAATGGAAAAATTATTATTAAAATATTATAATACAGTTTTTTACGATTGATTACCTCAATCATATTGAGAGTCATGTATCCGGCAAATATTGCAAGGAATGGCGTAAACCTGGCCATGTAAATATAATGACTGGCAGTGGCACTGAACACTGCAAATGCAAATAAACCGGCAGCCCATAATGAAAGCCACATTACTTTGCCAAATTTAAGCTTCGTTTTCCTGAAAAAGAACAGTTTCATTAGCAATAAGGCAATAACCAGATATCCGGGACCCATCAAAACGTTGTGTATCTGCAAGAGAAAAAGCCACCAGGTTTCAGGGTTGAACCAGTGGTAGCCCATATCGGTATATTGCTCTCCAAAAAATCCGCTTCGCTCAACAAAACGAATGCCCAGCCCTCTGTACAGAGCATCAAATCCTCCAATACTGTAGTATTGCCAGAAAGTCAGAGCTCCGGCCGCCAGAACTCCGGCAAAGGATATGAAAACCAGTCGTTTAATGTATTTCTTATTACGCTCCCTGAAGAATACTATGGCCATTCCGGCTAGGAAGGTAAGCCCCATCCAGTCGGTATAGGTCAAAGCAAAAACTGAAATTCCGAATAGAAACAAAGCCAGCCTCGATCTGTTGCTATTGAAGAAATAGAGCATGGCCAGTATGGAACTCAGTAAGAAGAATTGTCCCCATATCTCGCTGAAATTATGATAGATATGTGAGTATATGTTGACAGGATTAAACAGATATACCACCATTGCAATCAATCCTGCAAAAACAGACCACTCAAAACATTTAGTTTCCACGCTAAGCTTCACGATGAAATATACCATTAAGGCCCCTAGCAGAAGCAGGATAAATGCAATGTTTTTCAGCGTTTTATCAGAGATGTCAAAACCAAATGCTTTGATTATGAGGTGATTGGCAATAAATGCCAATGGCGGATGCGAAACGTAATAATTATTCTTGTTTTCATCGAGTAGACGTTCGTAATAGTGCTTTTTCAGTGTATCCTCTTCTTGCCATGTTTGTACTGCTGCATAATGATATCCGCCCGGCCCAGCTTCCTGAAATAGTTCCAGCGTAGTCAGCATGAATATATGTGCGGTGTTTTCCCTGCTCAATTCTGAGTTTCTATAGGGTTTGGTCAGCATAAACAGACCAAAGAAAATGGTGGCAATGAGTAGAAAAGGAATGAATCTTTTCACAATCCGGGGTTAAAGCATTCCAAGGTCAAGTTTGGCTTCATCGCTCATGCGGTCGGGTGTCCATGGAGGATCAAATGTCAATTCAACCCAAACACTTTTCACTTCCTCTACGGTTTCAACAGCATTTTTAACCTCGACCGGCAATGAATCGGCTACCGGACAATTGGGTGCTGTAACCGTCATCAAGATCTTAACTGAATGATCTTCGCTTATATTGATTTCGTAGATCATGCCCATATCCCATATATTAGCCGGAATCTCCGGGTCAAATACGGTTTTAATGGCAGCAATAATATTATTTCTTAAAACGTCCTGATCCATAGTGTTTTATTTTGCTTGTTCTTTGGCTTTGAAGGCCATGGCATACAGTTTCATCTGCTTAATCATGCCATTGAGCCCGTTGGAACGGGTGGGCGAAAGATGCTCACGCAATCCGATTCCATCGATAAAACTCATATCGTTATCCAGAATCTCGTCGGGTGTTGAACCGGACATAACCCTGATAAGTATTGCTGCTATTCCTTTGGTAATCAGTGCATCACTGTCACCTTCAAAATTGACTAATCCGTTTTCGAAGCTGGCGTGTATCCACACCTGTGACTGACAACCACTGATCAAATATTGTGGTGCTTTCAGCTTCTCATCGTAGGAAGGTAAATCTTTCCCCAACTCAATGATATGGTTGTATTTGTCGAGCCAGTCCTCAAAAACGGCAAACTCCTCTGCAACAGCATCTGCTTTTTCCTGTATTTTCATTATTCAAAAATGCTTTTAATGGTTTGTATGGCAACGGCAAAGGCATCGAGTTCCTCTTCCGTATTATAGATTGAGAATGATGCACGCATGGTGCCCATAATGCCGAAATGCTTCATCAGCGGCTCAGCACAATGAGTTCCTGTACGAATGGCAATGCCCATTTTATCGAGAAATGTGCCGGCATCGTATGGGTGAATATTGTTCATGAGAAATGAAACCACTCCTACTTTCTTTTCAGCGGTTCCGTAAAAGGTAATGTCTCCGGTATCTTTCAGAATATCAGTAGCTTTCTTTGTCATAGCTACTTCATGAGCCATGATTTCTGTAAAACTGAATTGCTGCATAAACTCTATGGCTTTTCCAAGTCCAAGTGCATCGCCTACATTGGGTGTACCGGCTTCAAACTTGTACGGGAGCTCATTAAAAGTTGTTCCGTCGAAAGAAACGTTTTTAATCATTTCGCCACCGCCCTGATACGGAGGCATCTTATCGAGCCATTTCTCTTTTCCGTATAAGATACCAATTCCCATGGGAGCGTACATCTTATGGCCGGAAAACACGTAAAAATCACAATCCAGAGCCTGTACGTCCACCGGAACATGTGCAATGGCCTGTGCACCGTCTAAACAAACCGGAATATCGCGCTTGTGCGCTTCGATAATGATTTCTTTCACCGGATTGATGGTACCAAGCACATTGCTAACATGGGCTACGCTTACAAGTTTTGTTTTTTCATCCATCAGGCTGATGAGATGCTCCATATTGAGCTCGCCATTCTCATGAATATCAGCAACTTTAATCTCAATTTTCTTTCTTTTGGCCAGCAATTGCCAGGGCACAATATTGCTGTGGTGTTCCATCATCGAAACGATGATATTATCGCCTTCATTTAGAAGTTCACCAAATGAATAGGCCAGTAAATTGAGGCTTTCTGTTGTTCCTCGGGTGAAAATAATCTCACTTCTGCTTGATGCATTGATGAAATTCTGCACCTGGTCGCGCACACCTTCATAAGCAACGGTAGCTTCATTCGCAAGAGTATGCACACCACGATGCACATTGCTGTTGGACTGACGGTAATAATTGTCAAGTGCTTCTATAACCAATAATGGCTTCTGCGTACTGGCAGCATTATCAAAATATATCAGCGGCTTATTGTTTACCGTGCGGCTAAGTATGGGAAATTGAGCCCGTATGGCTTCCATTGATTTCATGGTGCAAAGGTACAAAAACGCTGATTAATGTGCTAATTTCTCAATGTGCTAATGTGCTAATTGGAAGTTGTTGTGAATCAGTGTTTTTGTAGAGCAATTTCAAAATCCGTATTTTTGCAAAAAAGCCAGGATGACCAGAAAGAAGCGCCTTGAGAAAATCATCGAAATATTCCGTGCGGAGACGCCCAGCCCGGAAACGGAACTCAATTATGGAAGCCCGTACCAGCTTGCAGTAGCAGTGATCCTCAGCGCTCAGTGCACAGATGTTCGTGTAAACAAAATCACCCCCGATCTTTTCAAAGCATTTCCCGAAGCCAAAGACCTTGCTGCAGCTGAGGAAGTGGAGATTTTTGAATATATTAAATCCTGCTCCTATCCAAACAGCAAGACCAAGAATTTGCGTAATATGGCCATTAAGCTTATGAAGGATTTCAAAGGCGAATTTCCCGAAGATCCTGACGATATGCAAAAGCTACCCGGTGTGGGTCGAAAAACTGCACATGTACTTGCTTCTGTTTTGTATGGACAGAATGTTTTGGCCGTGGATACCCATGTGCACCGTGTTTCGGTTCGTATAGGCCTCACACCCAGAGCAAAAAATCCTGTTCAGGTAGAGCGGGGCCTGGTAGAAATTGCCCCAAATGATATTCTGCATCACCTTCATCATTGGCTGATATTGCATGGTCGCTATACCTGCAAAGCCCGTAAGCCACAATGCAAACTCTGTAGTATCACCGAATACTGCAGTTATTTCGCAAAAGAACAGAAGAAAGCAGCTAAGAAATGAGTAAACAATTCTATATCAGTGCCATTGGAACGGACTCAGGCAAATCATTGGCTTCTGCAATATTGTGCCGTCATCTGAATGCTGCCTACTATAAACCCATTCAAAGCGGCCCGGATCACGACAGCACCCAGATTCATAAATGGCTCAATGGCAATGTTGAGATTCTGCCTGAAGCTTATAAGCTTACACAACCCATGAGCCCGCACATTGCTGCCGAGAAAGACGGATTGGAAATCACCGAAAAAGACCTTTCCCTGCCCAAATATGACGGCAATTTAGTAGTAGAATCTGCCGGCGGCCTGATGGTTCCCATCAATACCAAAGGTTTAATCATGGCTGACCTGGCCAAAATGTGGAAACTACCTGTAATTCTGGTTATTAACCATTATCTCGGCGCCATAAACCACAGTTTGCTCTCGTTGGAGTACTGCAATACCCATGATATTGAAGTCGCCGGAATCATTTTCAACGGAACTGACAACCTCGGCAACGAAGGCATCATCCTGTGGCATTATCCTCTGCCGATTATTCTAAGAATTCCGCAACTGGAGCAAATTGATGAAACGGCAATTGATAATCTAGCCAAAGAAGTGAAACTATGAATGAATTGATTGAGAAGGATTTACAATACGTCTGGCATCCTTTTTCACAAAAAGAAGACGATGATCTGATGCTGGTGGCCGATCATGCCAAAGGCTCAAAAGTATATACCACCGATGGTCGTGAGCTTATCGATATTGTGTCCTCGTGGTGGGTGAACATGCACGGGCATTCACACCCGTATATTGCAGAGAAGATTTATGAACAGGCGCTGAGGATGGAGCATGTCATTTTCGCTGCTTTTACCCATAATCCGGCGGTAGAACTATCTGAACGCATTGTAAAACTCACTCCTGATGGTCTCGATCGCGTATTTTTCTCCGATAATGGCTCCACCGCAGTGGAAGTAGCCCTGAAAATGGCCATTCAGTTGCGCAAAATTCAGGGGTATACGCAAGTACCGGTGCTGGCTTTGCATAATTCTTATCACGGCGATACTTTCGGAGCCATGGCACTTGGCGAGCGTGGTATTTTTACTGCATATCATCAGGATATGTTTTTCGATGTGTATTACCTCACAGTGCCAGAAGACGAAGAAGGCTGGCTCGCATTTGAGGCTGCCTGCAAAGCCAATAAAGGCGGCGTATTCATTTATGAGCCCTTGGTGCAGGGAGCCGGTGGCATGCTGATGTACAGCCCCGAAACTCTGCAAAAGATGCAGCAAATCTGCCGCAATAACGATATTTTGCTCATTGCCGATGAAGTGATGACTGGTTTTGGCAGAACAGGGAAGATGTTTGCCTCAGAATACAGCCCCATAAGCCCAGATTTTATGTGCTTATCTAAAGGACTGACCGGCGGCTACATGCCCATGAGCCTGACCTTATGTAGCAATGAAACCTACGAGCTTTTCAAAGCCAAAAAGGAGCGGGTTTTTTATCACGGACATTCCTATACGGCCAATCCCTTGGCCTGTGCTGCGTCTTTGGCCTCACTCGATCTTTTTGAGAAAGAGAAAACACTTGAAAAAATAGCTCTGATAGCGGAATGGCATACTGCTTTTTCCGAAAAACTTGTTGCACAGCCCAAAGTAAAAAACATACGCCAGCAAGGCGCCATTCTGGCCTTCGATATTATTAGCGAAGAAGAAACCGGCTATCTGAACAGCCTCAGACGTCAGGTCCTGGAGTTTTTCCCAAAAAACGGAGTGCTTCTGCGTCCGCTGGGCAATACACTTTATCTGCTTCCACCGTATTCTTTGACAAAGGAGGAGCATGGCTTTGTTTGTGATGTGATTTTGAGGTTTTTGAACGCTGATTAACGCGGAAATAAGAAATTTACGGATTTACGCAGATGTATTCGTTGTAGAGACTTGCAGAGATTTGAGGTACTAATTTCAATGCCGTACTTCGACAGGCTCAGCATGACATTGATTTTATAGTTTGTAAATTGTAAAATTTCAAATTAAAAATTTACAATTTCAAATCACTTAATCACCACCTCCTCAATCACCACTTTGCCCATGTATTTATTTACAGCATCGATTAGGTTTTCACGGAGGTATTGGAGTTCGTTTTTTACGCTGGGGTCAGAGATTTCAAGAATAAGACGGCCGTCGATGATATCGATCTTTTTGGTGTATTTAGCTACCATAGGGCCGGCAATTTCATGCCAGCTGGCTAAAACCGTTTCCTTGTTCATCTGGTTTGTAAAGCGGTATTTTTTCTCTATCTGATCGAGAATTTCCTTTATCGTATATTGATTATCGTATTGTCCCATTATTCGTCGGCTTTTACGGTTCCGTTTTCTACTTTAAACAATTGAATGGGACTCACTGCACCAATGATATCCTCGATGCGGAGTTTATGAGTATCAGTGATGAAGACCTGCCCGAACGGATCCTGACACAGCATTTTAATCATCATTTGCACGCGGAAGGGATCGAGTTTGTCAAACACATCATCGAAAAGTAATATGGGTTTATGCCCGGTTTTCTCGTTGGTAATCATGTATTGCGCCATTTTGAGGGCAAGCAGATAGCTTTTTTGCTGACCCTGTGAGGCATAGCGGCGGGCACGGTGCTCGTTGATATAAAAGAAATAATCATCACGATGCACGCCTTTGGTAGTGAAGCCGGCCTGTAAATCAGACTGGAAAGACTCATCGAGCAGCGATTTCATATCGTTTTCCATGAGTGAGCTGTCGTACTCTACAGATGCTATTTCGGTTTCATCAGTTAAGCGGCTATGCATTTCGGCGTGATGCTTAGAAAAGAGTTTATTGTATTCCACGCGCTTTTCGAAAATAGCCACGGCATATTCCATAAGCTGCTGATCCCAAACCTCAAGCTGCGCACGATTCTGCATGCGCTTGTCTTTCATGATTTTCAGCAAGCGATTACGATGGCTTAAAGCTTTATTATAACGAATCAGATTTTCGAGGTAGGTGGCATCAAACTGAGATATAACCGAATCGAAGTACTTTCGGCGCACCTCACTGCCATTATTAATCAGATCGGAATCGGAGGGGCTGATCATTACCACCGGAAACTGTCCGATATGATCGGAAAAGCGTTGATAATCCTTATCGTTACGGCTAACTTTCTTTTGTCCCGGTGATTTTAAACTCACTTTGATGTTCTCGGTTACACCTGTTGGGGTGGTAAATCGGCCGGTAATGCTGAAGTTTTCTTCTCCAAAGCGGATTGTAGGTTTATCGCCTCCGGTAAAATAGCTTTTGGTGAAACCCAGATAATGAATGGCGTCTAAAATATTGGTCTTTCCACTGGCGTTTTTGCCGTAGAAACAGTGTATGCTGCCTTCGAAATTCATCTCGGCTTCGGCATAATTCTTAAAATTATATAGTTTCAGACGCTCGAGTTTCATTGTATTTATTTTTCAATTTCAAATATACGCAAAGTAATGGTATGAATGAGATTTGGTTTTAGAAATCTCCGGCAGACCTGTCACGCAAGGCGTGAGGACGCGGATGCTTCGACAAGCTCAGCACAGGTCTCGCAGATGTCATGTGCTTTTAACCGCTAAGGTCGCAAAGGAGTCGCGGAGGGCGCAATTTACAGTGTGAGATACGGGCTTCCGGTGATTAGAAACTGATCATTTTTGCGACATCGAAGTTACTTAAAATCAGCGAATAAACAAAGTGTTATGTATAAAAGTACCTACATCTCAAATTTGTTTTTGGCACAATTTTCATGCGGCACCCGAAAATTGCGCCAAAAACAGGTTTTGCTTAAACGCTAGTTTTTCCTCATCAGAGTCACACTGCCTTTATCTGTTTTATTTACGCTTGCATTGTTTTCATACATTCGGTATGAAGCTGTCCAGAAATATGTGCCATCCGAGCATTCGTTGCCTTTGGTTTTTCCGTCCCAGCCCCGCTCGATATCTTCAGTTTCAAATACAACTGCGCCCCAACGGTTGAAAACAGTTAAATGAAAATCGAAAATATTTGAATACTGTGGTTGAAAAGTCTCATTATAATGATCGCCATTGGGTGTAAAAACATTCGGAAAGGAGATGAAACTGGTAAGCGTTGTATCTATATCAGGTATGGTGTCTTCAATAAAATATGTGTGATTGACTAGAGTTGGTAATCCCATTTGTGCATATCTTCCATTAAGGCTGATAGCATTGCTCTGATAATTGCAGGAAATACCAGCATTATCAGGATTATTAACAACAGATAAAACTCCAGGGCTCCATATTGAGGCATATATTTTATTATCAGGACCTAATTGCAATGCGCCAATATAGTCTGTTCCGGAGTATATTGTTGTTTTCGAATTATTTATAGTTGCTTGATCGTAAGTGGAAATATCATATTGAATAAGAGAGTGTGTGTTAAAATTCGATACATATAAATACTGACCACTAGGACTAAACTCCAGTCCATAGGGATCCGGTTCATTAAATGTAAGTGCACTTGAGAGAATTCCCGTAGAATTATCAAATTTATACAATTCCAAAATCGCCATAGTTCCCCAAAAGGCCATCGCTATTCTGTTTCCATCTGCGTTCGACTTCATATATCCGGCTGCATTCCAGTAATTACCAGAGTTAACGGAACCTACTGAACTGATGATTGGTGTCATATTTAAACCGGCATTCGATAGTAGAAATGTGTAGAAGTTATTACTATTCCATTCATGAAAAACAATCCAATAATTAAGATCATTGGCATGTTTTATTATAGTAACCCGTTCTGTTCCCTGAGACATGATCAGCTGATTTTTTGTAGTTATTTCACCATAACCACCATCCAGGGTCATATCTACTATAGAATAACAAATTTCAACAGGAAATGTTTCTACACCATCTAAGGTAAAAATATAATAAATGGTGTTGCTATTGGGTAAGGGAACAATAACGGCACTTTGTGTAGAACTGAAATTCCCATTTAAACCACTGCCATTCACCATAATATTATGTGACTTATTATAGACATTTGATCCATCAGTATAAAACAATATATTTCCTGCAGTATCGCTGATTGAGGCGCACCCTTCGAGAGTATTTAACTGGCCGTCAGTAAGAGCTGTGGGAGGGTCGGTATTGAAGGTTATGCCTGCATACTCTCCAAAATACCAGTTATTATTCTGTTTTTGCGTAAAAGAACAAATTGAGGAAAGAATAAATATGATTAGCAATAAAAGTCTCATGGATAATTGTATCACTGTCAAAAATACGAAAATGGAGGAGTGAATCAAAATAATTTTGAAAAACTATGGCATTGAGCATTTAAAAAGGCTGTCAGTTCGAGCGTAGTCGAGAACTAGATAGCCTTTTAACGTATTAAATAAAAATGACTTCTCGACTCCGCTCGAAGTGACATTTTTATATTGTTTAGGAATTCCGAATCTGTTTTATCAACATATGAATACCATGCACACAACTTCGTGCAATATTCACCTCACGTAATTTTCCAAACTTAAACAACTTTGCCTGAACACCGCCTTCCCAGGCAATGGCAATCCATGTAAAACCAACAGGTTTTTCATCGGTACCTCCGTCAGGTCCTGCAATTCCGCTCGTGGCAATCGCATAATCAGTATTCATGAGCTTACGCACATTCGTTGCCATTTGCTCAACCACTTCCCGACTTACTGCACCATGGTTTTCAAGATCAGTTGCATTTACTTTCAGCACATTTTGCTTAATGGAATTTTCATAAGCCACTACAGATCCTTTAAAGATATTTGAACTTCCGGGAATAGATGTAATAAGCGATGCCAAAGTGCCACCGGTACATGATTCTGCAGTTGAAACGGTTTTATTGAGCTCTTTTAATGTTCTGAATAGCGTTTCGTGAGCACGCTCGTCGCGGTCGCTCATGTAAAACTCCTCCACCTGCGGACGAAGTTCTAAAAATAAGGTTCTGAGTTGGGTACGCCCGCTTTCTTCATTACTAGTAGACATGCTGAGCCTCAGTCTGATCAAGCCGGGTGAGGGGAGATAGGCCAGTGAAATATCATCAGGTATATTTTCTTCCCATTCCTTGATTTTATCACTCAGAAATGATTCGCCAATACCACTTACAGTCATTGTTTCATGAATAATTGTGCCTTTGGCCAAATACATTTTGAGATGTGTGGTTACTTTATTCTCAAATAAGTTTTTCATTTCAAATGGCACACCGGGCAATGCAAAAACATGGGTTTTTCCTTCATGGAAATATAAGCCGGGAGCGGTGCCCAGCTCATTATGCATAATGGTGGCCTTATCGGGAACCCAGCCCTGTCGACGGTTTACTTCTGAAAGGCCAAGACCTCTGTCGGCAAAAAAACGTTTTATATGTTCTACGGTTTCACGATCCTCAATAAGTTTTGAATCGTAGAGTTTGCAAAGCATTTCTTTGGTGTTATCATCTGACGTGGGGCCGAGCCCTCCGGTAGATATAATGATATCGTAATTCGACATGCAGAGATTATATGCCTGTGCAATAAGATCGGGGTTATCGGGAACGGAAACCCGCTTCATGACTTTAATTCCCAGTTCATTAAGTCTCTGGCCCAGCCAGGCGCTGTTGGTATCAATCACCTGACCAATGAGTAGTTCTTCACCAATAGTTATAAGTGCTGCTTCCATTACTATAACCACCTAATAAGATTAAAATCCTGATAATGGGGTAGATCTGGGTGATAGGGACGCATACGTATTGCATAATCGAATACACCGCTTTGCGGATTGGATATAACACACTCGTATGTAGCAGACTGCTCATCGGAAGAAACCAGCTGCATTTCCGATTTGAATTTTACTTCTTTTACTACATCTTGTTCTTTTTGTCCAAAAAGCAGGTCTATTTTAAGGTCGTTGGCATCGAGTTCTCCCAGTTGTATTTTTACCGATGCTTTGAAATCTTCGCCGAGCAACAAAGGACGCGCAGTACTGTCGTGAAGTGTCATTTCTAATACTTCTATATCGTTCCAGTTTCTGAGAATCTTTCGTTTCCATGAACTTAGATTTCGAGCTGCTTCAAATTCATTTTCTATAAGATATGAATTGCGGTGATGCAAACGTCCGTAATACTTGCTGTAATATTCATCGAGCATACGTTTCATGGTGAAGCGAGGTGCTATCTGCATTAAATTTTTACGTATGGCTTGTATCCAGTCGCAAGAATAACCGTTTGAACTGACTTTGTAATACAGTGGCACCACTTCGTCTTCAATGATGTTGTAGAGTGTTTCAACATCCAGTTCATCCTGTAATTGCTGATTATCGTAGGTCTTACTCTCTTTAAGTGCCCAGCCGCCACCGGGTACATAACCTTCGGCCCACCAGCCATCGAGTACACTAAGGTTTAGAACACCGTTCATGGTAGCCTTCATACCGCTGGTTCCACTGGCTTCGAGGGGACGAGTTGGTGTATTTATCCAAACATCAACACCTGCGATTAGTACTTTTGCAACTTCGCTGTCGTAATTCTCAAGGAATATGATCTTTCCGGCAAAGTCGTCCATTTTTGAGATTTCGATAATGCGTTTAATGAGATCCTGACCCGCCTTATCAGCAGGGTGTGCTTTACCGGCAAAAAGGAAACGAACAGGACTTTTCTCGTTATTGACAATCTTTTTAAGACGGTCGAGATTACGGAAGAGCAAGTGAGCACGTTTGTATGTTGCAAAACGACGGGCAAAGCCAAAATAAAGTGCATTTTCATCAAGATTCTCGAGAACATTGATGATATGGCCCGGGGCTTCCTGGCGTGTTGTAAGATCTTTACTTAGTTTGTCACTGAGGAAAGTAACGAGTCTCTTCTTCAGTGTTTTGCGGACATTCCAAATCTTAGAATCGTTTAGTTTTTCGATAAATGACCAGCTGCTTTCATCGGCCTGATCTTTTAGTAATGGATCAAACCCTTCTTCAATGAAGAGATTTCTCCATTCATCAGAAATCCAGGTTGGAAGATGTACACCATTGGTAACATGTCCTATATACAGTTCATCAGAATAATATCCTTTATAAAGATCAGTAAACATTTCGCGGGTTACGCGACCGTGAATCTTACTCACACCATTCACTTCCTGCGAGGCATTCATAGCCAGAATACTCATGCTGAACCGTTCACCGGTTTTTGAAGGACTCATTTTTCCAAGAGCATAGAGCTCATTCCAGCTTATATTCAACTTTTCAGGGAAATGAGCCAGATACATACGTAGCATGTCCTCGGTAAAACTATCGTGGCCCGCCGGAACGGGTGTATGTGTAGTAAAAAGTGAGGAAGAGCGAACAATTTCCAGTGCTTGTGAGAAAGACAACACCTTTTCACGAATAATGTTCTTGAGTCGTTCCAGATGCATAAATGATGCATGACCCTCGTTGCAATGGTAAACATCGTGACTGAGGTTCAACTGGTTCAGCATTTTTACGCCTCCCAAACCAAGCAGCATTTCCTGTTTTAGTCTCATTTCCCAATCGCCACCATATAATTGATGGGTAAGAGCACGATCCTGCATATTATTTTCTTCAATATCGGTATCAAGCAGGTATAGATTAACTCTTCCAACAGCTACTTTCCATACTTTGGCGTAGACACGGCGCCCGGGGAAACCAATGGAGATCTGAATCCAGTTGCCATTTTCATCCCTTACCGGTATGGCCGGAAGATGTGAGAACTTTTGAGGAATATACTCAGAGATCTGATCGCCGAATGGACTGATTTTCTGGTTGAAATACCCATAGCGGAAGAGCAAGCCAACGGCATCCATTCTTACATTTGAATCAGATGCTTCTTTAAGGTAATCGCCGGCAAGAATACCCAGACCTCCTGAATACAGTTTCAATGAAGCATGCAAACCATATTCCATACAAAAATAGGCAACAGAATTCCTTTGCTGATCAGGCGTCGCATTCATATAGGCTTGAAAATCAGCATATACTTTGTCCAGCCTTACCAGGAAATCGTTGTTGGTCGAAAGTGCTTTCAGTTGATCGAAACTGAGCATTTCAAACATAGCAATCGGATTTCTGCCCGATTTCTCCCAGTATTGAGGATGAATATCAGCAAACATTTTCTGAGCACCGGTATTCCATGACCACCAAAGGTTTTTGGTAAGCCCGATAAGTTTGTTCAGGTTTTCAGGAAAACTGGGTTTAATGAATATCTTACGCCAATGAGGTTCAGATTTAGAAATTTCATGAACTTCGGTTGTTTTTGTGAGTTTCTTGGTACTGAATAGTTCGGAACGGCTTTGAACTTTATTAAGTGCAAAGTCATAAGCTTCGTAATAGTGTTGTGTTAAATTGTCCCATAAGGCCAGACGTGATGCCTGATAAGCTTCTTCGCGCATATAACTGCACTCATCTGCATCTCTGGAAACACAATGGTATAGAGATTCAACAATATCATTAATAACTTCCTGATCATTATCATCGTTTCTTTCAATTACCTTCACACCACTTTTATCCTTATGTTCAGATTCTTTAATCCACATACCAAAACCTGCAAGCGTAGTTGTAATAGTGGGGATTTTAAAAGCTACAGATTCGAGCGGAGTATATCCCCAGGGCTCGTAGTATGACGGGAAAACAGAGACATCGAAACCTATTAAAAGATCGTAATAGTGCATATTAATTAATCCGTCGTCTCCATCAAGGTAGGAGGGAACAAAAATGACTTTCACCTTTGACTCAGGATTATTATTAATACCATATTCATTCAAACGCTGAATAATGGGATCGTTTTCTTCATCGAAAAGATAATGAGTAATGTAATGGCATTGTTCAGGAATGGTATTGTCTTTAAAATGCCTCAGTACATCATGACGCACACCGGCATTATTTGCAGGCACAGTTATAAAAGCTACCAGATTGCGTTTAAAAGTATTTCTTTTCGATAATTCAGACATGGCATCAATAAATAAATCAATGCCTTTGTTCTTAAATTCGTAGCGTCCTGAATTTACAACAAAGAGTGCATCCTCACCAGGGTCGGTACCACATACAGACTTTGTAATCCGACGCAACATTTCCCTTGATTCATTTCGCTTTTGTTGAAAATCACTTGCATCGGGTACGAAAGAATCTTCAAAACCATTGGGAGTAATAATATCGGGTTTTTTCGACAGAAAATGTGTGCACTCACGAGCTGTTATTTTTGAAACTGTGGTAAAAGCATCTGCATGTTGTGCCGAAAGTTCCTCTAAACTAAATTTTGATGAAACATTCAGATTACGGGCCATTTGCTCGGGTTTATACTCTTCCATTTTACTGTAAAGCGGCATATTCATTCCGGCTATGGAACGACCAAGCACAGTGGCATGAGAAGTAAAAACTGTTGCAACCTGAGGAACATTTTTCTTAAGGTAGAGTACTCCGGCTCCACACATCCACTCGTGAAAATGTGCTGCAATATGATCTTCGGCAGCTACATGAAACTGATAGAAACTGTCTATTAATCGGGCAGCTTCATAACCAAATAAAGCCGGCTCGATATAATCCCAACCTCCATAAATAGAGTCTAATTTGTATTCCTCCCATAAAAGTTTGAAAACTTCGTCCTTTTTGGCAAATAAGCCCGTAAAATCAATGAGTATTGCCAGAGGTTGTCCGGCAATATTCCAGCGTCCGATGCGGAACCGAAATCCTTCATTACGCGCTTCATTAACCCATTGACGATATAGTGTGGTGTCTTCAATAAATATGTCTTTGATATTGTTTTCCTTGTGGATGTCGGGGCCTATCATAATATATCGGCCGTTAAGCTCCGAACTCATCTGTATGGCTTTTGTGGCAATAACTGTATTTATGCCACCCACTTTATTACAAACTTCCCAACTTGTTTCAAATAGGAAATCCGGTCTTTTCTGATTGCTCATGTCTTCTTCTTTTTTCAGTTTCTTAGGTAGAATCGTTTATGCATGTTGCATTAATAGTTCCTTGTATTTCTTTTTAATGGCTTGTTTCTCATCAGCAGTAGGTTTGACACCTGACTCCTTCAGAACGATCATTTCTTTCCATTTTTTCTTTCCGATGTATTTTTCAATTTTCTGTCGCTCGGTTTTATTCACACCGGCATATAAAGTCCAAATCTCTTCAGAGGTAAGAATAGTAAGCACTTTACGTACAGTGAGTACATTGGGCTTGTTTATCGGTTTTTGTGTCTTTTTAGTGCTTTTCTTTTTGTGTGAAGGTTTCTTTGCTACCACAGGTTCCTTTATTGTTTGAACGGAGCTAAGTTCTCTTTCTTGCTGCATTTCTGAAATCTCCGCTTCCAATTTACCGTTTGATGGAAGAGCATCTTTTACCCTGAGTCGAAAATCACTTAAAACATTCATGAAGTTGATATAAGCATCGTAGGGAGTTCCGTAGGGATTGAAATATTTATGCACATCTCCATCACTGAACCATTTGGTGCACATATAATAGAAGTGGTCGGAGGTTTGCAGTTTAAGCCAATCTTCAGTAATATAGTAATCGTTAATTTGCTTCACTGCGCCTTCCAGTTCGTATAATGCATCAAAAGCGTCATCCTGAAGATCGTTGCCCAGCCATGCTGTAAGATCCCTTTCTTCATCTGCCCATGAAATGGGGTGGGGAACATGAATTGCTGATACGGGTTGCAATTGTTCAGACAAGTCAGAAGGAGTATTAAATGTAAACTGACTGTTTGAAAACACTCTTTGAGGCAATGCACGCATAAATTCGAAAATTCCGGTTTCCTGCCATTGGTGTTCCCCAAAGGTTTCGTAATCCATGAACAGGTGTATAACTTCTTCTCTATAGTCAGCTGAATTAAGCCAATCTACATATTTTTCGGCAGTAAGCGGGAACCCATCCCATGATTGCTGCGAGAATCTAAATGCAATATCATCGCTAAGTCTGAAGTTTTTTAGCAAAAGCTTCATTTTCGGGTTAATAGCATTGGTATACATGTAATTCGGGCTTCTCCAACCCAGAATATGCTTAGCACCTTCTGTGAGCATGGTCTCAAACCCCAGGTCGTAAACCATAGCCCCAATTTCGTCAGAATATATCAGCTCAGTATTTCTGAATGTTTTCGATTCATAGCCCACCAGTTCCTTCAGCAATTGTTGTTGTTTGGCAATTTGTTCAGCAAATTCCTCTTTGCTGCGAAGAGCTGCAAGAGAGTGCGAATAGGTTTCGGCCAGAAACTCCACAGAACCTGTTTCAGCCAGACGGCGAAAGCTGTCAAGTACTTCCGGCGCATAATCGCGAAACTGCTCAAGTGCGACTCCTGATATGGAAAAGCTGATTTTAAAACGCTGCCCGTATTCATTAATCAGATCGAGCAAAAGATTATTCATAGGCAGATAGCATTTTTGTGCAACTCTCTGCATGATATATCTGTTTTGGTAATCATCAAAATAATAATGATCTTTCCCAATCTCGAAAAAGCGGTAATTGCGCAAACGATAGGGTTGATGAACCTGAAAATAGAAGCAAATTGATTTCATATGTGAACTCCTTATAATACTTTTTTATACACGTCGATACAGTTTGCGGCAGCGTTGTCCCACTTCAGCTGTTCCACTTCATCGCGGCCGTGTTTTTTAAACATTTTGGAAATACCATTATAATGCAGCAATCCATAAATAGAATCGGCCATGGCGTCGATATCCCAGAAATCGACTTTCAATGCATGAACCAGAACTTCGGACACACCCGATTGATGTGAGATAACAACCGGAACATTGCTACGCATGGCTTCGAGTGGTGAAATGCCAAATGGTTCCGAAACGCTGGGCATTACATACACATCGCTGTAGGCAAACATTTTGTCTACATCGCCACCTTTCAGAAAGCCTGTAAAGTGAAAACGGTCACCCATGCGGTATTTGGCCACCATTTTTACAATTCTGGGAAGCATATCACCTGAGCCGGCCATTACAAAGCGAACATTAGGATCTTTGTCAAGCACTTTTCGTGCGGCTTCAACAAAATAATCGGGGCCTTTCTGAAAAGTAATTCTTCCGAGGAAAGTTACCACTTTTTCAGGGAAAGGGCGGTCAATTTCAGGTATTTCCTGAGCCTGAAAAGCATCGGCGCCATTGTAAACAGTAGTGACCTTTGACGGATCAATACCATATTTGGTAATGACGATATTGCGTGTGAGATTGGAAACAGTAATAACCTGGTCGGCTGCTTCCATACCCCGTTTCTCGATATCGAAAACATCCTTGTTGATATTTTCTCCCGAGCGGTCGAACTCGGTTGCATGAACATGAATTACCAGTGGCTTTCCACTTACCTCTTTGGCGGCAATTCCGGCGGGATACGTAAGCCAGTCGTGGGCATGAATCAGATCGAAATGATTTGAGGCTGCAATTCCACTGGCAATCAATGCATAGCGAGATACTTCAAATAGCAGGTTTTTACCATATTTTCCAGAAAAGGTGTATTTATGGGAAAAAATTGAGTTATTCTGAAATTCATTTTTAAGTTCCTCAAAATGAATTTTACTATACTCATCGGGTCCTACATACGGAATAATATGTGAAGCAACAGACATATACTGAATGCGCTTCCAGAATTCCGTTAGTTCCGATTGTTCCAGATCTACGGTCACATCTGACGCATTGATCAGGTTCACTGAACTCTGATCTTCATCGCCATAGGCCCTGGGAACCACAAACAGAAGATCTGTGCCCAAACGTGCAAGTGACCTTGAAAGGCCAAAACACGCAGTGCCGAGACCACCTGTTATATGCGGGGGGAACTCCCAACCAAACATTAAAACTCTCATACTGAATCCCCTTATATTGTTTGATTAATTAAATCTTTAATGCGTATTACTTCAGAAACGCTCCATGCCTGTGAAATTGCACCACCGGGTTGGTGAGGAGGGTCTCCGCTATAGACTTCACTTATAGAGCCGATACCGTGATCGTACATACATTCTTCAAATCCGTAATACAGGTCTTTGATAAATGAAACGCCGGCGCGACCATGAATCTTAAGCCAGCCTTCGGCAAAATGTCCCAAAAGCCATGGCCACACAGTTCCCTGGTGGTAAGCACGATCTCGATCTTTGATCAGTCCTTCGTAATGGCCTTTATATGCCGGATTTTTCGGACTGAGTGTTCTCAGGCCTCTGGGTGTGAGTAATTCCTGCTTAATTTTCTCAAGGATCAATTGTCTGATTTTTTCACTGACAGGACTGTAGGGAAGAGAAGTGGCAAAAACCATATTTGGTCGAACGCTAAAGTCTTTGTTTTCACCGTCCACTACATCTGCAAGATAACCCTGATCTTTACTCCAGAAAGTTGCTTTGAATGAAGCAGGTATAATTTCAGCAATTGGAAGCCAACGACTAACAAAACTGTGATCATTACTCAGCGAGGCCATTTCGAGCGAGAACATGATGGCATTATACCATAAAGCGTTGATCTCAACCGGAAGTCCGGATCTCTGGGTAACTGGTTTTCCATCCACTATTGCATCCATCCATGTGAGGGCCTTGCCGGGAATATTTGCGTATAGCAATCCGTTATCAAGCATTTTTATGCCTTGCACTTTCTCACTGCTGAGTCCGCTAAGAATAAGTTTTAAAACAGGGCCATATTCTTCCCAAAGCTTCGATTTGGAAACAGAAGCGTATTTTTGGTATTGCTGCAGGGTCCAGAAGAGCCATAGCGGTGCATCGATGGAATTGAATGCAGCGGCTTCACCATGACCTACATTGGGCATGAGTGGCCCGCGCATATCATTAATTAGTGTATCGATGGCTGCTTTGCACATCGATATTTTACCTCTGCTGAGTGTTAGGCCGGGAAGTGCAATCAGGGTGTCGCGCCCCCAGCGACCAAACCATGGGAATCCTGCTGTGATCTCAATCTTATCATCTTTTTGCACTATAAACTGACCGGCAGAATTGTCGAGACAGTTTTCGAAATTGTTACGAGGTGTGCGTTTTGAAACTTCCTGTGTAAAGAGACGTGCCAGATTTTTCGGATTGGTTTCACTGATTCCTGCCGATAATACTACTGAGGTACCTTTAATGAGATCAATTTCGAAATATCCGGGGCAATAGAGATCTTCATGTGCTTCATAGCCACGATCAATGTCTTTAGGGTATTCTATATTATAATACCAGTCTGGTACGTGCACGTATTGCGCATCGCGTGAGAATTGGAAATTCAGATAGGAATAACCCTGATACATTCGGGTTTTAATTCCGCCATGGATAGGTATGTATTTGTTTTCAACGAAGACATTTGCTTTACTTAGCTTATGCCGGCTACGGTAGGCTAGGAAAGGTTTCAGTCTGATGCGTGTCGGACTGTTTGCATTGAGTAATGTATAGCGAATGAGCACACGGTGGTCGCTACCCAGGAGCAATTCTTTTTTAAGGTGAACGCCGCCCACACGGTAATAGATGGCCGGAATGGGCTCCGCTTCAAAGTCAATGATGTATTTGTGGCCTTTGGGAGACCAGGTATCGGGATATCGGTGCAAAGCCAGATTGAACTCCGCATCGTGCTGAATAATGGTTTCATCAACGGATGAGAGCAGAACGTGTAATTCTTCGTCAATGGCTTCCTGCGGGCAAACCAGCAGGCCGTGGTATTTGCGTGTATTACAGCCGATTATTGTGGTGGAGGAATAGGCACCGTGCTGATTGGAACGTATAAGTTCCTTGCTGAGTGCATATTCCAGATTCACCAGTTGATTTTTGTCAAATCTTATATAGCTCATAGAATACTGTTTTCCTGATTTAATAATGGATAAGGCATGCAAAAGTACGAAAATAATTTACCAAAATCAATGAAAATCTTTATTAATGGATTAAATATTTGCTAAGAAAAATTAAACTATAATAATAATGGGGGGTATGGGCGATTTTTTAAGAAAGAGGTTAATGTGCTAATTTGCCAATTATTTAATTTGCTAATTAGGATTGGTGGTTCCTATGGGGTTTTGCTGAAGAATAGAACACTGAATACACTGACTGAAGCACTGATTGGTGCAGAATTTTTCGTTTTTACTCTTGGTTTTCTCGTCAGTTTTTTGTAATTTCGGTGTTGTGGATTTGATGAGATTTTAGGCGGGGGAGGTAAGGGGTTTGCTTTCTGTCTGATGGAATGGCAGTCAAGATTTTCGCTCCCACACTCACACTGCTATTTCACTCCCATCCACAAGCCATCAGCCATAGGAATGATGCCATATTGCTGCCATGGAAATTGGGGTGCAAGATTCAGGAATTCGGCAATGCCTTTGCTTTCCTTGTCTTTCTGCTCGTCCATATTGAGCATTTTTCCTCCCCAGAGTACATTATCGACCAGTAAAATGCCGCCGGCATTAAGTTTTGGATATAGTAATTTGAGATATGCCGGGTATTGTGATTTATCGGCATCCATATATACCAAATCGTAGTTATGTTTCTGTTCGGGTATAATTTCCAGTGAATTGCCAAGGTGCAGATTAACTTTTTCGCTGATTCCTGCCATTTTCAGGTTTTTCAGTATTCGGGTTTCCAGCTCGGCATTGATCTCTATACTGTCGATTATACCGTTTTCGGTAAGACCTTTTGAAAGACATACCGCCGAATAGCCTGTAAATGCTCCGATTTCGAGAATGCGTTCGGGTTTTTTCATCAGCGAGATCTGCTGCAGGATATTACCCTGAAGCTCATCGGTGAGCATTTGTGGGTACATGACATTTACCCAGGTATCGCGTCTGATCTCTGCCAGCACATCGCTTTCGGGTGAACTATTGTCTATGGCAAACTGTTCTGCGTTTTCGTATTTCATTTGGTATTCTTTTTCATGTATAAACTGGATAGCGAGACAGAAGCCAGGTGTTGTTCAGATAATTTTTGAATGGTTTCAGCATCAATTATATCAAAACTTTGCACCCAATCTTTGGTGGAGATTATTTTTTTGTGATACTGATAGTATTTAGCATGAAATAGTGCACGGTTGAGTGGATATTCGAAATAGAGCTGGAGCTGGCTTTTTAGAATGCGTTTTGCTGAGTGCAGCTCATCCTCATTCATTTTACGATCAATAATTGTTGCAAAAACATTATTCATAAGCTTAATGGCTTTTGGTAATCTTTTATGATCGCAGGTAAAGTAATGATACAGAAGTCCACAATCGCGGAAACTGCTTAAAGAGCTTTCAACAGTGTAGGCCAAACCATGTTTTTCGCGCAATTCCATATTAAGTTTCGCACTAAGGTGTTGGCCTCCTAATATAGATCCCAGTAACATAAGTGCTTGACGGTCATCCGAATGATAAGAGCTGCAGAGGCTTCCACAGATATAATGGCTTTGGCTCACATCGTCGAAAATGATTTTATTAAAACTTCGGAAATCCGGTTTTTGGTATTCATGATTAAACTCAGCGTATTCCGAATGAAAATACCGATTTATAATATTGAAAATATCTACTGGCTTACGAGGGCTAACAACAGAGATATGCAGATGATTCTGAAGCTGAGACATACAATTTTTCAGATCAGCTGAAGATATGGACGACATTGATTTGATGCTGCCCAGAATATCGTGTCCCAGGGCATGATTGCGGAAGAATTTTACCTCAAAATTATCGTACATAAAATCAGCGGCACTATCGCGGTAAGCTCTGATCTCGTCGGCGATTACGTTCTTTTCTTTTTTTAGTTCATTTTCCGGGAAAACCGATTCGTAAACAATTTCTGCAAGAAGTGGAGTGATTTTCTCCAGAAATCTATCTGGAAATGAAACAAAGATGACCAGATTCTCTTTTGTGGTATAAGCATTAATATCGGCACCAAAGTTTTCAATTGAATTGATAAGCTCGAAATAGTTTTTATTCAATGTTCCTTTAAAAAGCATATGTTCGAGCAAATGCATCAACCCAAAATGATCGGGCTTCTCATCTCTGGAGCCTACAGGGAAATGCAAGATGAAATGAGCGATATCAGTATTCGACCGGGTATAGATAACCGGTATCCCGCTATGATTTATGTCAAATTCAGGCATAATTTCAAATGTAGTACATTAATTAAAATGTATTATTTTTACATGCAAATTTACGAGCAAAAGTGGAATCGATCTCAACATATTTACATTTTGTATTGCTGATTCAGCCGATATTGTTTGCTATTCAGTTGTTTACGTATAATGCTGTGTTCAGTAAACCGCACAGGATACTGGGTATATATATGGTGCTGATTGGTGTGTATTTCTTTGCAAATGCATCATTTATTACAGTTCCTGCGGGCATTGATCATGAGGCCAACATTTTTGTTGTTCCCTTATTTCTTGCATTAAACCCGTTTTATTATTTATATGTAAAGGCGCTAACCTCGCCAAAATTTAGAATATCCAGGCGTGTTTATTTGCATTTTATTCCGGCCGTGACTTTTCTTATCGCATCAGTAATATCGTATTTCGGAAATTACGAGATTACAATTCCGCCTGATGCCCCTGCGGATACAGTTATGTATAATGATTTTTTGCAGATTCTTACAGGCTTACCTGCGTTGATTTATGCCGTTGCAATTTACTATATTCAGTTTTTGGTTTACCTGGCAATGATGATATTAAGTCTGATTCAGCATAAATCCAGGCTTGGCCACTATTTCTCGTATAAGGAAAATATTTCGCTAAACTGGTTGTGGATCTTCCTTTTTATTTATGTGATATTCAGCATGTTTGATGCTATAGTGTATTTCACGGGAGTTTTTGAGGGCGCAAAAGGATACTATTTCCTTATCATGATTCTATTTGTTAACTTTCTTGGATTTTTTGGAATAAAACAATCAGATATATACTTACATAAACTTACAGCCGGTGAATTATCGGCCAGAGCACAAAAAGCCGAAAAACCAGAAGAAGTAATAAAAGCAATTGAAGAGAAAAGTCAGTCTGACAATAAATATTCAGGTTCATCGCTCTCCGATCAGAATAAAGCTGATCTTCTAATGCAAATTAAAGAGATAATGGAGGCTGAACACATTTTCAGAGACTCAAACTTATCGATTAATGATATAGCTGTAAGATTAAATACCAACTATAAATACATAAGCCAGGTGATAAACGAGATTGAAGGAGTGAATTTCTATAATTTCGTGAATCAGTATAGGGTAGATGATGCAAAAAGACTTTTAAAAGATCCTGAAAGTAAGAAACTTAGCTTTGAGGGGATAGCAAATCTGGTGGGCTTTCATTCCCGTTCTGCATTCAATAATTCATTTAAGAAATTTACAGGACTGACTCCTTCAGAATTCTTAAAGTCCGATGTTAACTAACCCGATATATTAATCTTTTGTATTCCAGATTATTATTATTGTTTCAATAAGCCATTGTTAACCACTTTGTAGTTTTGAGATATCTACTCTTTTAGGAAATATCTCGTTTTATGTTTTTATTCATGAATTGATACAGAATACACTTGATATACCTTATATATTTACTTATCTTTACCATGACAAATTTGTTTTTACTTGTTTTAAGCGCATGAATAAAGTAGGTTTACACTCTTTTCTTTTTCTCAGTTTCCTGGTTTTTTCCATTATCTCATCGGCTAACAATGTTGTTGTGAATAACGTCAACAGGGTTGGTGCTTCGCGGGATCAGGTAGAATTTCAGGTCTCATGGGATAACTCATGGTATGTGAATGGAATTCCAAGAAACCATGATGCAGTCTGGATTTTTGTAAAATTTCGTGAATGTGAAGCCGGCGGTCCCTGGCATCATGCTTTGTTAAGCACCACAATGGGCCAGCATAGTTTCGGTCCTGAAATTACATACGCTACTCCCATTACCACGCTTGATCGTATGGGAAACCCTGGTAATCACAATACCGGCGTAATGGTACGAAGAAATACACTGGGAACCGGCGATATTGTTTCACAGTCAATAACCCTTCAAATAACTGGATCCACAGACGGAACAGCCATGGCTGATACAGCTGAGTATGATATTAAGGTATTTGCAATAGAAATGGTAAATATTGTAGAAGAATCGTTTTATATTGGTGATGGTTTATCATACAGGCATTTGTTTACACAGGGTACAAATCCAAGATTACCATTACTTGTGACAGGTGAAGGCCTACTAGATCTTGCAACTGGTCAATCTGGAT
>PKSX01000245.1 GCA_002869435.1 Marinilabiliales bacterium | reverse complement strand
TTCCGCTTCCCACACTTACTCCGTTTAGCTGCCAGTCGTATACAGGTGCACTGCCACCATTACTTGAGCTTTGACTGAAGTTCAGCAGACTTCCGTCACAAATAGTAGTAGTAGGCGCATTGATTGTTATGGCCGGAGTAACAGATGTTGCAACAGAAATATTGAGTGTGTTAGAAGTTGCAGGTCCGTCATTACAGGCATCAGATGAAGTAAGTATACAATATATGTAATCTCCGTCAGCTAAACCTGTGCTGCTGTATGTTGCGCCGGTTCCAACGCTTGAACCATTTACAAACCACTCGTATGTTGGCGTAGTTCCTCCACCTGTACCAGTTGGTGTGAATATTACATTATCGCCGGTACAAATAACGGTATCTGTGGCAGAAATACTAACACTTACAGTAGTAGGTGTTTCGATCGTTGCCGTAACAGGTGTTCTTGAGCTGCTGCATTCAAGAGCTTCCTGTACTTCCCAATCGTAGAAGAAGTAGTAGAAGTTGGCTCCTGCACTACTGCTTGTAATAGATACCAGGCCTGAAATCTCATAAGGATAGGTAACACCGTTATTGTTTCTGTAAAGATTAGTTGCTGTTCCAGTTCCAATTCCCAGTTCGTAGTTTGTTCCTATTGGGACATCAAAATCAAGAGTAATTCGACTAATGCCGTCAGGTATGTTTACGGAGGCAGATTGCACCAGTGCACCTCCGTTATCTCTGAGTTCTATGTCTCTGATTCCTGCACCACTTGCGTTCACTTCTACTGAAACAAGTTTAAATGGAGCATAGGCATCGAAAATGAGTGTTCTGTAATTGTTGTAATTGCCACCATCAGATGAACTGTTTGTACTACCAACATACTGAGAAGGACCGAAACTTGCGGCATTGTCCTGAACATAGTATGTAGTGGTGGTTGACAATACAGGAGTGTTATATGTAGTTCCGGTTCCGAGTAATGTGCCACCTGTAATGGCATCGTACCATTCAAGGGTTCCACTACCGGAAGCTGAAAGTGTTAAACTTGCATCACCGCAGCTGGAAGCACCGGTTGTTGATGGAGGTGATGGCATATTAACTGTGATCAGATCGACCTGAATTAACGTATCTGCTCCATAAGTGTTGGTCGCAATGAGTGTAACAGTGTATGTTCCGTTTGCAGTATATGTGTGTGTCGGGTTCTGTGCTGTAGATGTATTACCATCACCGAAGTCCCAAAGCCATGAATTAGCGTTAAATGACCCATCAGTAAAGGTCACATCTCCGGAACAGGTACTTGTAGCACTTGTTGAGAATGCTGCTGTTGGAGGAACAGCTGCAGTTACCACGTTGATTGAATAGTCTTCCACTTCACCATAGTCAGATGTGCCGCAAGGTGTAGAATTTGGACCATAACTGGTATCATGCAACCTGATTCTCATTTTTGTAGTTCCCAGTGAAGCTCCTCCAGGAGGAGTAATAGTAGTAGAGAAAGGTCCGGTTCCTGTTGCTGATGAAAATACATCTTCACCAACGTCTTCAAAATCACCGTCCATATTCCAGTCAACCCAGACTAAAACCTGATCAGATGCATATGCACCACCAATGGTTATATCAAGAGGATACCCTGTTCCGATTGTCATGTCAGTGGATTGCGCAGTATAGTCTGTATAATTGCTTTGCCCGGAAGTATTGTTAATGGTTCCGACAGAAACATTGCTGATATATTCATAAGCAGCACTGCTCGAAGATGCAGTACATGGATCCGGTACATTAACAGTGATATATGAAACCTTTGTCAGTGAATCAGAACCTATGGTATTTGTAGCTTTCAATTTTACATAATATACGCCGGGTGTATCGTACTGAATCCCTGTTGGGTCCTGAGCTGTGGAAGATGCTGGATTTCCACCTTCGAAAGTCCATTCCCATGCTATGGGCATATTGGTTGAAAGGTCTGTGAAATCAATTGTACCACCCACGTTTACTGTAGTTACGCTGGCATCAAAATCTACCACAGGAGCACTTGTAATCGGATTAACTGTAATGTAGTTTGTTTTGGTCAGTGTATCTGCACCGGCAGCATTTCCAACAATCAGCGTTACATCATAAACACCTGGTGTATTATAATCAATAGATGGATGTTGTGTAGTACTTGTAGTTGGTGTTCCACCAGGAAAATCCCAGTCCCATGAGGCCGGATAATCTAAACTGAGGTCAGTGAAATTAACAGTTGTACCTTGAGTTACAACAGTCTGATCTGCCACAAAATCGGCAATCGGAGGTGTTGTAGCATTTATCGGTGTCAGATCTTCAATAATATATGGGGCACGGTTTTGTTTTGTACCCACGATAGTCAGATCATTACCATTAATGGCAGTGAAGCTAAGGTTAACCGCAGTACCAGCGCCACTCCAGCCCACGTCGAGCAATACTCCGTCTTGAGAAATAGCAACATAAGTATATGGCTCAGTTGTTACAGCCAGTGTTGTTGCACCAATATTTGGAGTAGAGTAGGTGAGTGAAAGTGCAGGTGGCTCATACATGTATGGCATTATTGAGGGGTCACCAACACAGTGGTAAATCTCCCAGTAATATTGTTTCCGTGTTGATGAACTTGCCTGAACGGCAGTATTACCCATATGAACCATTTGACGACCTGTGTAGTACCAATCGGCATAGGGCTCTCCGTTTTCATGATAAACACCATCATACACCCCTAATCCTGTATTGCTGTAATTGTGATTAGGAACATTTGCTGTTGTAATGGATAATGACGTTAGACCAATTCCCCAGTAAACATCTTCGTCCCAGTAGGAGAAGTTGGTAGTTCCGATGTATCCGACAGCACCTTCATTTGCGGTGTAAAGCAACATCTCTCCAAAAGCATCATTCTGGTCAAATTCAAAGGAGAGACAGCAGTTACCAATCATAAAAGGATATTCGTTTATATTGTTAAAGTTGGCAATATCACTTCTTCTGATAGCCGGATCAGACCAACCGTCGTGATCACAGTGTGCAGTATAGTTAGCAAAGCCAACACCTGAAGAAATCTTACTTTCTATATCAGCTTCTGCCCCGGCACTATTGCTACTCATAACACTGTAAGGGCCAGAAGTATATGCATAATAATATGCATAGATATTGGTAAGGTTATGTGAAGTGTTTACATAATTATCAACTATATAATAGATCGTTCCATCTCCGTGCGATTGGGCATAAGTGCCATCAACGCCTGCAATCATCATGGAGTTATTTAAATATGCCCCACTCGGAATAGTATATTGTTCGTAAGGGAGTATTTTGTCTAGAGCATTTTGTAACTCAGTAGTGGTGGAAGCAGAAATACGACCGTAATAGAGATCAGGTAGATAATCTCCTCCTCCGTCATAGCATGCATAATACAAGTCGGTGATGTGAGAACTTGTTTGCGATGCCTGTCCGGGGATATCACCATGATCTCCAATAATCAGCACATAAAGAGGCGCTGGATCTGATGGTGTAGCTGCATCATATAATCCCTGCAGATAACTTGTAATAGCTGCACTTGAAGAGCCGATAACATCAGTATAAGCTTCGATTACATTAAAACCACTCTCTTCTTTCCATTGTACAAATGGTTGAAGAGTAGTTTCCATCATTCTTTCTGCGACAATAACATATTTCAAAGGAGCAGAATAATCGGTAAATGCATCCTTGGCAGCAGGCGCCCTGTAATTTAGCAACATGTTGTATGACGGCTCAAAATCAGGAGTGAAATATCTTGATTTGTTTTGCTCCGTTGTTACATGATCTGCATTTTTAAACTGAATCTCGAAAGTGAGATTATTATACACAATGAGTTCATTCTCAACCGGATTGTAGTGGTAAGGACATACTTCAACTCGTCCAATACGTACCCCGCGCATTATTCCGTTAATTTCTGTTTTAACAAGTTCAGACTCAACCAGTGCATTGGTATTGTAGTACTTGTTGTCGATCTGGAAAACCCTGTCGTTTGGATCTGAACTTTTTGAATATGATGGTTGTGCCGGAATGATTCGTGGCAGGCCCATCTGATCCAGATCAATTACTTCTTCCGTATATCCGGTAATTACTACATCGATTGTTGCACCATAAGGGACCTCAATCAAATTACTGTATACGGGAAACTTTGGTTGACCCACGGTTGAAGCGAATGTCATTCCTTCAACTTTCAATTCGGTAAATGCCCCGTAGATAGGAACTGTTGTTGTTGACCATTCAAAATTGTCTACCGATGTATTCAGTATCAGTTTGTCCGGTGTTGAAGATAAAACTTCCAGTTTTGACTCCGATGCCGACAGGTCAATAAAGGACGTCTGTTGAGCAATGAGAGAGAAACTGAACAAAAACAACAATGAGAATAAAAGATGCTTTTTCATATTTTGTGATGATTGTTTGTAAAGTACTATGCATGAAGAATTTAAACTTCTTCGAAGTTTAAGACAAAATTTTAACTAAAATGGTTGCATACCCCATGCCGATTTTATGCTTTTCTGCAACGCTAAGATAGGTTTTAATAAATGTTAAATCAAGTGCGATTTACATTATTAAATATGTATATACTATGAAATTTGTGTCCTTGTCTTTATAATTTGGTGTTTTAAGCAATTAATTATTATATTTATATGTTTATTTTTATAGATAATATTTTGTGAAAAACTCATCGTTTTTTTTCAAATGATGATTATTTTCTTTGAAATGAGAATAAGATAGATGGTAAGATTGTCAGAATATTGTCAATATTTAAGTTTATTCAGAAGGTTCAGAAATAACTGCAATAACAGACGAACTTGCGATTACTTTCTCTCCAACCGAAGTCATAATCTTTGCATCAGCGGGAAAAATATGATCGACTCTTGAACCAAAACGAATGAATCCCAACTCATCACCTGCTTTCACCTCCTGACCTGCTTTTACAAAAGACAAAACTCTTTTGGCTGCAGCTCCTGCGATTTGACGAATAGTAATGATCTGTCCGGCTTCAGTTTTAATCTGCGTTTCAATTTGCTCATTCAACATCGAGGCCTTGGGTTTAATAGCCATCAGGTGTTTGCCGGGTATATGGGTGGAGTGAATGATCTTGCCGTCAATTGGAACGTAGTTAAGATGAACATTGTAAATGCTCATAAACACACTTACCTGAATTCTTTCGGCTTCGTTTTCTGTTGCCGGTAGTTTTTCAATCAGAACTACTTTGCCATCGGCAGCAGAGTAGAGTTTTCCGGGCTCATGTTCAAAACCTGAACGATCAGGATAACGAAAAAATGTAAATGCCCATATCTGAAATGCAACCGGGAAAATGAGCAACGCCAGTGCTTGTGGAAATTCAAAATTTAATGCGGCAAAAACTATGGCAGCACTCAGTACCAGCATCAGCAATGCCGTAATGAAAAGTGGCCGTGTTCCTGCTTTGTGTATGCGCATTATGGAAATAATATAATTGAGTATAAAAGAGTAAATGGAGCCGTAAATAATAAACTATCCATTCTGTCGAGTATGCCACCATGACCGGGAATAATATTTCCGGAATCTTTAACACCTGCTTCACGTTTCATTTTGGATTGGATCAAATCGCCCAGGGTAGCTGTGAGACACATGAAAACAGTAAACATTATGAGATTAATCTGTTCTGCAAACGGGTAAAAAAAGTTATATATGAAAAAAGCTGCCACAGTGAAGAAAATGCCGATAAAAAAACCTTCCAGTGTTTTTTTGGGGCTGATTTTCGACGCAAATGGTGTTTTTCCAAATAGTTTTCCACCTAAATAGGCGAATGTGTCGTTGATCCAGATGGCCGCAAACAATAAAATAATATATGGATATGAGAAGCTATATGTTTCTGCAGCTGAAAGTATTAACAGGAAAATGAAAGGGATTAACAAGTAGATGACATGCAGAGAAAAAGATTTAATGTGGTCAGTTAAATTCGATTTTATTTGAATAGATAATAATACAATAGAAAAGAATAATACAATTGATAATAAACCAGAAATCATGAAAATTGAATAGAAAATCTCTTCATTTATGTCCCATTGGATTCCAAATAAATCCACTAGTGTAAATGCTTCCAAAGCAAGAAAGAGGGAACCGAAGAATGTAATAAAAACAACAATATTTATATGTTTTGGACCTCTAAGCTTCAGTAATTCATAATTTGCGATAATAAAAAGCACCAGCAATACCACTGCAAACGCAATCGGGTCCCACAAAGCCGTTCCCGCCAGTGCAGCAACATAAACCAAACCCGATATAGCACGTATGAGGATTTCTTTCATTTTATTCGTCGTAAATGAATACAAAAACACGTTTAGAGCCGTGGGCCCCCAGAACCAATTGCTTCTCAATATCGGCAGTGCGGCTTGGGCCGGTGACAAAACTTAGTTGTGACGGGAAGCGTCCTTTGTATTTTTTATGTGTTTCACGCAGGGCATCTTCAATATCGGGTAAAATCTGATTTTGCGAAGCGATTATGATAAGTGCATCGTTCATGGCCACACCACGGCGTCCTGCGCTGAGGTAACTCGACATAAGTATGCTGCCTGTACGGGCACAAAGAAACTCACATTCACTAATTACGGCCGGAACGGTTGGCAGGTCATCGGGATTTGAAATAATGGCAAAGGTGTCGCTCATGAGCAGATTGGCCAGTTGGTCGTTGGCGCAAAACACGCTGTGGTATTTCAGCTCTTTCAGCACAGTATTTAATGCATGCTTCAGTTCAGTTTCGTTTTCAGCATAATAAAACATACCTCCCGCTTCTGTAAAACTTTCTGCAAATTGCATGGGGAGGGGAGTATCACTTTCAGGGAATACTGCTTTTTTGGCTTCATCACTTAAGTTAATGCTTTTTTCTTCTGCATCAATAAGTGCATTTCGGATCTTTTTCAGAACCTTCTCGCGGATTTCTATGATTTCGTGTTGTTTCATTGCAAAAACTATCCACAAATATATGAATTAGTGGAAAGTGGAAAGTGGAAAGTGGAAAGTTTTGTTGTGAAATACAGTTTATTTGTTGATATTGTGCTTCTTGCATGGTTATAAAAACAGTAGTCTAAAAAAAACTGCCATCCCGAACAAGTCTATGGATGACAGTTTTAATTATTATGAAGAAATATTTTAATCTTTATCTGAGTCTGATTCTTCGTCAGTTTTATCGTCTTCCAGCTTTGGATCGACTTTATCTTCAGAATCGGGTTTTTCTTCTTCTTGCAAAGGTTTGTCTTTATTTGACTCATCGAGGCCTTTCACGTCTTCTCCATCATCAAATGGTCGCGGTCCGAATATTCTTTCCACATCCTCACGGAAGATAACTTCTTTTTCAAGCAGAAGTTCAGCCAGTTCGGTTACTTTATCTTTATTGTCTTTAATAAGCTTTTTGGCTCGGGCATATGCTGCTTCCACAATGTTGTGAACTTCATGGTCAATGGTTTCAGCAGTTTTTTCAGAATAGGGTTTGGTGAAATAAAATTCCTGCGAACCTGAGGAATCATAGAAACTAATGTTTCCGATTTTTTCATTCAATCCAAAATAAGCAACAGAAGCGTAAGCTTGCTTGGTTACACGTTCCAGATCATTAAGAGCTCCGGTGCTTACCATTTTGAAATTCACTTCCTCTGAGGCACGGCCGCCAAGCAGGGCAGTCATTTCATCATTAATTTGTGCCCAGGTGGTTAGCGATCTTTCTTCAGGAAGATACCAGGCCGCTCCCAGTGCTTTTCCCCTTGGGATAATGGTTACTTTTACCAATGGGTGTGCATGTTCAAGCAACCAGCTTACAGATGCATGACCTGCTTCGTGGAAAGCAATAACCTTTTTCTCATCTTTGCTGATGATTTTATTGCGTTTTTCAAGCCCGCCAATGATACGATCAACCGCATCCAGGAAATCTTGTTTTTCAATAACGTCTTTGTCTTTTCTTGCTGCAATCAATGCAGATTCATTGCAAACATTGGCAATATCGGCACCTGAAAATCCAGGAGTTTGCTTGGCCAGAAAATCGGTATCTACCTCTTTGGCCAGTTTCAAAGGTTTGGTATGCACTTTAAATATGGCTTCGCGCTCATGCAAATCGGGCAGTTCAACATAGATTAATCTGTCAAAACGACCTGCACGCATCAGGGCTTTATCGAGAACATCCGCCCGGTTGGTTGCGGCCAGCAGAATTACACCTGCATTAGTGCTGAAACCGTCCATTTCAGTAAGAAGCTGATTTAATGTGTTTTCGCGCTCGTCATTACCACCGGTAATATTGTTCTTGCCACGGGCACGGCCAATGGCATCAATTTCATCAATGAATACAATACACGGAGCTTTTTCTTTGGCCTGACGGAAGAGATCGCGTACCCGTGAAGCACCTACGCCCACAAACATTTCAACAAAATCAGATCCGCTGATGCTGAAGAATGGAACTTTGGCTTCGCCTGCTACTGCTTTGGCAAGTAGAGTTTTTCCCGTTCCGGGAGGGCCTACAAGCAGTACACCTTTAGGTATTTTACCACCTAAATTAGTATATTTTTTAGGATTTTTAAGAAAATCCACCACTTCCATCACTTCTACTTTAGCTTCTTCAAGACCTGCCACATCATTGAAGTTGACCGTAACATGGGTGTTTTTGTCAAAAAGCTGAGCTTTAGATTTTCCAACATTGAAAATCTGTCCGCCACCGCTACCACGGTTCATCATGCGCATGAGGAAGAACCAGAATAATATGAAAATACCAATCCAGATGACCCAGTTTAGTACTTCACCACCCCAGTTTTTGCGCTCTTCAGCCTGTACAACGGTACGATTCTCGGAAATAACTTTTTCAAGTTCTGTCGGTGTAGGAGATTTACCGGTTGTATCTCTGGTAATCATCCGGTCTTCGGCCTCGCGAAGTTGTTTCTCAAAACTTTCAACTGTTGTGAAGGTATATATAAAATGAGGCCCCCGTGCATTTTTCTCGTTCAGCTTCTTGTATGTTGTGTCATTTTCAATGGCGTCTTTGGTAAGAAAAATCTCTGCATACTTGTTATTTACTATCACAATCTTCTCAACCTGATGGTTTTGAATCATTTGCCGCTCTAATTTCTGCCAGTTAATTTCTTCGGGTTCCGGTCCGCCATTGAAAAAGTACATGGCAAGAAAGACTATAGCCAAAATAGCATATATCCAGTAGAAATTCGGACGAGGCCCTTTTTTCTTCGGCTGCTGGGGGTTTTTGGGATTATTATTGTTATTTTGCATTGTTTGTCAGGTCTTTAGTTTAAACGCGTGATTTTGGCATCTGCCCAAAGGTCTTCGATGTTGAAAAACTCACGAAATTCATCCAGAAAAATGTGTGCCACAACATCACCGAAGTCAAGTAAAATCCACTCTCCATTCTTAAGACCTTCTATACTGAAAGGTTTCATCTTCAACTCTTTACGAAGCTCTTTCATTGAGTTTTCTGCAATACTCTGTGTCTGCACTTTTGACGTACCATGGCAGATAACGAAATAATCACAGACATTTTGTCCTGTTTTTTTGAGGTCTAAAATGGTGACGTCCAGTCCACGAAATGATTTGAAGGCTTCGGCTATTACACTGGCCGGATTTTTTGGCTCTTTCTTAGTCATTAATCCTTTGTAAATTTGTGCAAAGTTAATGATTTTAAGATTCTGATGAACAAAGAAATTCACTTCACTGAATCCCTCGACTCAACCAATAAAGAAGCAATGCATAAAATGCAGCAGCTTGATGGTGGTTTAATGCATGTCTTTTATACGCATCATCAGACTGCAGGCCGCGGACAGGGCGATCATATCTGGGAAGCTGAAAAAGCTGAGAATGTGCTCATGAGCATTTTGCTTAAAAATCAACTGATTCCTTTGGAACATCAGTTTGGAAT
>PKSX01000155.1 GCA_002869435.1 Marinilabiliales bacterium | reverse complement strand
GCGTTCCATGGTTCAATTATGAACTCGCCTCCACTGAACGTTTCATGGTACATGGGGCCATGGTCGTGTACTTCAGGTTCCATGAGGCAAAAGTAGCGAAAAAGTAAATTGTTTCCCACGAAGACCGCTAAGATCACAAAGAATTAAGAACACAAAGGCGAATAGACTGCTGACTGAAGCGCTGATGGTCGCGGAGTTTGAAGTTTACAGACCTGAAAGAAATTGACGTCCTTCGACGGGCTCAGGATGACAATTTCTTTCATACAGTTTTATTGATCCTTCGATGTAAATATGTTGAAACATCCGCGAAAATCCGTAAACCCAATAAAACAGCGTAGATCGGCGTCTCCTTTCAAGATTCCCTACCACTCAACACCCATCAACAAAACATCATCAATCTGCTCGCGGCTGCCTTTCCATGCTTCAAAGGTTTCGGCCACATGTTTTCGCTGATCTTGCATGGGCAATTCTGAAATCTCGAGCAATAATTTTTTGAGCCGCTTTGAGCTGAACTTTTTATCCTTTTCCCCGCCAAATTGATCCGGCAGTCCATCGGTAAAGAGATACATGCGGCTACCCTTTTCGAGCTGTATGCTGTATTCGGTATAGGTTTCGCCATCCTTAAAAGGTTCTCCGATGGGATGTTTATCTGCCTTAAACTCCTGCATCTCTCCTTCGGTTAGCAGACAAAGCTGATTGTATGCACCCGAATATTTCAGTGTACGGTTCTCACGATCCAGCATGCACAACGCCAGATCCATGCCATCGCGCAGGTTACCGCCTTCGTAGCGCTCCCACAACATTTCCCTTATTTCGGAAGAAATAAAATTGAGAATGGCCGCCGGACTATCCATACCTTTTTCATTCACTGCACGCGAAAGCAAATTATAGGCAAAAACGGTCATAAACGCTCCGGGAACGCCATGTCCGGTACAATCCACAGCAGTAAAGAATACCTTTTTGCGATCTTTCGACTCACTAAACCAGTAAAAATCGCCGGAAACAATATCTTTAGGCCTGAAGAACACAAATGACTCAGGGAACAGACGATGTACCATGGATTCGGCCGGTAAAATAGCCTCCTGAATGCGTTTTGCGTAAGTAATACTGTCAAGAATATTCTTGTTTTTCTCTTCGATGATTTCTTTTTGTTGGCGAACCTCACGGGTACGCTCCTGAACTTTTTCTTCGAGAATACGATTGGCTTTTCGTAATTTCCGCTCCCTCATTCTGATATAGGTAAAGACCACGATAAACAGAAAAACGGTAACACCAATATAGAATGGCCATGTTTTCCAGAATGGAGGACTGACATGAATTTTAAGCTGACTGATTTTGGTACTCCATTCGCCTTTGTCGTTGCTGGCTCTTACTTTCAGCACGTAATCACCGGGTGGCAGACTGGTAAACTGTATGCTTCTTTGGTGACCAAGATCTGTCCAGGTCGTGTCAAACCCCTCAAGCATATAAGAGTAACGTGTTTTGCCGGGATTTGCATAGTTCATGGCAATCACATCAAAGCGAATTAGTCGCTCGCGATAGCTAATGTTCACCTGCGGATTTTCGTAAATGGCCTTGTCAATAAGCCGGCTGTTTTCACTACTGATGTTTCGGTCGAAAACCGAAAAACCGGCAAATTGCACTTTGGGTTCGAATGTGGTTTCTTTCAAACTATCGGGATGAAAATGACTGATACCACCCACGCCGGAAAAGAGCAGGCTTCCATCTGAACAAAGCGCAGTGCCCCACTGGCTAAACTCGGAACTTTGCAAGCCATCATCGAAATCATAGCTGTGTATGATTCCGGTTTCCATTTCATAGGCGTTCAAACCATTCACTCCGGCAAGCCACAAACGGCCACTCTCATCAGCAATCATGCTTAGAATGGAATTATTGGTTAGCCCGTCTTTAGTACTTAAATGAGTTTTTACAGCAAAATCATCATTAAGGATGAAGAGCCCCATATCAGTACTTCCGGCATAAATGGTTCCGTCAGGATCAAGATGCATTGAAATAATGATGTCAGAAAGGCCTTCTTCACGCCCATAGCTTTTGCAGGATTTGGTTTCCGGATCGAAATGGAGCATTCCCCAACCCCATGTGCCCAGCAATAAGCTGTGATCAGGTTTTTCTATGATGTTTAGTACATTATCAGCAGGAAAATCATCGCCAATGCTATTTTGTGTCCATGTATCTGTTCTAAAATTGTAATTCAGTAAACCTTCTCCCCATGTACCAACCCACAATGAGCCATCGTATGATCTTTGCAATGCCCAAACCGACAGATAGCCCAGTTCTGTTCCGTCTTTTGATTGAAACCTAAGCCGCTTCATTTTGCCCGTTCGGGTATTAAGCATGTTCAAACCACCGTCAGTTCCTACAATGAGCGTATCAGGTCCAAAGACATAGAGTACCGTAAGCATATTCATAGCCAGGGCATCGGGGTCTGCTACATTTTCTTCGTAATGAATACAAGTTAAGTCTTCAGGATTAATTGCATACAAGCCTTTATTCGTACCTGCATACCATTTTCCATCGGGTCCTTCGCAAATGGGACCTGCGGGGTAGAATTTATGCTTTCCGCTTATGTCTTTTCTGTAGGATGAAATAGGTTGTGAACGGGTATTCAGAATTTGCAGACCGGAATAATGAGTACCAACGAATAGCACCCCATTACTATCAAGAAGTAAGGATCTGAGCTTATTGTCTTTTAACCGAAGCTCTTCTTCTGATGCTTTAATATTGGATATTTCTCCGGAAACCTGATCAATTTTGAATAATCCGTCGCCGTTTGTACTAACCCACAAGTATCTTTCATCGCCCTGAATGGACGTAATTGATTTTCCTTGAAAATATTGCAGAATGCGAGTCTGTTGCTCATTGATATCATTGTCTTCATGCAGATAAAGCCCGCCTTCCCGATCAGCCACCCACATTCCAGCTCCGTTTTGATAAAAGAGGAAATTACTGAAACAGGATTTCTCTTCAGGCAGCGCAATAACAGAAAAGTCGTTGGGGTTAATTCGATACAGACCCGTACTGCTTCCAACCCAAACTCCACCGTCTTTGCCTATGGCCAGCTCGAAAATCACATGAAAGAAATCTTCTCCTTCTTTGGTTTCTCTTTGTAGGATATGGAAGAGTTTTTGTTTGAAAAAATCATAAACAAATATTCCATTTGCTGTGCCGACATAGAGCGCATTTTTGGCACAAAGCAATGAGTAAATATAATTACTTCGATCGTCGGCTTCGCATTGTACTTCTTTACGAAAATGGGTAAAGGTGCCGCTTTCGCGGTTAAACCAGTCGAGACCGGAGCCATCGGTGCCCACTATAATATCACCATTGGGAAAAGCCGCCAGGGCATTGAGGTAATTATTGGAAAGTGATTGCGGGTTTTCGGCTTCGTTTTTGAAAACCAGAAACTCATAGCCGTTGTATCTGCACAAACCCGATTCGGTGCCAATCCACAGATATCCGTAGGCATCCTGGACCATGCAGCGGGGCGAGTTTTGCGGCATGCCGTCATCGACGCTCAGTGAGCGGAAGCGGTAATTGCCGTCGGAGGCATAAATGCTGACGGACAGGAAAAAAGAGAAAAAGAAGAGAAGGAATTGTTTCATTTTTCATCTTTGATTGCGAATATACGGAAGTTTTGGATTAACCGCAAAGCACGCAAAGAAGGCGCGGAGGGCGCATAATAGAAAGAAATTGTCATCCTGAGCCAGCTTGCCCTGAGCTTGACGAAGGGAAGGGCGTCAATTTCTTTCATTAAATTTTGTTCATACTTCGACAAGCTCAGCATGACAAAGTTTTTATCTCCAATCCACCACAGCTCTCTTATCCCGCACCTGCCTGATAAACTTCACAACCTCCTGATGTATGGGGTGGGTTTGATATGTGGTGAGGTCTTCTTCGGTTTCAAAGGTGCAAAACAGTGCTATATCCCATGCAGCGTCATCTATGGTGAAATTCAGGCCACAATCAATGCTAAGCATACCGGGAATACGACCTTCCATGGCCAGTATTAGTTTTTGAGCCTCGAGCAGATTTTCCTGTCTGGTTTTTCCATTGGCTTCTTCTTGAAATGTAAAGAAAACACAGTGACGAATCATAGTTTATGGATTTGAAAGCTAATATACGGATTTTTGGTTGCTCCTTTGAAGATCTTAATACTCCTGCAGATCGCGGGGGTGCTTCGACAGGCTCGGCACAGGTCCCGCTGATGATTTTTGATTTAACCGCAAAGGACGCAGAGAAGACCCGGAGTTCGCATAGCAAAAAAACAACATTAAGCAACCCCCTTAATTACTGCGACTTACAAACACAATCGTTAAATATCTCCTAAATATTTGTATTCCGCAAAAGGATTATTGTATTTTTGACTAACCGTTCAGTCAATCAAAAACACAAAATGAGTCCTAGAACAACAGAACAAAATGAAGAAATAAGACAGAAAAGCCGTGAAAAAATAACTGCTGCTGCCTTAGAACTCTTTGCGGAGAATGGCTATCATGCCACGAGCATTGCAAAAATTGCATCAAAAGCCGGTGTAAGCAAGGGTCTTATTTACAATTATTTCGATAGTAAGGAAGATTTACTTTCAGCCCTTTTCGAGCATATTTATGACAATTTGCTCGAACATATGGATCCTAATAACGACAAAATATGTACCCGGGAAGAAGAACGTGCCTTTATTGATTATCTGTTTGATCATGTGAAAAACAACATTAGTGAATGGCGGCTCTTTATGCAACTTGCTGTTCAAAAAGGCGTAATGGATCTACTGATGAAACTCAGCGAGAAAAAGCATTACACCGATTATATTTCAACATTTCTTGGATATTTTCAGAGAAACTCAGACGACCCCATGTTTGATATCACACTTTTTATGAGCATCATTAAGGGGTTTAGCCTTACGTATGTCTTTGCTCCTGAAATATTTCCGGATGCGGAAGTTGAAAAACTCAAAACCTATATAAAAGACACTTTTTTTAATAAAGAAAAACCTCAAAGCAATGAAAACAATAATCAGCTTGATGATAATGCTGGCAAGCTTCTCATTTAGTTACGGACAGGAAGATGCTACTGAAATCATCCGCAAAGCCAATAATCTGTTACAGGGTGAAACCAACGAAATGACCATAACCATGAAACTCATTCGCCCGAAATGGGAGCGCGTGATCACCATGAAAACGTGGGGCAAAGGAACCGAATACTCGCTGGTGCTTATTACCTCGCCGGCCAAAGACGAAGGTCAAACGTTTTTGAAACGCGGCAATGAAATGTGGAACTGGGTGCCATCTATTTCCAGAATGATTAAGTTGCCCCCGTCAATGATGTCGCAAAACTGGATGAGCAGTGATCTCAGCTATGATGACTTTCTGAAAGAATCTTCAATTGTCGATGACTATACTCATAAGATTCTAAAAACAGAAGAAATTTCAGGCATGGAATGCTATAAAATTGAACTCATGCCAAAGGAAGATGCTGCAGTTGTGTGGGGAAAAGTAATAAAATGGGTAAGTAAAGACGGGTATTTTACACTAAAATCAGAATACTATGATGAGGATATGGATTTGGTGCGTACGGAAATGACTGGGGATATCAAGTATATGGGCAACAGACGCATTCCAACAAAATACGTCGTAATTCCCGCTGACAAACCCGGAAATCAAACGCTGATGGTGATTGATGCTGCAAAATTTGATATTCCTATTGCCGATGATTTCTTTTCACAACAGAATATGAAAACCGTAGAGTAGAAAATATAGCTGAGTCCCGAAATAAAAATCTGTCATCTTGAGCCAGTCGAAAGGCGTCAGATTTTTATTGAGCAGAAAAATTCTGTTACATACTTCGACAGGCTCAGCATGACAGAATTTTTAATAAATAGAAAATGAGAAAGCTGATAAAAATAGCATGGAGAAATTTGTGGCGAAACCGGCGACGGACTTTCATCACAGCGGCCTCCATCATGTTTGCCCTGATGATAGCCCTGGTGATGCGTGGCTTTCAGATCGGCTCCTACGACAGAATGGTGTACAACGTTGTACACGCCTATTCCGGGTATTTTCAGATTCACGCAAATGGTTATCAGGATGAACAGATACTGAACAATGCCATGGAGGAATCGGATGAGGTTAAATCTCTCATTGCTGAATATCCCAATGTAGAGGCCTCTCCCCGAATAGAATCATTTGTGCTCACATCATACGGCACACAAACCAAAGGAGCCATGCTGGTGGGAATGGATCCTGAAGCCGAAAACAATCTCACATCCGTGTCCGGCAAACTGATTGAAGGCGAATTTCTTAGTCCCGACGATGAAGGAGCTCTAATCAGCAGTCGCCTGGCGGCATATCTGAAAATCGGAGTGGGCGATTCACTTGTTTTGCTTGGTCAGGGACTATACGGTGCATCTGCTGCAGGCATTTTTGTCATCAAAGGCATACTGAAATTCCCCAGTCCAGATCTGGATAATAAAATGGTATATACTTCTTTGCCTGCAGCTCAGAATTTCTTTTCTGCACAGGGATATCTTACTTCCATTGCGTTTAATATGGAAGATGCGGATAAAATGAACGAAACTGTTGCAGATTTCAGAGCAAAACTCGATACATCTGTTTACGAAGTGATGACCTGGGAAGAGATGCAGCCGGAAATGGTGCAGCAAATTGAAGGAGATAATAAAAGCGGAATCATCATGTTGGGTATTTTATATCTCATTGTTGGTTTTGGAATCCTTGGAACTGTTCTTATGATCACCACAGAAAGAACCCGAGAATTTGGTGTAATGATGGCCATAGGGATGAAAAAACTTCAACTCGTTTTTGTACAAATTGTTGAAATGTTTTTCGTTGGATTAATAGGTATTGTACTGGGAACAGCAGTTGCTTTACCGGTAATCGGATATTTTCTGTACCATCCCATAAAACTTTCGGGGGGAACGGCCGAAATGATGATTGAATACGGTTTTGAGCCTATAATGCCGGTGGTGCTGCAAAGCGATTATTTCATCAGTCAGATATTGGTTGTATTGATTATTGTTCTGATCAGTGTAATCATTGCAGCCATTAAAATTCTTCGTCTCAAAACCATTAACGCTTTACGTAAATAAAAATTCAAGACAATGATCTGGTCAATAGCATGGAAAAATATTTGGAGAAACCGAACCCGAAGTCTGGTTATTATGACTGCAGTATTTCTGGGTGTTTTTGGCGGAATCTTCTCTTCTGCAGTCATGAATGGAGCAACCGAAAGACGAATAGCCGATCTGATTGATCTTGAAAGCTCGCACATCAGGGTCAGTGTAGAAGAATTTAGTGATAATAATGAATTGAAGTACACCATCCCACACGCACAAACTATTCTGGGAAAAATACGAGCCATGCCCGAGGTGGAATCAGCCTGTCTGCGGCTAAATATACAAGCCATGGCTGCAACGGCCAATGCAAATAGTGGTGTGGTAGTGTATGGAATAAATCCTGAACAGTATTCGAAGGTGTTTAAATATGCCGATTTCATAGCCGATTCCAGTGGAAACTTCTTCACAGAAGACAAGAAAAACAGAATTGTTATTGGCGATAAACTGGCGAAAAAGCTAAATGTGAGAATAAAATCGAAAATAGTGCTCACTTTTAATGATGCAGATGGCAATCTATGCGCAGATGTTTATAAAGTGGCCGGGATTTTTCACACCTCAAACAATGTGCTAAATGAGTATCGTGTTTTTGTAAAAAATGCAGAAATAGCACCTGTTTTGGCAATGCCTGAAAACACAGCACATGAAATCTTCGTTCGCCTGAGTAAAGATGTTGACATCCTGGAATTTCAGAAAACACTGCAAGGCGATTTGCCTGAATTACAAGTGCAAACCTGGCGCGAAACCAATCCCTCTATTGGAATGCTCGACGGCATGATGCAGGCCTTTATGTATGTGTTTATGTTCATTATCTTGCTGGCCATAGCTTTTGGTATTGTAAATACCATGCTTATGGTTGTGATGGAACGGGTGCGAGAACTGGGCATGCTGAAAGCCATTGGAATGAAAAAAGGCAGAATATTCAGAATGATTACACTCGAAACCGTTTTTCTGGCCTTTACCGGCGGAGCAATGGGTATGGCGTTCAGTGCAGCATTACTTGCATGGCTGGGCAATGTTGGGCTTGATCTTTCCATGATGGGAGAAGGCCTGGAAGCTGCAGGATTTGCATCATTTATATATCCCTCAGTTGGCCCCGATTTTTTCTTTGGGGTAAGTTTTCTGATCATATTTGTGGCTGTGCTTGCCGCAATTATTCCGGTACTGCGTGCCACCAAGCTTAATCCTGCCGAAGCGGTAAGGGTAGAACAATAAATTTGAAAAACAAAAATCATGAAAAGCATAATTATCAAAGATTTGCACAAGGTGTATAAAGAGGGTGAAATTGAAGTACACGCCCTTAATGGAGTTGACCTCGAAATTAATGAAGGCGAGTTTACCGCAATTGTAGGGCCTTCGGGCTCGGGGAAAACCACACTGCTTAACTTGCTCGGAGGTTTGGACACACCAACCAACGGAGAAATTCAGGTGCGAGATGTACTTATTTCCTCTTTAAAAGGAAGCGAACTCGTTAATTACCGGCTGAATAATATTGGATTTGTTTTTCAGTCGTACAACCTGATTCCCGTTCTCACTGCGATTGAAAACGTTGAGTTTATTATGAACTTGCAAGGCATTTCGAAGAAAGAACGCCGTGAAAGAGCAATTGAATTGCTGGAAGCAGTTGGACTTGGCGATCGCATTCACAGCAGACCCAATAAGCTTAGTGGAGGACAGCAGCAAAGAGTTGCCGTTGCCCGGGCTCTTGCCTCTAAACCCGATTTTGTGCTGGCCGATGAACCCACGGCAAATCTTGATTCCAAATCTACCGAAAATCTGCTCGATATTATGGAGTCGTTGAATAAGAAGGAAAACATCACTTTCATTTTTTCCACTCATGATGCACGTGTAGTAAACAAAGCCCGCAGGGTAGTAACACTGGAGGATGGGAAGATTTTGAGTGATGAGACGAAGTAAAAACCTAACAACTTGTCACCCTGAGCCGGTCGAAGGGCGCCAAGTTGTTATTTAGAAGTGCGATCAAAAAAATGCCAACTTCGACAAGCTCAGCATGACATTTTTTTGATTGAAAATACAGAAATGAATCTACTACAAGTATATATTCTTGAATGCTCAGATGGCAGTTACTACACCGGTGTTTCAAACGATGTTGAAGCTCGTGTTGCGCTGCATAATACTGGAGAAGACAAAAAAGCATATACTTACTCAAGAAGACCAGTGAAATTAGCCTGGGTTTCTTATGAGTTGGATCCAAATCAGGCCATAGAGCTTGAAAAACAAATTAAAGGATGGCGAAGAGAGAAGAAAATGGCATTGATTAATGGTGAGTGGGACTTGCTTCCGGAGCTATCGAAAACAGCAAAAAAGCCCAAAAATCTGTCATCCTGAGCCCGTCGAAGGGCGTCAGATTTTTGGCTAAAACAGTTATAAATCTGCTGTCGTACTTCGACGGGCTCAGCATGACAGCAGATTTATTTAGAAATTGAATATGAAAAAACTAATCCCCATATTATTACTTATCCTCAGCTTTCAGGCATTTGCCCAGGAAGAAGAGGAAAAAGACCTGAAGTTCGATTTCAAGGGCTATCTGAAGTATATGCAAACGGTAAGCATTACGCATATCGACAGTAATTTTATCAGTGATAATCTTATACATAACCGTCTGCAGTTTTCCGCTAAATACAAGAAAAATCTGTCAGCTGAGTTGCATGTTCGTAACCGAATCTTTTATGGAGAGAGCGTTACGTTTAACCCGTTTTATGCAGATATGATGGCCATTGATACCGGTTTG
>PKSX01000109.1 GCA_002869435.1 Marinilabiliales bacterium | reverse complement strand
ATGAAGAGGCACTGCAGCCACGTGATGAAGCTATTGATTTGAAGGAAATTCAGCGACCGAATCAGTTCCAGCCCTATACCTGGGAAGGCTGTGTGGTGAAGATTGCCGACAAAATTGCCTATCTGGGCCGTGATATAGAAGATGCTCTGCGTTTGCGCATACTTTCACATGATCAAATTAAGGAATTGAATCGTATTGTTTCATCGCGATACCCGGGTACTGTGGATGCTGTGCTCACTACAACTATTATGCACAATTTTATTATCAATTTGTGCGAAACCAGCAGCCCTGAAGCCGGAATGCGATTCGATAAGAAGCAATTTGAACTGATGAAGGACATCAAGGCATTTAATTACGAATATATCTACCGACACGAGCGCATAAACCGTTTCAATGCCTATGTAGACCTTGTACTCAATAGTGTTTTCGACTATCTGATGGAAGGTTTTGATCGTATTCAAAAGGGACAGGAATATCGTAGCTTTTTCGAGCGCTCTTACCACAAATGGCTCGAGTATTTTGATAAGGCTAATAAATACGCTCGTAATCCAATTTACGATCTGAGCAATGACTTACACAAAACAGAAAGTATACTCATATACATAGCCCGCATGTCAGACCACTATGCGATTAAGTTTTATAATGGATTGATTCGGTTTTGACAAAAAAAAGCGCACCAAATGATGCGCTTCTGTAATTGTATTGTTCAATGTTTATTTCTGCAGTAACCACAAATCGTCGCGGTCGGTTTTACCTTTCAGTTTATGCATCTCTTTCATGGCACGGTCCTTACTCAGGTAGCTTGCATAAGCAACCCGGTATGATCCGGTGCTGTTCTGACCTACAATTTCTGCACTGGTATAACCCTGGCGAATGAGATCTTCTTTAAACTTCTCAGCATTTTTAAGGAACATAAAGCTTCCTCCGATAATATGCCAGCGTGGCTGGTAATCTACCACAACATCATTGTATTTAGGATCCAGATTCCTGTTCTGATTGTTTATGACAACAAGGTTGCTGTCGTTATCATACTGGAGATTGCCGCTTGTACTTGTAATACGGAATTCCACACGACGGTTCAACTGACGCCCTGCATCGGTTTCGTTGGTGGCAATAGGCTGGTCAAATCCGAATCCAACATAGGTAAGTCTGCTTTTCTCGATGCCTTCTTGAATCAGATAATCCACAACTGCTTTGGCTCGATCTTCAGACAATTGCTTGTTATAGCTGGCAGAACCCCTGTTATCAGTATGCCCTGATAGCTCAATTTTAATTTCCGGCAGAGCATTAAGCAGTGCAACCAAACGGTCTAACTCTTCTGTTGATTCCGGTCTTAAAGTAGATTTGTCAAAGTCAAAATATACATTCCTTAGTACAAACCGGTCTCCCATGCGCTGACCCACATTTATGCGGTTAACCAGAGTATCGGTTTCCATTGCAATTAAGCTTTGAGTAAAGTAATAAGGTTTATAGAAGTTTAGATTCTCATCTTCTTTATATGGAACCTCTAAAATATCTTCGGCAGTAAGGCCAGACTCTGTAGTAACAACCAATTTGTATTTTTTTCCGGCTTCAAGTGTTAATTTGTAATGTCCTTCCTTATCTGTGTTTGTTTGAGAGTAAAGCTCGCCTGAATCAAAATCATAGACATTAATTTTTGAGGCAATGGCCTGGTTCAGCACCGTGTCTTTAATTTCGCCACTTAATATTGCAAGCTGATCCAGGTCGCTGGTGATGAGGATTCTGTATATATCCATTTCTCCTGTTCCTTCATCTGTAATGGAGCTATAATAAGCTTCTCGTCCATCGAGGGTGGGAACAAAGAAAACATCGTCATCCGATGTATTGAGCGGGTAACCTATATTTTGAGGATATGACCATTCACCGTCTTCAAAAATAGAAAAGAAAATATCGTATCCACCCATGCTTTCGTGACCTTTTGAGCTGAAATACAGGGTTTTTCCATCCGACAGAAGTACCGGTGATTCTTCATCCCATTCGGTATTGATACGCGGACCTAGGTTTTCAGCCTCACTCCACTTATTATTTCCGATCTTTTTACAAACCCATATATCTTTACCTCCAAATCCACCGGGACGATCTGACAGAAAATACAGTTTTTCTCCGTCAGGACTAAGACAGGCATGGTTCTCGTAATTCTTTGTATTTATTTCATTAGGCATTTTTTCAGCCGTACTCCAGGCTCCGTCTTCAAACTGACTCATGTATATATTTCCGTCTCTGTCATCATCTTTATAAATGAAAAGAAACTGACCATCCCAGCTAACACTGATACTGGCTTCATGTCCATCAGTATTTACACTGCCGGGAAGCGGTCTTAGGTTTGAAAACTTACTGGTTTCTTTGTTGTAATCGGCAATGTACAGGTCTTCAAAATACTTACCGGTCTGATCTTTTTCTCCGCCTGTGCTTCCTTCCCGGCGACTGGTAAAGATAAAATAAGTCATATCAGGCGCCATCACCGGCGAGTAATCAGGGTAAGTTGAGTTGATTACTTCGCCAAGATTTTGCTTGCGGATGGTGATTGGGAACTCAATAAGTTTCTTGGCATTATATGCCATTTCTATCTGACGATCAACATCTTTCATGAGTTTAGTGTCTTCTGTGGTCAGATAGTACCTGAACTTATTGTAGTTCTCAATGGCCAGGTCAAACTCATTATGAAGGTGATATGCTTTGCCAAGATAATAGAAAGTAAAAACCGGAGCTGTAGTTTCCTTAAAATCCCCGTAATAGTCCACTGAAATAGACTGTGAAGCTTTTTCGAGATATGGAATTGACTTGGCTTTATCATTCACGGTATGCAAATAGCATACTCCAATATGAAACTGGATATTTGGATTATTTGGTGCAAGGTTTTCAAGTTCTAAAAAGAGTGGTAGTGCATCAATGAAATTGTTGTCATAAATGTAATTGTCGGCAATTTCATACTTCTTTTTAAATGAGGAGTTAAACTGTGAGAATACTCCTGCACTGATACTTGCAAAAAGTAGAAATAAAAGAATCTTTTTCATGATTTCGCAGATTAATTTATCAAAACTAATACAATAAAAATTTGCGCAGGCGTGATAAATGCTTTATTTTTAACATCAAATTGTTAACTTATGATAAAGAAAAAAGTTCTTTTCGGTTTTATTATTTCGGTAATCTCATTAATGGTTTTGTCTTGTGTTTCAAACGAAGTTGCCGACAGTGATAAAGTGTCTCAGGAAGAAATATATCAGACGTATCGTGTAACCGTTGATGCTACTGATCAGACTGTTACCGGATTTGCTTCATTTCGTTTTGGTGGTTCTGCAGGTACTACTTTACGACTAACTGCCGGAAGTAATGTAACATGGAATGGAAATGAAATGCCTCAGCTTCAGAATATTTTTCTGGGTGCATTTTATGAAAAAACCGAAAGTGCAAGTTTAATGGCAGAACACAGCTTCGTTTTTACCGATACTGAGCAAAAATCGTACACCAACGTGATAGAGATGATGCCTGCCGAGCCTGAAAATGTGCCTTCCGAGTATAAAGCTTCAAAATCTCTTAAGCTCTCATGGGTCGGACAACCATTGCGCGATGGGGAAGTGCTTACCTGTAATTTGAAAGATTCGTCTTTTACACATTCGGTTTCCATTGATCTTGTTGGAGCAACGAGTATAGAAATTAAACCCTCAGACTGGAATCAAACAAAAAAAGGGCTGGTAAACCTGAGTTTTGAACGTACCTATAAACAAGACCTGAAAGAAGCAACGCATCTTGGGGGTACAATTAAGGCCATCTACGTTTCAAAATCTTATCCGATTATTGTGAAATAAAAAAAGCGCCAATTAGGCGCTTTATAATGAAATATTCAGGACAGGCTATTCAATTATTATTTTCTGAATAGATTGTGTATTCTCAAAATCTATAACAAGAAGATACACTCCTTGATTAAGAGCTTCTAAATTGACATTATGATTCAGGCTTCCGGCAGGAATTACATCATTTAGCACTACTCTTCCACTTAAGTCAGAAATGCTAATATTCTGATTGATTGAAGTATTCGCAGCAAATGAGATTGTAATGCTTTCATTGGCTGGATTTGGGTAAACAATAAAGTTTTGATTGTTCTCCTCAATTGCAGAGCTTGCTGCAGAATTAGTCAGAATAGGTCTGATAAAGCGAGTAGTTGCAATACCAGAAGTCATCCATCCTGATCCGGAAGTATAGAAAAAGTTTACACCTGTTTTAAGCAATGTGTTGGATTGAGCAAGATTTATTGTTGTACCAACTCCTTCGTATAACCCAAATGCATAATCACCGGCTGTTAATGCAACAGGTGAGCTGAATTGAAGATAGTAAATGTTTTGAGTTGAGTTAATTATGGTAATATCTCCTGTTGCAATTTCAGTGTCAGGTGTTCCGGCATTAATGCTGTAAATAATTGCATAAGTGGTGTCATCTTGAACAGGTGTGGCAAGATTTACCCAAATGCCTGCACAAGTGTCATTTGCAGCGAGTTCGTAAAGAGCAGCACCATATCCCCAGTCTATTGAACTAATTGCATAACCATTTCCACCATCAGGAATATTATCATCTCTTGCGAATACTGAATCTGTAACCATGAATGAGAAACTCAGTGTGTCGTTATCCGGATTTGAATCATTTAGCGATGCATCAGGTCTTAGCGTTACATCAATAGTGTATGTTCCTGTACCATTTAATGGAGTGAAAGCAGTACTATTTAATGTTCCAGTGGCTCCTGAGGCTATAGACGTTGCATAAACAGTCTCGCTTGAAATTAGTCCGCCATTAAAAAGATAATCAATATCAGCATAAATTGTGTCTGCTGCAACAGTACCTGCGTTTCTGTAGTCAATATCGAATGTTTCAGCAAAAACTTGTGAAGATGGGATTTGTGTATACCCCTTTTGAGGAATAACTGATGTTACTTCCACGTCTTCCAGGGCGGCAGCAATATCAATTTCCAGAGCAACTACGACATTTACCGGAGTTCCCTGAGCTAAACAAACAATTGATGTGTTTCCCGAGCTGATTTGATCCGTTATGAATGCACCACCAGCCAGTGATGAAGTTAAGCTGTATGTACTTTGAATATCAGCCAATACATCATGATCGTAAATCGTTGGTGTCCCGGCGGGTAATTGCAAAGCCGTAAGCTGAGTTTGGTTGGTTCCACCCTGATGAAAAACCCATAAATATGGACCACCGGGTGATAGATTATCAAATGCTGCACCATACATTCCGCCTAAAGTATGGGTAGCTGCTGCAATGGTAGTTAATACAGTGCCACTCATGCTTATAGCATCAATGTCTGTATTGAAATTACCTGTCCAGAAACCACCTGAGCCACTATCTAAAGTAGGATCATAGGTGAGGAAACGTGAAGCATTGGCTGAAGCAGATGTTATATGTGGTGGTGCCAAAGCTTTTGTTGTTGGATCAACACGATAAATGGTATTACTTGCATTTCCGATATACAAATAAGTTCCATCTGTAGTAATACTCCTCGTTCCTGATAGACCGGTAATAACAAACTCTTCAAGCATAACGCCTGCTGTGGAAAATCTGTATAAGGTGTCATTTGCCCAGCGAGAAACCCAATACTCATTGTTAATAAATGCAACTCCGGCCATGCCTAAATCCCCACCTGCAGCAGTACTTGCATCAAATGAGAAATGGATATCCCATAGCGCATTGGTTCCTTTTTGAGGAGCGTTTTGAATTAGTCCCGGAGCAATTTCTGCATCAGAACTGATCATTACAGGATTGATTTCCTGTGCACTTAATGAAGTAATCAGGAAAGCAATAATTAAAGATAAAAATGTTCTTTTCATAAAAGATTGAATTTAGTTTTGTAGTGCAAAACTACAAATAAACATATTAAATACTGCTCTAAGTCATAGTAATTTCCAATAAAAAAACCACGCGGCTACGTGGTTTTTTGTTTTTATTGAGTTTAAATACTTTCTGTCTCAACAATTTTAGCCAAAATATCTGCATAGGGTAGAATGAGATATTTTCTGCCTTCAAATTCGACCTCAGTACCTCCGAATTTCTTATAAATTACGATGTCGCCTGCCGATACTTCTGCATTGTCGATATTACTAATGGCAATAACTTTGGCGTGCATAGGTTTTTCTTTGGCTGTGTCGGGAATGATAATGCCCGATGCAGTTTTTTGTTCTTTGCTATCATCACTGATGTCGAGAACAACCTGCTGATTTACCGGTTGAAGTTCTTTCATTTTATTTCGTTTTTATACGTTAATATTCAGTAATTCGTCAATCCGTTTTTTGTCAAAACCAACTATCCATTCGCCACCGATATTGGTTTGAGGTACACCCTGCTGTCCGGTTTGACGAACCAGATCCTCAGCAAGCGATTGGTCGGCTGCAATGTTAATGTCGTTAAAGCTGATCCGGTTCTTTTTCAGATAAGATTTGAGTTTGTTACACCAACTGCAGGTTGGAGTGCTGTATACATCTACTGATGGCTGGCTGCTGCCTTCCTCGCCTGATGCGGAAAAAACATGGCTTTCTATTACACCTTTGAAGAAGTCCTTTCCATTGCATCCTTTATAGGTGTTTTTCAGGATGCTGTTATTGAACACCAGCAAGCTTGGCGCAGTTGTTATATTGAACTCTGTATGTATATCCCGAACTGAATTCACATCTGCTGCATATACGTTCTTCTCTTCTGTTTCATTGGCTGCCTCTGATAATTGAGTGTAGGCACAATCACTGTTCTCACTCCCTTTCTTGTACAAGAGCAGAAAGGATTGTTCGTTGCATTTCAGCAAATCACATAACTCTGAATAGGATTGAATACTCTTCATTTTTTTTAATTCTTGCTCTATGAAAAATATGCCACGTTTTTTTGCGTTATAATTATGTGGCTGAAAATGAGCCATGATTTTGTTACCCGCTAAACAATCCATGTTTTTTGATGTCAGTTTGACAGCCTTTGGGTGACAAAAAAGCATCCGTGTACACATGTAATATATAGTAGGGATTGTTCGTTGAAAAATCGTATATTTGTAGTATCTAAATTTTTGAAGAGATGAAGTTTAAAATGTTTCATGTTCCCAAGCCCAGGAAGTTCGGCTACACACCGATCTATTACAATCCTGAAGAGGAAGAAACGGTGACAGGTGCAGAGAAGAAAAATTCAGATTCAGCACGCGATGATGAAAGAGCCAACAGATATTGGCAAAGAGATATTGACAGAATTACCCGTAAAAAAACCATCAATATCACAATGTATATTATCATTGCAATTCTGCTGACCTATCTGATTATTATGATCTAAGGACAGATTCATGTCAGATATTATTAGTCTGCTTCCCGATTCCGTTGCCAATCAGATCGCTGCCGGCGAGGTAGTACAGCGCCCATCTTCCGTAGTGAAGGAATTACTCGAAAATGCTGTCGATGCAGGTGCATCGAAGATTACGCTTATTGTCTCCAATGCCGGTAAATCACTTATTCAAGTTATTGATGATGGCTTGGGTATGAGTGTAAACGATGCTCGTATGGCTTTCGAAAGACATGCTACTTCAAAAATAAATAAAGCCGAAGATCTTTTTGCCATTCACTCATACGGCTTCCGGGGAGAAGCACTGGCTTCTATTGCCTCAGTTGCGCGAGTGGAATTGAAAACCCGAGAATCTGAATCAGAAGCTGGTATACATATTATCATCGAAGGATCTAAACATATCTCGCAGGAAATGTGCTCCACGTCAGTGGGTACAAGTATTGCAGTGAAAGACCTGTTTTTTAATATTCCCGCACGAAGGCAGTTTCTGAAATCGAATAATGCCGAAATGCGTCATATCTGGGATGAGTTCTATCGTGCAGCACTCGCCAGCCCTAAGATTGCCTTTGAGATTTTTGATGATAAAAAGCTCTTGATAGGTGTTCGTTCTTCTAATCTGCATCAGCGTATTATCGGGCTTTTTGGAAAAGCTTATCAGCAAAGGCTTATTCCGGTAAAAGAAGAAACTGTAGATGTACAGCTGAATGGCTATATAATAAAACCTGAACATGCCAAGAAGACCAGGGGAGAACAATACCTGTTCATAAACGACCGCTATATTAGAAGTTCATATATCAATAATTCTCTGCGCAATGCATTTGAAGGGCTTATTCATACCGATGCTTTTCCAGGTTATTATCTCTTCATAAATTTGGATCCGTCTGAGATCGATATCAATATTCATCCTACAAAAACTGAAATAAAGTTCAGAGACGAACGTATGGTGGCGTCAATTATAGCCAGTGCGGTACGCCGTTCACTGGGTTTGCATCATGCTATGCCGAGTATAGATTTCGAATCGGAAACGACACTTAATTTTAAACAAGATAAAAATAAAGAAATAAAACCCCCGACCATAAAAGTAAATCCCGATTATAACCCGTTTAAAAATAAAATTCAGCCGGTAGATGCATTTAGCCGTGATGAGCTAGTGGATAGACAAATGGAGTTTTATAATGATGGGCCAAAGGATAGTTCCGGTTCTCTTATTCCCGAAGAATCCAGGTCTGAAAAGGCATCGTATGAAACATACATACAAATTGCCAATAGCTTCATTGCCAGTTCAATGAAATCAGGCCTGCTCCTGGTAAATCAAAATCTGGCGCACCAGCGAATTCTCTTTGATGAATTAATTCAGAAAAATGACGATGTTCAGGCCTCATCCGAACAGCTCATGTTTCCAGAGAGCATTAGCCTTGCACGATCAGATGCAGAACTTATGGCCGAAATTTCTGACGAACTGAATGAATCAGGATTTGTCATATCTCAATTGGGCCCCGATACTTTTAGTGTCAGTGCATTACCCCATGGTATAGATTTACAGAATAATAGTATTGCAGGTTTGCTGGAGAGTATTTTAGAGGAGTTTAAATCGTCTGCAAAATTGCGTAAGGATTTCAGAAAGTCTGTCATTCTGTCAATGGCAAGAAAATTGAGCATCCCCGAAGGTCGTGTATTAAATCAGGAAATGATGCAAAGAATGGTTTCTGGTCTTTTTCAAAGTTCAAATCCCGAAATTGCTCCCGACGGCCGTAGAATATTTCGTATTATTTCATCTGATGAACTGACGACACTGCTAAGTAAAGACTAATAAATATGAATAAATACAGAGTTGGTGGCAGAATGGTTATTCCGCCGGTTGTTAAAAACCTGCTGATTATAAATGTCATTTTTTTTCTTGCCACTCTTGGCCTGCAGCGTAGCGGAACAGATTTATACGATATTTTAGGACTTCATTACTTTGCGTCACAAAACTTCAAGGTATATCAGTTTGTGACTTACATGTTTATGCATGGCAGCTTCTGGCATCTGTTTTTCAATATGTTTGCACTATGGATGTTTGGTGGCCTTCTTGAAAATACAATGGGAAGCAAGAAGTTCCTCACATACTACATGGTTACTGGTGTTGGTGCAGGTTTAATACAAATGCTGGTATATTATTTCCGAATAAGTTCAATTGAAGCACAGCTAACACCTGAGCAGGTTGCCGACGTATATCAAAATGGCCTCGATGCACTCAACACCGGCATGAATTATATAGATGCAAAAATGGCCAGTCTGAATTTACTACTGAATACCGGAACTGTCGGTGCTTCAGGTGCTGTTTTTGGCATTCTGCTAGCCTTTGGAATGTTATTTCCAAACCAGATGATTTATGTGTACTTCGCTATTCCAATTAAAGCTAAGTACTTTGTCATAATATATGGTTTACTGGAGTTGTACATGGGTGTATCTAACCGTGCAGGAGACAATGTGGCACACTTTGCTCACCTCGGTGGTATGTTGTTTGGTATTATTATGCTAATGTATTGGAGGAATAAATACAAAAGGAGGTAATATGTTTTTTCAGCAAAATCAGAATCCACGGGGTGGCTTTCTGAACCGCCTCTTCAATTT
>PKSX01000145.1 GCA_002869435.1 Marinilabiliales bacterium | reverse complement strand
TCCTTTTCATCCATATCCGTAAGCAAGGCAACCTGAAGCATAAAATCGCTCAAACGAGCTGTAGCATCCGGATTTTCATCTGCAAATTCATCCTCAAAGATCTTCACCGCGTTCATTATAGACTCAAGATTCTCATAACGACTGACACCCTCCGGTGTTTTATCCTCAAAGAGTGCTTTCATCATACCACTGGCCGCTGCAATTTTTTTGGCAAGTTCGTAGGCCGGTGTTTTTTCTTCAATGAGCTGGAAGTTTTTTATGAGTGTATAAAAATCGCCGAGCCTTCTTCTGATTCCACTATTGAGATCATTTGGTATTTTGTCCAGATTCTCCACAATATCCCAAATGGGCTTTTCATACTGCGTAGCCAATAATGACAATTTATTGATCGTAGTGTTCCCAATACCCCGTGTAGGATAATTCACAACCCTGAAAAAGGCCTCATTATCAGACGGATTGACCACTAAACGGAAATACCCGAGCATATCCTTAACTTCTTTTCGCTTATAGAAAGAAATACCACCATAAACACGATAAGGAATATTGAGTTTACGCATCGCTTCTTCCAATGCCCTTGACTGAGCATTGGTCCTGTACAGAATGGCAAAGTCGCTATTATTAAGCTGATATGTCATTCGGTTATGGAAAATAGCATTGGCAATCATTAAAGCTTCTTCAGCATCATTGGAAGATTTCAGTAATGAAATCTGCTCACCTCCTTCATTATCGGTCCATACTTCTTTGTGCAAGCGTGATTTATTGTGAACTATCACACTATTGGCTGCATCGACAATATTTTTGGTTGAACGATAATTTTGCTCAAGTTTGAATATCTTATGGTCGGGGTAATCTTTACTGAAATTGAGGATATTCTGAATATTGGCACCGCGAAAGGCATAAATACTTTGTGCGTCGTCGCCTACAACAGCAATATTCTGTCTTAATGCGGCTAGTCTCTTTATAATAAGATACTGTGCGAAATTTGTATCCTGATACTCATCAACCAGTATGTACTGAAAACGGTTTTGATATTTCAACAATACATCGGGAAACTCACGAAACAAAAGATCTGTATTATAGAGAATATCGTCGAAGTCCATTGCGGCGGAACGACGGCACCGATTCCAGTATTCTTTATAAATCTGCCCCACCAATGGCTTATTTGCCTGTTTATCTGCATACTGAATCTCAGGATCCTGCATATACATTTCAGGATCAATTAAATTCATTTTTGCTGATGATATTCTGTTGAGCAGAAATCCTGGACTATATGCTTTATCATCGAACTGAAACTGCTTCACAATGGCTTTGAGTACAGATTTGGAATCATCGGTATCGTAAATGGTAAAATTATTTGGATAGCCAATACGTTCACACTCAAAGCGAAGAATTTTCGCGAAAACCGAGTGGAAAGTTCCCATCCACAAAGATTTTGCTTTCTGGTCACCCACCAGGCCAATAATACGTTCTTTCATTTCATTGGCAGCTTTATTTGTAAATGTGAGTGCCATAATATTATACGGCTCTACACCATGAGAAAGCAAATACGCTACCCGATATGTCAGAACTCTTGTCTTCCCGGAACCGGCACCGGCCAATACCATAACAGGCCCGTCGCTTTGCAGCACAGCTTCTTTTTGAACTTCATTTAAATGATTTAAAAAAGCAGGTTCCATAATGAAATACAAAGATAATATGATATCTATTTCAGTATGCAGTGGATTTATTGAAGTTATTAACGAAAACAGATATGAGAAAATGTTAAAATACGGAAAATATGACAACATTGTTGTAATTAAAGCATTTTTGTCGTATATTTGTGGTAATGAAAGACGAAAAAGGAAATATTGCAGCAGAAATTCAAGTTCGTTACGGCCTCACCGACGATCGAAAAGTATTCGCCTACATAGAATATGTTGAAGATGGTTTGGATTATAAAGAATTTGATAATTTCACCAAAGACAGTCCCTTTACGCAATCCGACTGGGCTTCATTTTTACAAATCTCAACACGCACATTTCAGCGATACAAAAAAGAAGATCGCAGTTTTGAACCTATTTATTCCGAAAGAATACTCCAAATCATGATCATATATCTAAAAGGAGTTGAAGTTTTCGGTAACAATAAGCTTTTTTATACCTGGCTCAATTCTGAAAGCATTGCTTTGGGGGGAAAGAAACCCATCAGTTTTCTCAGCAGCACATTTGGCATTAATATGCTTAGCGATGAGCTCATCCGAATTGAACATGGCGTTTTGTAATGAAAGTATACAGACTTAGCAAAGAAAGGTATTGCCGTGATTTATCCGGGAAAGGTGCAGAATTAGCTGGCGGGCGATGGAACAGCAGAGGTACCGCTATGGTTTACACAAGTAGTTCAAGGGCATTATGCATGGCAGAAGTAGCTGTACATTTCCCGTTGGGAATTACACCCAGGAACTATTATTTGACAACGATCGAAATTGGAAAAAAGGCAAAAATCAGTGTAGTTAATCCCGAAGAATTGAGTTCTGACTGGAATACGTTCCCCCATGCGCATTTTACTCAGGAGATTGGTGATCAATTCATAAAAGACTCAGAATTTCTCGTACTGAAAGTTCCCAGTGCGGTAGTTCAGGGAGATTTCAATTTTCTGATAAATCCACATCATAAAGATACACGTCAGATTAAAATCATTAAAACTGAGGAGTTTTCGTTTGATAAAAGATTATTTAAGCTGTAAACTACTTCAGGGTCTCAAACTGTGTATTCACTTCGTTTCTTCGCTTGAGATATTCCGCATACTTTTCCGAGAACGCCTTGCGATTATTGATGGTCTCCGTATAATTACCATTCAATGCTATTAGAAATTCACAAACCTCGCGTACAGCATAGCTATTTCCATCGCAGGCAGTAATATAATCTGCCAGATGATTCTCGGAGATATAGTCCTCCAGCATAGGTGCAGCTTTTCGTCTTACATAGAAACGTAAACCACTGATATCGGCTGCTCCCAAATCTAGAATATCATCGAAAGTAAAAGTAGCTTCAGCTGGTATAAATGTATTTTGTGCGGCGAGATCCTTCAATGCCACACCCTTGTTTTTTACATGCATCCACAGAGCGTCAAAGTGTTCACGTCTGGCAAACTTCTGTGCTGTTTCGTTAATCTCACCGGTAATAATAGCTGTGAATGGCAGTTTCCCATGCTTAAGAAAATAGCTGAAACGAAGCATATTAATTCCCATGGAGTCCGGTTCACTAAAGGACGAACCTCCATCCGTTGATTTCACACCAGAATTAAAAACACCATCCCAATCAAAAACATAGGCTTTCAGCTCATTATTTCTTTTCTCAAAATCATCAAATGAAATGAGTGTTTCTGCACCAATACTTTGAAATTTTGCGAAAGCATCCATTATATCAGATCCTGAATATCAAGTAAACCAATAAATTCACTACCCGACATAACAATCAGATTATCAACCCCTTTTTCTTTGCAAAGATTTTTTGCCTCAAACAAAGTTGCATTGGCATCAACGAAAACAGAAGAATGAGATCCAAGAGTATGAAGCTGCATATCGAGAACCGAACCATCTTTTTCATTCAGCAAACGACGTAAATCACCATCGGTAAAGATTCTAAAAACAGTATCATTTTCATCCATCACGGCCACGGCGCCAAGCTTTGATTTAGTCATCATTAGCAGTGCATCCGAGATCTTTGCTGATTTATCAATTTTCACATCCCCCCTGCGTGCAGCATCGGATACTCGTCCTGTCATAATACGTGTATCTTCAATAAACTGATTTGTTCCGATTTCTGTGAAATGATTGTCGGTAAGTTTTTTCAAAATTTTCCAGGGCACAGTAATGGTTTGAACACCAATATTAAGAGCATTGCGAATATGCTCAACATTGCGTACTGAAGAAAACATGATTTTCGAATCATAGTTATATTTACGGGATATATCCACGCAATCGTATATGAGTCCTAGGGCATCGTGTCCCTGATCCTGCAAGCGACCAACAAGCGGACAAATATATGTGGCACCTGCAGCAAAACCCATATAAGCTTGCTGAACGGTGTACACTAAATGAAGGTTCACCATTAGATCTTTATCAACCAGCATCTTGCAAGCACGTGTTCCCTCCAGCGAAATCGGAATTTTAAAAACTGTTTTCTGAGGGTCAAGGCCAATTCCTATTAATCTTTGAGCTTCATCAAGTATTTCCTCAGCGGTATTCCCAAGTGCTTCCACCTGCAGAATATTTACATAACCTGCCAGTTCGAGCATTCGGGCATCGATATCCTGCACACCATCACGTACCATAAATGTAGGTGTAGTAGTAAGGCCTGTCAAATATCCTAACTTCGATGCTTCTTTTATTTCATCAAGGTTTACTGAATCAAGATAGAGTTCCATATCACATATATTTTTTTATAACAGAATGCAATTCAAGAAGGGGCTTTAAAAACTCCTCCACATCTTGCGTATACATTTGGCTGGCAGCATCACATAATGCTTCCTCCGGTTTCGGATGTGCTTCAATAAAGAGCCCGTTAATTCCTGCAGCAACTCCTGACCGCGCAAGTGTTGGCAAATATTCACGCAAACCACCCGCCGGATCAGCACTGGGAATACCATAACGACGTATGGAATGAGTAAGATCAAAAATAACCGGGTATCCAATTCTCCCAAGATCAAAGAAGGCACGTGGATCCACCACCAGGTCGTTATATCCAAAAGTATACCCCCTCTCGGTCAGAAGTATGTTCTTATTGCCTGTACTTTCAACCTTCTCAACCGGCTTCATCATATTTTGCGGAGAAAGAAACTGTCCATGTTTCAGGTTGATATATTTACCGGTTTTTGCAGCTTCCACAACCAAACTGCTTTGCATGCAAAGATACGCCGGAATCTGTATTATATCAAGCACCCGGGCTGCTTCGTTTACCTGTTCAGGGTAATGTACATCCGATAGAACCGGAACATTAAACTGCTCTTTAATTTCCTGTAAAATTGCCAATCCATCCGCAAGACCCGGCCCATGATAGTATTTTAGTGAGCTGCGATTATCTTTCATAAATGAAGATTTGAAAACAAACGGAACGCCAAGTTTTGTTGTGGTTTCCTTAAGTTTCTCAGCAGTACGCATCATAATATCACGGCTCTCAACAACGCAGGGACCTGAGATCAAAAACAAGTGATCTGATTTTACAATTGTATTTAAGTCGTATGTATGGCTCATGGCAGTTTTGTTTTCGTCAAACGCAGTTTTTCTCTATTTATTGAGAGGATTCTTGGTTTTCATTATCAAAATTAAATACAATTCTGTTTAAAATCAAAAATGATAATATCAATCAACTTTAAAATGATACTCTAAAGCGGTATTTTTCTGATTCTTTAGCCAAAACTTTCTGTTCATCCATAAGAAACCTACTGAAAGATTTAAGCTCAATCCCGATAACTCCGGTGTAAATTGCACAGGTGAAAGATAAAGCTTGAACTGCCAGTGGGTTTCATTGCTCTGCAGCACACCGGGTACTTTCTGCATTGGAATCAGGCTAACTGCTGTACGCATTCTCCGTTCGTATACCACTACAAAAAGAGGGCAATAATCATTTAGTGTAAGCGCAATTGAATCTTCTTCCGGAAACGAATTCTGAAACACACCAATTCCAAGAAAAGGAGCTAAACGATGCTTATCATTCTGAATAACCGGATAATCAATTGTAGCAGCAATAACAGATGGAATAACCAATGTTCCATTCCCTATTATTGTACCATCGAAATCATGAATATTTTTCATTTGAGAAAGCCCTATACTTCCCATAACCGATAAAACAGGCTTTCCCAGAGCCATTTCAAAACCCAGCGCGAACATCGGAAACCCTGTAAAAGCATCTCCTAAACTACCGGAATACCTGCCATATCCAAGTGCAACAGACATACCATAAGCAAAAAGTCTGGGCTTAATCTCCGGTATTCCTTGAGTCGCAGGAAATGAACTTATTTCGATTTCGATTTTATCACTCCATGTATGGACCACTGCATCCATTTTTCCATTTTCTGATGCAAGTTTGAAACTTTCTGTCCGGTTTCTGCATTCCAGAAGCATGGCATGATAAATACTATCAATCTGATGATAATAAACCGCCCTGTTCATCATGTACTGCGCCTTACGCCTATAGAGTTCGGCAATATCGAAAATAACCTGATTATAGCTCAAGAATTGTTCTGTTTTATGCTCTGATCGCACCCATGATGAATCGCAATCCATTACGGCATCGACTCTTATTCGCTCAAGAATGGTGTCATTGATTACAAGGCTTTCTTCTTGGTAAGAAATATAATACACCAGATTACTGTTTTGGTCAGATGAATCAACTGCCGGAGCCTTAAAATCATTCCAGGTTAAAGCATCCTTTTCCCATGGTATTGTTTGAGAAAAAGATACCTGCGTCGTAACGAACACAATGGTAATGAAGAGCAAGAAAGTGCGAAAAACCATAACTCAGTTTTGTTTCAGCGGTAAAGGTAATGAAAATCAATATTTTTTGTATTTTTAAACAAAAAATGAAATATATATTTATTATTGCCATAGTATTGATTGCAAAATGTGCAAACAATGAAGCAGAAAACATGAATACAGGAGAAGACTCCGTTACAGAAGAACAAACTGAAAATGAGAATATGGACGGAGATTTCATAACAAAAGAACTCGCCAGATGGAATATTGAAGTCACAGGCGAAGGAAACTCATTCGAGGAATTGCTACCCAAAGACATGGATGGTCCGAATTGGGGCTTAAAATGTTTGGCTTGCGAGGATGCAGGGTATGATCTTAAGACACATGGTGGTGAAACGGTTACCCTTACACAGTTTTACACTTTAGAGACCATTTCAAACGGAGACACACTCGATGTTTGGGTGGTACACAATGACACAGAAGTATTTTGTATGTATAAAGCTGTTGGCGGTCATAGCACTGTTGCGCCGGGGATTATGTCGGTAAAAAAATAAGCTTTCTCCTACATTAGCATAATGAGTTTCAATCCGGATATTCCCGACATCATTTCACTGACCATTGGAGCATTATTATTCCTCATGGTTTTTGTACTGATTATTTTATCTGCTCTTGAAAAAGAGTACTATTCAGTAAAGAAATCAATAATCCTACTGCTCTTCCCTGCCCTGTTTCTGGTAATTCCCTTTCTTGATTTTCCATATCAAAATCATGTGCTACTTGGTATTTCAGGATTCATTTCGTTGGCATTTATTGTTCTTGTTTTGCCTTTTAATAAGAGGAAAAAGATTTATGATTATACTTTCAGCAATAAGGTTGATGAGCGCGACATTATGTTTTCGAGAATCAGATTGAAAGAGGGCTCTGAAAATCATAAAAGCTATTATTCGGAACGACCTGAGAATAAAGAAACGGATGAAAGGCTTAAGGCAAATCCGGGATTACTTTCCGAAGGCTCAACCTATTACAATCTCTTTCAGTTTGCATCGGCCAATGCCAGTTTTGAAACTGTAGAGGCTTATCATGATCATTTGTATAAAGATCCTGCACCGATTAAGAAAGATCTTGATGCAAAGCAGCTCACTCGGTATTTAAAATCCTGGTCGAAAAAACTGGGAGCAGTGGATTGCGGTATTACAGAACTCAAAGATTATCATACCTACAGCAAACTAGGGCGCAAACATAATTACGGTAATGATTGTACCCTCGATCATAAATATGCCATAGCCTTTACTGTGGAAATGGATAAGGACATGATGGCTGCTGCACCGGCCGGAAGCACCGTTATGGAATCCGGGCTTCAATATATGAATGCCGGCAGTATTGCCATGCAGCTTGCATCTTTTCTGAGAAATATTGGTTATGAAAGTTTGGCTCATATTGATGGCAGATATGAAGTCATTGCTCCTTTAGTAGCCAAAGATGCCGGATTGGGAGAGCTCGGGCGCATGGGCCTGCTTATGACACCCAATCTGGGACCAAGAGTAAGAATTGGAGTGGTTACTACAAATGCACCTTTGAATATTGACTCACCCACTTTTGCCCCCGATGTCATAGATTTCTGTCGAATATGTAAAAAATGTGCCGATTGCTGCCCTGGAAAAGCCATCTCTCATCAAGATCGTGAAGATATTAATGGCGATATCCGCTGGCAAATAAACCAGGAAGAATGTTTTAAATACTGGACCGTTTGTGGCACCGATTGTGGTCGATGTATGGCGGTTTGCCCGTATTCACATCCGAATAATCTCCTGCATAATTTTGTTAGAAAGGGCCTTAAAAACTCTTATCTTTTCAGGCGTTTCGCATTGAAGATGGATAATTTTCTGTATGGGAGGAAGCCGGCTCCGGGGGATACACCAAATTGGATTAAAAATTTAGAGTAGGACAGACATCTGATTATTGATCTTCAATAACATAACTTTTGGAATACTATGATTTTTAAAGTATATTTGATAACTTTTCCTAAAAACTAAGGATTATGAAAACATTTTTATCTCTCATTTTCATTCTTTCAAGTGTCATTGCTTTCTCCCAAAGCTTCGATGAAACCATAATAACCGGTAACTTTCCGGATCCATACACTGAAAAAGTAGCCGATATTGACGACAATACTTTTGAAGATATTGTTGCTTGTGGTTTGGGTGGAATTACATGGTTCAAGAATTTAGACGGTACCAATTTCGAAACCATATCCATTTTCGACTCCGTTTGGGTTCGCGACATAGATTTGGTTGATTTTGACGGAGATACCGACATGGATATTGTAGGATTTAATGGAAGTTCTGGAATACTTTTCTGGTTAAATAATGATGGAAGTGAGAATTTTACTTATACATTCATTACTGATACACTGCCTGATATTAAATACATTACAGTAGTTGATTGTGATAATGATGGTGATGTTGATATTTTTTTCAATGTATACAATGGCGGTTTTTACGATATTTACCTTTATGAGAATAATGCAGGAGCATTTACAGCCACAAAAATTGACAGGGTCGATTTCTCAAAGGACATTTATGTTTTCGATTATCAGAATGATGGTGATTATGATTTCATTACCAAGGCCAATTATTTCCCATTCGATACTGAAGAAATCGGAATCATGATCAATGACGGTGCAAACGTTTTTACTGAATTGATCATTTATGAAAGTACCGGTGATGTGGATATCAACGATGTTCACTTTGTTGACATTGATAACAGCGGCATCGGAGATTTGGTGATAGCAGATAATGTACAGAATGAGTTGTTTTGGCTGCAGGATGCCGGCTGGACCCGTCATAATATCAGAACATCTGTTGATGTAAGTACGGTTCTGGTACAGGATTACGATTTTGACGGTGTGAAAGATGTATCATATAAAGACGAAAACACCAGCAACTATTCTTTTTACGCATTGAGAGGAAATAACCCCGGGCCTACAATGAGTTTTACCGATATGTATTCTTTTGAACTGGAAGTAAGTTCCAATTATCTGGAAGCATTCGATGCCAATCAAGACAATTATCCGGAGTTTGCTTATTCAACAGCATACAAAGATGAAGTTGGATATTTCCACAATGGCGGTGGTTTTATATTCACCAATGTAAAACTTTCATCCTATATTCCCATTCCGGACTGTTTGCGCAGGGTTGATCTCGATTTGGATGGAGATCTGGATATTCTGGCATTTGCAACTGATGAAACACTGTCATGGTTTGAATTATTAAATGATGGTACTTATGAGGAGCATACAGTAATCTCAGCTTTAGACAATCCGTCTCAGTTTGAAGTACACGATATGAATGGTGATGGTTACCCCGATATTATCACGGCATCAACAGATGACGACGATTTCTCTATCTGGTTCAATGATGGAAGTCAGGTTTTTACAGAACAGTTGGTAACATGGAGTAACACACAGCTCGATAATCCAAGTTATTTCTCTATTGCCGACCTGGACAATGA